>JAFDKF010000180.1 GCA_019307135.1 Deltaproteobacteria bacterium
GGAATCTTTCGAGAAGAAAATATAAAATAAATCAAGAGTGGTAAATTGTAACCGGTGGTTTTGGTAAGGATTCAGGCCAGTGAAATTGGTACGGAATTATATCGGTGTTTACAAGTGAATTCCCATTCGTATGAAAAGGGCCCTTATGCCTGCTTCAGGGGCATGGTGAACTTTGCCAGGGATATACATGAGGGAGTTTATGCACCTGTCTGGAAATTTGTCAGGGATAAAAATTTTATTTAGGAGAAATACCATGACTACATCTTTGAAATTAAATGGAAGGTTGACCATAGAAGACCTCAATGCCTTACCGGAGATACCTATTGAGGGCATTACCTATGACCAGATGTATATAGAAAAGCAGCCCATCTGCCCTGAATACATACCACCGGATCAGGATATCATCCCTTCTTCCAAGAGGACTGCTGTCATAGATCCTGGCAGGATCTGCATGCCCTTTGGGGCCATGTGGGCAGGCGTGGGGGTACATAAATGCATCCCATTTGTTCAGGGCGCACAGGGTTGCACTACCTATCCCCGCTATACCTTCTCCCGCATCTTCAGGGAGCATGTCTCCATCGCTACGGCCTCCTTTCATGAAGATACGGCCGTATTCGGGGGGCGGAAGAACTTTATCGACGGATTGCGCAATCTTATTATCCGTTATCGCCCCGAGGTCATTGCCATTATCACTGTCTGCGCGAGCGAGATCATCGGAGACGACATGGAGGGCTTTCTGGAAGAGGCCGAGGAGGAGCTAGAGGAGAAACTCGGCCCAGAGGTCCTTGATGAGGTCAAGTTCGTCATCACCCACACCCCCAGTTTTGCAGGTTCTCACGTGGAGGGATATAACCGGGCGGCCGCGGCATTTTTAAAGACTCTGGCCAAACGGAGCACTCCCAACAATAAGGTAAATATCATCCCGGGCATGATTACCCCCGGAGATATCAGGGAGATAAAACACATCCTTAAGCTGATGGATATAGAGGGTACGATCCTGTTTGACATATCCGAGACCCTTGATTGCCCTTTGCGCCTGCCCCAGCCCATGCCTTATTACCCCAAGGGCGGGACAAGGGTGGAGGACATTGTGAATATGGGCAATTCCCTGATGACATTTGCCCTGTGCCCGGATGAGGGGGGCGCAGGGGCTAAACACCTTGAAAAGAGGTTTAAGATACCGGCCGCAATCGGTCCTCTGCCTTTGGGCATACACAATACAGATGAGTTCATAAAGAACCTGGCAGAAATAACAGGGAAACCGATTGCGGATGAGATAAAGGACGAACGGGGCATCTTGATTGACGCCATGGCTGATACCTTCCACTACACGATGGGGATGCGTGTGGCCATATACGGTGACCCTGATATAGCCGCTGCTGCTACAAGATTTTGCTGTGAACTGGGTATGGAGCCAGCGATCATTGGGAGCGGGACAGGAAGCAAGACGTTTGTAAAGGAGGTATGGGCAACGGCCTATGAGTATGATTTCAAACCGGTCATCTTAAATGGAAGTGATATGTTTGAATGGGAGGATTATCTCAAAAAGGATAAAATCGATCTGATCCTGGGCAATTCCAAGGCTGCGAATGTCTCTAAAGAGGCCGATGTGCCACTGGTGCGTATTGGATTCCCAATATATGACCGGGTGGGCTACCAGCGCCGGGCCTATGTGGGCTATCGCGGAGGTGAATACCTGCTTGACCTCATAGTGAATACGCTCCTGGACAGCAAGTTTCCTGATGATCGTATACAACAATAAGAACTTGGGGGCTTCGCCCCAATGGGAATAATGGAATGTTGGAATACTGGAACATTGGGTTAAAACCAATGAAAACAATTAGAAAATGATTTTTTTCTGCTTCTCATCCCCAATATTCCATCATTCCAATATTCCATCATTCCGTATTATTGCTCAGAAAAGCGCCACTGAAAGATAGATGATTGCAATGAGTTGTAGAAATTCCGAAACCTATATGTGTAGAGAGGCCCATTTGGTCCAAAAAAGAAAAGGGGGCATCACTCTCCCCCTCTGCAGCCGTCCATCCGCCCCGGGGGAGATCACGCAGCGGAGCTGTGCCTTTTATGGGGCAAGATGGATGCTCGCCCCTTTAGAAGACGCTATTCATATAGTACATGGACCTGTGGGCTGCGCCTATTATGGCGGCACTGTGAGAGGCAGGTCCTTTCGCGTATTTTCCACTGCTCTGGAAGAAAAAGATATTGTCTTCGGCGGCGGGAAAAGACTCATAAGGACACTTAAAGAGGCAAAGGCCATCATGCCTCATGCAAGATATATTTTTGTTTATGCCACATGCAGCACGGCAATTATTGGTGATGACATAGACAGCATCTGCAAGAAGATGGAAAAGGAACTGGGCTGTCCGGTCATTTTTGTCAACTGCCCGGGTTTCAAGGGAGACAGTCAGGCAAGTGGTCACAGGATCGCCTTTGAATCCCTTTTAAACCGCCTCATTGGCCAGGGTCAACGAACGGAAGTGGGAAACTACGATGTAAACATCATAGGCGACTACAACATCAATGGCGAGAGCATGGTCTTAAAATCCCTTTTGGAAAAGATGGGCATAAGGGTTCGCTGCATCTTTACAGGTCATGCGGATTATGAAGGGATTATTGCTGCCCACAGGGTAAGACTCAATCTGCTTGTCTGCCAGAGTTCAGGGCGTTTCCTGGCAGAGGCCCTTCAGAAAAGGTATGGAATAGCCTATTTGAAGGTCACTTTCCTGGGGCCTTCCCAGACCATGGCCAGCCTGCGCAAGATCGGACAATTTCTTGGCTTAGAAAGAGAGGCGGAAAGGGTTATCGCCACAGGATATAAGGCCATAAAACCTGGGCTTGACCGTTTTTTACCCAAACTCAGGGGCAAAAGGGCCGCTCTTTTCTTCGGCGCTGCACGCATGGCCTCTCTCATCAAGGCCCTGGATGATATGGGAACAGAGGTGGTCTTTACAGGCTCCCAGTTTGGCGATTTGACCACGTATAAGGAGACCTGGCAGACCGTTAACCCGGGCACCTACATCATAGACGATGCCTCGGAACACGATCTGGAGCACCTGCTTGATGAATTGAGGCCCGATGTCTTTATGGGGGGAATTAAAGAACAATCTCTTTCTCATAAATTCGGCATTGGTTTTTGTCTCTTTCCACAGCTCAAATGTGCCGGTCCATATGTGGGTTTCCAGGGCTTTTTGAATTTCGCCAGTAGTGTCCATAATGCCGTTTATGCGCCAGTGTGGAAGTTCGCGAAACTAAATCCTAATAGCTCACCACATAGTGCCGACCGAAAACCGCGTAAATCATGGTTTTCCTGTCATTGCGAGGCCTGCCCGCCAGTGCCATTTGTGCCGTCGTTACAACTACCCGGCAAGCCAGGCGTTGGCAGGCGGGGAGGTACGACCGAAGCAATCTCCTGAAAATATAGAGATTGCGGAGCCTGTTCCGAGCGAAGCGAGGAATCTCCAGGGGTTTGCTTCGGCTTCGCCTCGCAACTCCTATCTCCTCGCAATGACAGTTCGCAATTAGGGGTTTTCGTTCAGACACTAAATAGAAAGATAGTGAGTGCTTAGACTAAACTCTCATGACTAAAGAGTGGGACTAAGTGAAAAGTGAAAGGCAAAAGGAAGATGTATACAAAACTGAAAACAGCACTAATTAATTTGGCTAAAGTAAATGGGCTTTTGGAAAGTGAGGTCAACATAACAGCCAAGATCCTGACGCCAAAAGAGGCTATAGGTGAGACAGAAAGGAAGGATTTTCCCTTGCTTCAGGGCAAGGAATTCTTAATCCAGGCGGATTTCAAGAATGCCCTGGGACAGGCCTTTACGGATGCCCCAAGCAATTTTAAGGGTAAGCTTAAAAAAATACTTGAATTAAAATTAACAGATAACAATGATCGAGCCCTTTTTATTGCTACGCTGAATGCTGTAATGCGATACGTGGATGCAGCCGACAAGACTATTCACTGCAAAAACAATGAGCCAGAATTGTGTGCTAAAGAGATAGCCAGAATTATTGTTGATAACTACGGCACCGATGTCAATGTTGGAATTATTGGATTCCAGCCAGCCATAATAGACAATTTTTCTAAAAGCTTACCTGATCAAAATATCAAAGTAACAGATCTCGATAAAGACAATATTAACAATACGAGATATGGAGTGCTTATATGGGACGGAAGGAAAATGGCGGAAGAGCTTTTTAAAACGTGCGATGTCATTTTGGCGACCGGCTCAACAGTAGTAAATGACAGCCTGTCTCAATTGATTTCTCTCTCAGACAAATACCAGCGGCCACTATACCTTTATGGGACAACAATTGCCGGAACCAGCAAGATTTTAAACCTGGAAAGACTATGTTTTCAATCTTCTTAAAATCAGGAAGGGAGATCGCCATGTGCAAGAAATTCTTTGTGGCCGCATTGCTGCTTATCATGAATGCCTCTTTAGTGATGGCAACGGATGAGTTGTTGAGGCTTAACGCTGATATAAGGTACCGATGGGAATACGAAGACAACTTCAATCAGAAGTTTTACGGGGAAAATCCCTCGAAAGGCGAATCGGATGACAGCTTTTTGCTTCAGAGGATTCGGCTAACATTCGATTTCAACCCGCATAAGAATGTGCACATTTCTGCGGGCGTACAGGATTCAAGAGCTTATGATGTGGCCCTTCCCGATGACGCCTTCTATAACTCAAGGTTGGGACTTGAACACAATCCAAACGAAGACCATTGGGAACCGTTTGACACCTATCTTGAGCTTAAGAATCTTTTTGATCAAAAATTCAGCTTCAAAGGAGGAAGGCAGATCATAGCCTACGGTGACAAAAGGGTTTTTGGGCCTGGTGAATGGGGTAACACTGGGCGATATATATGGGATGCAGTGAAACTGTCATACAGATTTGGAGAAAACTTTGTAGATACATTTTACGGCAGAAACATTATCCATGAACCTGACAAGTTCTCACTCGATCACCGTCATTTCTTTGAAGGTTGTGCTGTCTACAGCCATTTCCTTATTCCAATGCAGGACAGGAAGTTCTATTTGGAGCCCTTTTTTGTAAGTAAATGGGATACGCACGACAATTTTAAAAGCGAAGACAACACCTTTGACGATTTTTATTCAAACTATTACGGCATACGGAGCTATGCCGAAATCTTGCCGTGTTTTGATTACGATTTTACCTTTGTCTGGCAGACCGGCGAGCGGGGAAATGACGACATAGAGGCCTATGGTTACCATCTGCTTGCCGGCTATAAATTCAAGACAGTTCCGTGGACCCCACGGGTTAGCACTGAATTTTCCTATGCCTCCGGAGACGACGACCCGAAAGACAGAGATCGCGGCACTTTTGACGGGGTGTTCGGGGCAAGGGACAAGATGTACGGCAGGATGAACCTTATGGACTGGAAGAATCTACAGGATGCCCAGGCCAATCTGGAATTCAAACCCTTCAAAAACCTGGGTTTCAAGGCAGAGCTGCACAAGTTCTGGCTCGCAGAAGACAAAGACGCCTGGTACCAGAACCAAAAGGTCTATAGAGACAAAACCGGCAAATCAGGTAACGAACTTGGGGTGGAATTTGACATTATCGGAAAATATATTACGCCCTTTAAAGGGTTAGAAGTCCAATTCGGCTATGGTCATTTCTGGCCGGGCGAATTTGTTGAAACCGTGGCGGATGATGTTGAGGCCGACTGGTGTTTCCTCCAGCTTCACTACAAGTTTTCCAAGAAGGTCTTGTAGGTTGATGTATCTTCTCAATAAATCGGGTAAATGTTTTGGTAGGCCAATTTTCTGGATTCCCGCCTTCGCGGGAATGACGGGTAATTAGATATATACAGTTGTCATTCCCGAGAAGGAGGGAATCCAGGAGTCAATACCTCGACTTATTGAGTTATTGCATTAAGATTCCTCATGATACTTGAAATACTACGAAAAGACTAAGGAAGAAAGAAAATGAAAAAATTTCGAGCTGTGCGGTTAGGATTACTCCTTTTTTCACGCTGCCATTTTGAATTTCAAGTTCCTTTTCTCAAACCATCTTTTGCCCTCTCCGTTTCTTTTGAGTGCTGTAATTG
>JAFDKF010000036.1 GCA_019307135.1 Deltaproteobacteria bacterium
ATATATTCAAGATTGCCTAAGGCGTCATGGATTACAATTAATAGAGGAAACCAAAGCAGATATTAGGAAGCAGTCAGGAAATCAGGTCAAGGGATTATTAATTGTAGCAAAAAAAGAGGGGTCGGACCACGCCAACTAGTTGATATTGAACGGAGGGGTATTAGGGACGTTCTCAACATTTAAACTTTGGGTTGCTATTAGGGAACTATTAGGGGACCTTGCTTTATGTTGCTGATGATTGATAACTTTAAATGTTGAGATGTCCCTTATGTTCTCTAATGTTGAGAACGTCCCTTATGTTCTCTTGGTTTTTCCAGCCCCTCTCGCCGAGCGTTGGCCACTAAAAGGTTGACAAGATCATATCGATCGTAATATTGTTATATTTATAATTATCGATGGAGGTATTGTCATGCAAACAGTCACAGTATCACCAAAATTTCAAGTCGTTATCCCGAGAACAGTAAGGGAATCTTTACGACTTCGTCCTGGTCAAAAAATGCAAGTCGTAGAATATGACGGGCGAATCGAGTTTATCCCGGAACGAGATATTACAGAACTTCGCGGATTTCTCAAAGGCATAAACACGGAATTCGAACGGGAGGAAGATAGAGTATGAATATCGTTGATTCTTCCGGCTGGCTCGCATACTTCGCAGACGAACCGAACGCTAAACACTTCCTGGTTCCATTGAAAGATACGGCCTCGCTTGTCGTCCCGGCAGTAACGATCTATGAAGTCTTTAAAGTTGTTCTTCGTGAATCTAGTGAGAATGAAGCGCTTCAAGTTGCTGCTGCCATGCAAAAAGGAACAGTCGTGGATTTAACAGTCAAGATAGCGATTGCTGCTTCAAAGCTCAGCCTACAATATCGTCTTCCAATGGCGGACAGTATTATCCTCGCAACGTCGAAGTTATTCAAAGCCAAAATCTGGACTCAAGATTCTGATTTCAAGAATATTTCTGGAGTGAAGTACTTTCCGAAGAAATAACAACGGGGCGGGTATTGGGGAAGGGCGGGGCGGGTATTGGGGACGTTCTCAACATTTAAACTTTGGGTTGCTATTAGGGAACTATTAGGGGACCTTGCTTTATGTTGCTGATGACTGATAGCTTTAAATGTTGAGAACGTCCCTTATGTTGCCCTCAAGTGTTTTTTGATCTGATATTTAGCCGGAAACCATATACCAACTTGTTTTAGAAGCATAAAAGGGGAAATATGTCAGACGAAAAAATTGAAAAATTGGCCGTATTAATAGATGCAGACAACGCCCAACCCTTAATTATTGAAGGGCTACTATCGGAAATTGCAAAGTATGGAACAGCTAATGTAAAAAGAATTTACGGTGACTGGACGCTACCCGGTCTTAAAGGGTGGAAGGAAGTTCTATTACAGTATTCGATACAGCCCATACAGCAATTTGGATATACTTCAGGGAAAAATGCCACAGATAGTGCATTGATAATTGACGCAATGGATTTACTTTACACGGGCAAATTCGGCGGATTTTGTATTGTATCCAGCGATAGTGATTTCACTAAATTGGCATCAAGGATTAGAGAGGCCGGTCTTTTTGTTTATGGATTTGGGGAGAAAAAAACGCCTAAAGCATTCGTTGCTGCATGTGATAAATTTATATTCACTGAAGTGTTGCGCTCTAAAGATGAACACACTGAGAAAATAGGTCGTAAAACAACCAACGAACTTAAGAAAGACACAAAGCTTGCTAATTTGTTACGAAACGCTGTTGAAGCATCTTCGGACGAAAGTGGCTGGGCTCACCTTGCGTCAGTAGGTAGTAATATCGCCAAGCAGGCACCGGAGTTTGATCCACGAAATTATGGCTACAAAAAGTTGGGGGAACTTGTGTCAGCAACTAAGCTATTCCAAATCGAACAACGGTTAGTGGGCGATGGCCCCTCAAAGGCGACTTTTTTAAAAGACAAAAGAAAGAAATGAAGCTTGGGGACGCCCTTTACATTTACAGATTGGGGAATGGGGAATGGGGACGCTGGTAAAAAATTAAGTTGACAAAGGAAAGCGTAAATGCGAAATAGATCCCATGCCAAGACAAGCCCGCCTTGACGCACCCTGTGTCCTGCATCACATCATGATCCGTGGAATCGAGCGTCGAAAGATATTCATAAGGGTAAGCAGAAACGAGAAGTGAAAACAAGGAGTCTTTTCTGCTTTTGGGCAGTCAGTGAGTTGGGGGTGTCGCTTAGAGAACTGGCCAAGCGGTTGGAAATGAGCTCCCCTGGCGTGGGGTTCTCGGTCGAAAGGGGAGAAACCATTGCCAGCTACTGGATTTTTAACTTTACCCTAATGTTGCATAAACAACACGCCTGAGATGTTAAATAACCAATAATGTCACCCAGTTGTAACACTTTTGAGGTTTATGGAGAACATCACTCGTGGTGACATGCTTGTTCAGTAAATGACTACAGCTTCACCCTCGACGCCTTGGATCTGCGGCATCCTCGACTTTTGCAACGTTAGGGTTTACTGGGGAAAGGGCGTGGCGCACAGTATGTTCAGAAGGAAAATGCATCATTGTAAACATTAAATGAATCAGGCTAAATTGCCTTTGTGGCATTTTGAGAGAGAGGCATTTTACTACAGTGCTATACAAAATGAGGGTAGAGATGCGTCCTTAAATAACTCAATAACTCAACACAGCCAGCATTAAACCGATTCTGTGATGGAATTAGCCGTAGACCAATGTAGACCGATGGGGACGTAGATAAATAAGTAAGTATCATAACATCTAAAAATAACTAAGGAACCGATTATTCTGGTCGGACCCTACGGGCATGAAAGGATAAGGGTAACAGAATGAAAAGAGATGAAATGTTCAGCGAATTGAGAAGGCTTAATCGAGAACGTATGCATATGATTTGGCAGGTAGCCAAAAGCGGGGACCTGGATGTGTTGGATGGGCAGGAAAGACGGTTGGCAGAACTCATGCTGGAGCATCAGGATGAATACTTTAACCAGTTTGAAATGGCTGATGTTTTGGGTGACCATCAATTTGACCCGGAATCTGAGACCGATCCTTTTCTTCACATCACATTTCATACCATTGTCGAAAATCAACTGGAGGCAAAGGAACCCATTGAGACGTATCAGTTCTACAATTCTATGAGAAAGCAAAAGGTTTCTCACCATAACACAGTACATCTCGTAGGTGCAATACTTGCGCCATTGATTTTGAATACCTTGCAGCAAAGAAGAGCCTTTGACCTGGAGAAGTACAAGTCGCTGTTGAAAAAGTGCAAAGATAAGAAGCCAGAGAAGATAATGGAGTGGCTGGACAGGGACCCTGAGTGGTAGATTTGGAGGAAAGAGAAAGCGGCAAGTTAAGCAATGATGAGATGGATCGGATTGTGGCACAAGCCCGTAAGGCCCGGGAGGATCGCCTGAAAGGTTACCGCGAGCAGTCCTTGAAAATCCACCCCTGGGTATGTGCCCGCTGTGGCCGGGATTTTACCCATAAGAATCTGCGCATGCTTACCGTCCACCACAAAGACCACAACCACGACAACAATCCTCCGGACGGGAGTAACTGGGAGAACCTATGCATCTATTGCCATGATAATGAACACAGACGATATCTGGATCATATGGAAGGTGAAAGTGATAAGATCATTGACGAACAAACTGATCCCCTTACACACAACCCTTTTGCTGGACTTGCGGACATGCTGAGGGATAAGAATAAATAACCGAATAGGAGCTATACAAAGAAAGGATAACGGGGACGTCTGGACATTAGTGAAGTTTGAGTGAAGTTTGGCGACGCTCTTTAGTTTTACAGTTTCTAAGTAATGCTTTTAGAGCCGGTTCGTGATGGCAAGAAAGTGGAAGATAGAGAGGAATTGAGCGTTGTAGCGGACCCATGGAACCTTAAACTGAAACCTGCAAAACCAAAGGGCGTTCCCTTTTTTTCTCCAATCTGTAGGATGGAACCCTGACGGGAAGAGATGGATGGCAGAAGAGAATAAGGAGAAGCTAAAAAATCAGCGTGTGTTTCAGCATACAAGCGGCCGCTACATCCTGCTCACAAAGGCAGGCAAGGCAGTTTCCTTCTGGGTCGATGAGCGAGGGCGTGCTCATGTTTTGGAAGAGCTGGAAGGTGTTGACTTCAAGGCAACCGGAACCCAGTTGAAAAAAGAAGGATGGCAATGCATCGGGCCGGGGCTTGAATTTGAGAGGTTGCTTGCAAATCTTGGGGACGCTATTGGCTAGGAACTTTTGGGACGTCCGGACTTCTCACAGAAAAGGAGAACCAAGAATGGGAATCAGGGAACGCTCTGCAAAACGCCGAACACGCATAGTTGCTCACCGCGCACCAAGCTTCGAAGATGCCGAAAAATGGGATCTGGATTTCTGGCAGCGCCAAACCCCTGAACAGCGCCTGTCAGCGTTGGTGGCAATTCGCGAAGACGTGAAGAAAGTCGAACGGTCACGTTTGAAAAGCAGTGCAGCCAAAGAAGAGGAGTCATGACAATGGAAGCCGCAGGAGATTTTGAAGATATGCTTGAAATGCTGGACAAACACAAGGTCAGGTATATCATCATTGGCGGCCTTGCCTTCATTTACCATGCAAAACCTCGTTATACCAAGGATATGGATCTGTGGATTGATCCCTCACCTGAAAATGTAAGACGAGCCAATGCTGCTCTAACCGAGTTCGGAAGTCCTTATCTGCTGAGCGCTGAAAGCCCGGGAGAAATCCTGCAGTTGGGAGTCGCGCCGGACAGGATAGACCTACTCCGTCATGTTAGGGGTGCGAGATTCGAAACGGCCTGGAAGAAACGAATCAAAGGACAGTATGGCAGCGCTAAAGCTAACTGGATAGACCTTGACAGTCTCATTCGCATTAAGAGCCGCATAGACAATCCGCGGCACCAGGAAGATGTCCGGATACTGCGTGAAGTAAAAAAGTGGCGCAGAAAAGGCTAGCGTGAATTGGATGTAAGGAACCCCCTGCTGCTCACGGCCGAAAGAGAAAGAGGAGGCGAACATCACGAGAGGAATATAGGGGAATATAGGGAATATAGTGGACCAATGGGGACGTAGATAAATAAGTAAGTAAGTGTCATAACCTCTAAAAACAACTAAAGAACTAGCCAGCCGTTGCCATGGTTTAATAAAATGAGAGAGAATCTCAAAACCACATCCTCCTACAACCTGCCAACCCTACCATGAACGCGCCTCTTGCGCGGGTCTGACCATGCCAAGTAGCAGACAGCACACCGGAATCCGTCAGAAAATAAAAAAATCATGCTTATTCGACTTTACTCATGAGTAAAGTCGTGTTATATCGATTTTGCTATGGAAAACATACATAAACGATATCTGAAGAATCCTGTCAGCGAGGATCTGAAGGATCGGATGGTGTTCGTAGGCGGCCCCAGACAGGTCGGAAAGACCACTTTTGCCCTGACTTTCCTGTCCGAACCCACTGAAAAGCATCCCGCATATCTTAATTGGGATCATATCCCCACACGATCATCGCTGCTAAAGGGGGAATTGCCGGCAAGACAGAAATGCATTGTCCTGGACGAGATCCACAAGTTTGCAAGATGGCGAAATCTCCTAAAGGGGTTCTATGATACGAACAAATCCGAGGTGTCATTTATCATCACAGGTTCGGCGAGGCTGGACTATTACAGCAAAGGTGGCGATTCCCTTCAAGGGAGATATCACTATTACCGGCTTCACCCGTTTTCCCTAACGGAACTGAACAAAGAGCCTACGATGGATGATTTCAGGAGCTTGTTAAGGTTCGGAGGGTTTCCTGAGCCCTGTCTGCGCGGCAAAGAAAGGTTCTGGAGGAGATGGCAGCGGGAAAGGAGCCAATGGGGACGTAGTTAACTTTTTAACTTAAGTTTACCCAACCAGCGAATATTTTCTATGCCTTGCCAGCTTCTCGCCTCTTGAGATTATCAAGTTAAATAGTTAAGAACGTCCCCCTTAGCTTCCCAGGCATCATCAAAAGAACGGGCCTCAATAAGGGCATTGCCGGGGAAAACCACGTAAGTCATATCCGGGAATACCAATTCACCCCTTAGAAGATCAAAAGACCTATTCCCCAGAGCAGCTTTCTGGATTTCAAGGTCCCCGGTTCCCCGAAGGTGGGGCTGAAGGAACTGTTTCCCCGGCCTTCTGAATTCCTTGTGGACCCAACGTAACTTCGATACTCAAGGGGCCTGGTTTTGCAATCATAGTACGCTTGATCCATCCCTTTTTCTCCACAACAACCGGAACGTCAAAAAGCCGTACCATTCCTTCTTTTTGGAGCAAATAGTAACCGGCTACAATGGCTACATACTTTCCACCTTCGGCCCGGTCCAAGGTAAAGGTCAAATCTTGCCCCGTGGGAATGACCAATCTCTTGGAACTGGCCACGCTGGCGTCAAAACGGCTACATTCCAGGAGCTTATAAAGCCCGTCATCGTCTTCGGTGAGCTGATTAAAAGCATTCGGGGCTTTGAGTTGATAGACACAAATGAGGAGGGTATGGGGCATTCCCTCATAGAGATTCAATTGAGAATCCGCCTTTACCTGAAGTTCGATAGCCTCTTTTTCGTATCGCCACTCTGGTGGAGTGACAGGCTGAGACGCACATGAATAGACGAAGAAGATGAGCAGCAACAGACACAGCCTTTCAAAATGTTTTTTCACCTTGTCACCTCCTTCTGTTGGAACCGCCTTGACCATGTATTTGGGACACCTATCCTTCCCAAACCGACAACAACATATCAAGGAACTTAGCTACGCTACGCAATTGGAACATCACACTTCGTGCCCTTCATTCCATATTGATTCCATAGAGTGATTGCCACTGAAATATCAATAATTACAAGCAGTTATAGGAATTCCGAGACGCAAAAATAGATAGCCACCGGGGAAGTGCTTCTGCTAAAAAAATCGGTCGTTTAAGATATCTTGGTCTTTCTTGAAGGAATTTCAGTATATTATAATGCTTAGACATTGTCAAGAAGCTTCTCTATAAACCTTTTCCGTAAGAACCTTCCTTCTGCACGGTCCTTTCTTGTTGTCCGATCTTATGCTATTAGGACGTCATTGTTTTGCAAGCCGATAATATTTTTCTCTTTATGCAGATTATTGCTGAACAAGCACAGCAAACTCGATCAAGGTTCTTGCAATGCCTATTCGATGCAACATGGACAACGGGGTGCCTGGCGGGGTTTACCTTTGCCAGGTCAATGAAGAAATCTCCTGTGGGGCATGCTGTGGTTTGTATAATGTAGTTGATCCATCCTTCGAAGCGTTAATGGAGATGCTAACCCACCGCACCGACACTTTCGCACGCGTTCCGCGGGATATGGATGCTATCCTTGCCTTCAAAGAAAAGATCGAGGCAAGGGAATCACAGAAAAGGCCTTTTCCGGAATTTCACCACTGTCCGTATATAGGCCTGGTGGGTACAAAACGTTCGCGGGTGGGCTGCCTGCTACATCCGGTAGCCGACGGGAACAAAGGAATAGATTTCAGAGGGCTCAGTCTCTATGGAGGAATGGCGTGCAGGGTTTATTTCTGTCCATCTTACTACCATCTGCCCAGGGCCTTCAAAGAGATTGTCCGCGAAGCGGCAAGGGACTGGTACATGTATGGACTTGCAATAACAGAGACGAAGATGTTAAGCACATTTTTCCGAGAGGTGGAAAGGCGCCTCAATCAGCCGATAACAAAGGAAGAGCTACTCAAAGACAAGAAATGCCTTGAGACTGTTCGAGAATTCCTGGAGCTAAAGCTCCACTGGCCTTTCCGGCCCGACCCCTTCACGAGATTGGGTAATTACTTCTTTGGGGATCAGCTTTATCCCAATCCCCCTATACATTACGAGGCAATCGGGGAGACCACGTCCAGATATGACATCATCTTGCAAGAGCTGGTATCGCACTTTGATTCAGCCAATGAGTTACACCGGGCTGAAAATCTACTGGATGGGCTTATTGACAGTCTATCATCGAATATTTCTCAAATGTTGTAGAATTTCCGAGACGTTTAGATATTGGTGATGTTTGAAGATATCATAAGAAGAATTCAGATATGTGTCCCTTTCAGACTACTGAAAGAGAAATACCTGCCCATGGTCCTTGAGAAGAGGATCAATCCTGAAATCGGCATCGATGGGGGAGTCATTGATACACACTCCAAGAAAGAATTCTTGGAAATCGCCTCTATCCTTCAACAGGAAGGTCTCTTAATCACGCTGCACGGACCATTCTATGACCTTGTGCCAGGCGGCATGGACAAGAAGATCTTGAAAGCAAGTCGAGAGCGCCTGAGAGAAGCATTCGACATAATTCCCCTGTTTGAACCACTCTCTATTGTCTGCCACACAGGGTATGACAGAAAAAGATACCACGAAGTAGAAGACGAGTGGCTCGACACTGCCGTTGAGACGTGGGCACCCCTTGTCAAGGACCTCCAGGGTACCCGAACAACACTAATGATCGAGAACGTATACGAAAAAACCCCAGGGCTGCTTCTTAGACTTCTCAGCGCATTGAACACGGAAAAAGCGGGCTTCTGTTTTGATGCGGGCCACATGAACGTGTTTTCTGAAACGAACATGAAGGGCTGGCTAACGGCCCTGGGACCGTTCCTGAAGGAAGTCCATTTACACGACAATGACGGAAACAGTGATGATCATCTGGCCATCGGGCAGGGCAAGATCGATTTCGAGCACCTGTTCGAGTACATGGAGGAAAACCACCTGAGGCCCATCATGACCCTTGAAGCCCACAAAGAGAAAGGGGTATGGGAAAGCCTTGAGGTCTTGTCCAGGTCCGAGCGCTTTTGTCGCATTCTTCAGTTTGGCCGGTTGAGCCCGTTTGCCGGTTGAGCCGGTTTGGCCGGTTAGTTGGTTGGTCGTGTATAGAGCATAAGACATAGATGGCATCTTTCACAACATCCCACACATTTTTTCTATCACGAGATCGTGCACACTCTGTATAGTAGACCGGAGAACAAAACATGGAACCTGTCATCAACAAGCAAAAGGAGCCCGAAAAAAATTGATCAAAACTGAGTGTTGTAATCTTACGGAACCTGGCTTTTAACCGGCTCAACGGGCTCAACCGGCTAAACCGACAAGACATGAGAGTCGCTACCGACATTGGGGGAACCTTCACGGATGTGGTCACCCTGGACCGAGACGGCATCAAGGGCTGGAAAGTTCTTTCTACGCCAGCCTCCCCTGATCGTGCCGTGACCGAGATGATATGGACGCTCCCATCCGTCTTCTCTTTCTCCCATGGCACCACAGTGGCCACCAATGCGCTGCTTGAAAGAAAAGGAGCAAGGGTGGCCTTTCTTACTACCAAGGGTTTCAAGGATCTCCTCTATATTGCCAGGCAGCAAAGGCCCAGGCTTTATGACTTTGATTGTGCGCGGTCAAAACCCGTGGTTACCCGGGGTCTATGCTTTGAGGTTTCTGAACGCCTTGCCCCTGATGGGAAGGTTATCTTGCCTCTGTCGCAAACCGATGCAGCCGCTGTGGCAGATCACATCATAGAAGCAGGGGCAGGTGCAGTGGCGATTTGCCTCCTGTATTCTTACAAGAACCCTGCTCACGAGATTCTCCTTGAAGAGGAATTTACAAAGAGAGGAATTCTAGTATCGAGGTCATCTGAAATCATCCCCGAGTTCAGGGAGTTTGAAAGGGCCTCCACCACAGCCATAAATGCCTTTGTCCAGCCCATCGTGCATACTTACGCGGAAAAGATACGCGAGGCGATCCAGGCTGTGGGAGGGCCTCTTGACTACTACATTATGAAATCTGGGGGTGGTGTGGCAACATCGAGGGAAGTATTCCCGGTGGAGATGTTGCTATCCGGTCCGGCGGGCGGCGTTTCGGGGGGCCTCTTGCTCGGAAAGCGCATGAAAAGAAAAGATTTGATCACCTTTGACATGGGTGGCACGAGCGCAGACTTTTCGGCCATTGTAGACTACGCCCCTCTGTGGACAGAGGAAGGGGAGATCGACGGACTCCCTATCCGGCTCCCCATCCTTGATATCACCACCATAGGAGCAGGCGGGGGATCCATTGCCTGGGTGGACAAGGGCGGGGCACTACGCGTAGGCCCACAGAGCGCGGGTTCTGAGCCGGGTCCTGCCTGCTACAACCGGGGCGGGAAACTGCCGACTGTGACCGATGCAAACCTTCTGTCCGGGATTCTCGACCCAATCTCCTTTTTGGGGACCGATATTAGCCTCAACCCTGACAAGGCCAGACAGGCATTTGAACCACTCGCAGCATCGGCTGGCCTGAGTGTAGAGGAGGCCATTCTCGGCGTGCGCTCTGTGGTCAATGCCAACATGCTGAGGGGTATTCGAAGGACGACAGTAGAAAAAGGGATCGATGCCAGGGATTGTACCCTGTTTGCCTTTGGCGGTGCTGGCCCCATTCATGCGGCAGAACTTGCAAGAGAACTCGGCATCCGAGAGGTTCTGGTCCCGCCTATGGCCGGCATGTTCTCGGCCTTGGGGATTCTCCTTTCGGACGTAAAGCTCGATTTCGGGGAAACCTTCATTGCCAGATGGAACACCAAGACCCAACAGGAAGTGGAGAGGATATTGAACCGGTTCAAGGAAGAGGCCCTCAGATCTCTGGCCCGCCAGGGCTTGGCTCACAAAGATACGGGTTTTAGGTCCGTTCTGGATATGCGGTACGAGGGCCAGGGCTTTCATCTCCCCGTAGCCTACAGCAAGGAAGCCGACATGGCAGAAAGCTTCCGCCTGACGTTCAAGAAGCGATATGGATATGCACTGGAACAAGGGCCTCACGTGGAAGTTGTTACGGTGAGGCTTTCAGCCGTGACCTCAAGGGATGAGATCGCCCTGCCAGGGGTCAAGTCCTCTGCAAAGCGCCAACCAACCAGCAAAAGAAAAATCCTGCTTTCATCAGGATGGGAGACTGCACCGGTATACTATCGAGGCCACCTTGGGTCATCCTTTCACAACCATGGACCCCTGGTGATCGAAGATGAGGGATGCACCGTGTTTGTACCACACGGCTGTGACATCTCTATGGAAGAAAATAGTTGCCTGAAGATAGAAGTAAAGTAAGCAAAAACGGAGGATCTCTTGTCTCTCACAGAGCGCACAGAGGCACAGAGCTTTTGAGCTGAATCCTTGAGAGGAGGATTCAACTCAAACTGCTATCCCGCTATCGCGGGAGATGTTCCACGTAGCAAGTCCTTATTTCTCTGCTCAACGTTGATGGTCTCGTAAAAAGTCCGCATTGGACGGCAAAGTAAAAAGCTCCAAATTGAAGGCGCGCACCTCTTTTTAAGCCGTCAGGCGCAATCCTGAGGAATGAGGCGTACTTATACGCCGCAGTGATTTACCCTGTTAAATCGGCTCCGCCGTCTCGCATGGCGAGAATTTAACAGGGCGGGGATGCAGCGCAACGCAGAAGTTGGACTTTTTACGAAGCCGTCAACGTTGGCATACACCAGGTAATAAATGCCACGTCAGTGGCTGGGAATTTTGTCTGATTTTTCCTCTCAAAAAATCAGACAAAGTGTTTAATCTCTGAGGTCTCTGTGAGCTCAAGCGACCGGAGGAAGCGGGCGAGAGGATCTTTTATGAGGTAAGACAATGTCCATCCTTGACCCGGTAACCCTTGAAGTCTTCAAGCACCTCATCTTAGCCATCCCCGAGGAGATGGGGGCCAATCTCAGGCGAACTGCCTTTTCTCCCAATATCAAAGAACGCCTGGATGAAAGCTGCGCCCTGTTTGACTCCAAAGGCCGCCTTATTGCTCAGGCCGAGCACATCCCTGTGCATCTTGGTGCAATGCCCCTGGCTGTTGAGGCGGTGACGACCGATTTCCCGCAGCTATCTCCCGGTGATCAGGTGATTGTAAACGACCCCTACCGGGGAGGCTCTCACCTTCCGGACATCACCCTGATCGCCCCTTTTTTCTGGCAGGGAAGACTTAAGGGATATGCAGTCAACCGTGCCCATCACGCAGATGTAGGCGGGAAGACCCCAGGATCCATGCCAGGGACAAGCAGCACGCTTTATGAAGAGGGGATCGTCATTCCCCCTACCCTATTTGTAAGAAAGGGCGTCATTGAAAAAGGCGTGCTGAAGGTGTTTGAAAAAGAAACCAGAAACCCGACTGAGCGGATCGGGGACTTGAATGCCCAGGTCGGGGCCAACCGTCTCGGGGTGTGCAGATGCATTGATTTTATCCGCCGATACGGCGAGGTAGCCTTTGATAGCTTTGTCGAGGCTATTATCGATTATACGAGATCAAGGGTGGCCGCCCATCTCTCGGCGCTTCCTGACGGCATGTCTGATGCATCCGACAATTTGGACGGCGAAAAAAAGCCTATCCCCATCACAGTTAAAGTAAAGCTCGAAGGAGATCGGTTTGAAATCGATTTTACAGGGACCGCACCCGAAAGTGACGGAAATGCCAACGCGCCCATCAGCGTGACCACGTCGGCTGTCTATTATGTCCTAAGATGTCTTCTCCCTGCCGATATCCCGCCCAACCATGGATGTTATGAGACCTTGGATGTCGTGGCACCCGAAGGCACCCTCCTCAATCCACAGCCGCCAGCAGCCGTTAGTTCCGGAAATGTGGAAACCTCCCAAAGGATTGTTGACGTACTCCTGCTTGCCCTAAAGGATCTTCTACCTGGCCAGATCCCGGCCCAGGGCCAGGGCACGATGAACAACCTTGCGCTGGGATGGAAGGAAAAGACCTATTACGAGACGATAGCGGGCGGTATGGGCGCAAGCCCGAAGTGCGACGGGGCTTGCGCCGTCCAGGTCCATATGACCAACACGGCCACCACACCGACCGAGGTCCTGGAAAGCGTCTATCCCATACGGGTCCTCAAGACCGAACTGAGGGAAGGATCAGGAGGTGCTGGCCTCCATACAGGAGGGATGGGGGTGACCCGTGAACTCCTTCTCCTTGAAGATGCTGTCGTATCCATTCAATCGGAAAGAAGACGTTTTCCGCCCAGAGGGATAGCCGGGGGCGGTGACGGAACCTGTGGCAACAATCATTTGAGACGCACGGATGGGACTGAGGTGCCCCTTCCGAGCCGCACCACTTTTCAGGCGTCCAAAGGGGAGACCATCATCATCAACACGCCCGGTGGAGGTGGTTGGGGACGATCACCCTAAGAATCCTTCAACTCCAGATTCCAGTACAGATAATCTCGCCAGGACTCGGGAACAGTCCTGACGCCAATGGTGATCATAAGGAAGGGTACCCAGTCGGGCTTTATGGGGTTTTTCAGAAGCTTGAAACCTGACTCCTTGAGAGTCCTGGCTCCCTTTCTCCCGTTACACCTGTAACAGCACGTAACAATATTGCTCCACTCGGTCTTTCCCCCGTATCTTTTGGGGACTACATGATCGAAGGTCAGATCTTGAGATTCAAATCCGTGTCCGCAGTACTGGCATTGGAAATTGTCTCGGGCATAGATGTTTGCCCGGGAAAATTTGATATCTTTTTTCCTGTACCTTACGTATCTGAGCAAACGAAGGACAGCCGGGAGTTTGATGGCAAAGGTAACCGAGCGGATCTCCCTGTCGTACTGCTCCAGCACCTCCACTTTTTGCAAGGTGAGAAGTCTTATGGCCCTTTTCCAGTCAATTACCTTTAAAGGCTCAAAGGTGGCATTCAGTAGTAGCACCTGCTCCATGATATCCTTCCCGCAGTCTCTCCAGCCCCAAAATTCAGAATTCTCGGAAACCCTTTCAGTAAAACTTTATCCGCTTTATTATTGATTTTGAGGGCATTTGTCAAGTTTTGTTTCTATGTGCTTTTCATGTCGGAAAGGGGGAAGCAACAACAGATTTTTCGTTGACTCTCTTTCAGATTTTGTGTAACATTAAAAAATAAGTCTAATGGGAGGTCGTTCAGCGGTAGGACTGCGGACTCTGACTCCGCCAACCAAGGTTCGAATCCTTGCCTCCCAGCCACTCTACTCCTTCTTCTTCGCAATCTTGGCCCATGAATCACGTAGCGTTACTGTCCTATTGAACACGAGCGCTCCATCGGAAGAATCCCGGGAATCGATACAGAAATAGCCCTGTCTCAGGAATTGGTAGCGACTTCCCGGTGTCGCACCTGCCAGATCTGGTTCAACTCGGCACGACGTCAACGTCTCCAGCGAGTTCGGATTCAAATAAGCTTTGAAATCAGGACCATTCTTTTCATCGTCCGGGTTTGCCTTTACGAAGAGATAATCATACAAGCGAACTTCGGCTTTGAGCGAGTGGGCAGCCGAAACCCAGTGCAGTGTTCCTTTGACCTTGCGTCCGTCTTCAGACCAACCACCTCGTGTCTCCGGATCGTAGGTACAGTGCAGCTCCACAATTTCGCCGGTTTGTTCATCCTTAACCACACCCACACATGTGATATAATATGCATGTTTTAGCCGTACCTCACGACCGGGGGCCAAACGGAAGAACTTTTTCGGCGGGTCTTCAAGAAAATCCTCTCGTTCAATGTACAGCTCGCGTGAAAAAGGAACCTTCCGAGACCCCATACCGGGATCCTCCGGATTGTTTATGGCCTCCAGGTCTTCCACCTGGCCTTCCGGATAGTTGTCTATGACGAGGCGAAGTGGTCGCAACACTCCCATTACACGGGGCGCTCTTTGATTCAAATCTTCGCGGATGCAATACTCGAGCAGTGCCATGTCGACGATACTATCCCTCTTGGCTACTCCGATGCGCTCACAAAAGTTTCGGATTGACTCTGGTGTGTATCCACGCCTCCGCATACCCGAAATCGTGGGCATTCGTGGATCGTCCCATCCGCTGACATACCTTTGTTCTACCAATTGCACAAGCTTTCGCTTACTCAGCACGGTGTAGGTGAGATTGAGGCGAGCGAACTCGATTTGCTGTGGATGATAGACCTTCAACTCGTCAAGGAACCAGTCGTACAATGGGCGATTATCTTCAAATTCCAGGGAACAAAGGGAATGTGTGATCCCTTCGATGGAATCCGAAAGGCAATGGGCAAAGTCGTACAACGGATAGATGCACCACTTGTTGCCCGTCCTGTGATGTTCTGCCCGTCGAATCCGGTAGATGGTCGGATCTCGCATGTTCAGATTCGGAGAGATCATATCAATTTTTGCTCGAAGGACGCGAGAACCGTCCTCGAATTCGCCTGCCCGCATGCGCTCGAACAGGTCCAGGTTCTCTTCGACCGAACGTGTGCGATACGGGCTTTCTTTGCCTGGCTGAGTCAGGGTACCGCGGTACTCTCTGATTTCCTCTGCGCTCAAGTCGCAAACATACGCCTTGCCTTGTTTTATTAACTGCACAGCGTACTCGTATAGCTTCTCGAAGTAGTCAGATGCGTAAAACAGCCGATCCCCCCAATCGAATCCGAGCCATCGAACGTCCGATTTGATCGATTCCACATATTCAATGTCCTCCTTGCTTGGATTCGTGTCATCGAATCGCAGATTGCAAACGCCCCCGTATTCAGCAGCAATACCAAAATTGAGGCAGATGGACTTGGCGTGCCCAATATGCAGATAGCCGTTCGGCTCCGGTGGAAATCGGGTCATGACTCGACCTTCGTTCTTGTTCGCCTTCAAGTCTTCCGCGATGATATTACGAATGAAGTTGGGGGAACATGTTGAATCGGTCGTGGTCATAGCCGCAGTTCTCTCTTTTCTCCATTGCCAAGGTTTTGTTAATATCTATAATGAAGTTCGTGTTTTTTCTGGCAGAAAATTTTAAAAGACAATCACGAAAGCACGAAATGACGAAAACACGAAAAAGACCAAAGCCCAAACAAATGCAATGCGCCGAAATTCAATGTGAGAAACTTTGGTAATTTGTCATTGGGATTTGACTTGACATTTGGTTTTAGTATTTGAACTTGTTTCTTTTCGTGTTTTCGTACTTTCGTGTTTTCGTGATTAGTTCTTTTTTTGGTTCCGACCTGTCGGGGTCATGTATTTACCCGAAGAACGTCACGGCCTTGTGCAGGCGCTCTACCACACGCCTCTGTCCCATAGCGATGAGGACATCAAAAAGCCCAGGGCCAACTGCCTGACCAGTCACCGCAGTTCGAATACCGTTGATCAGTATCCCTGCTTTGATTCCGAACTCTTCAGCCATCTTACGGATCACCTGCTCGGCCTCCTCGGCCGTAAAGGTCTCTAAGGCCTGCAGGCGATCCGCCAGGACGGGGAACCACTCTTTCAGCCCTTCATGCTTAAGGATGTTCTTCTTCAAGGCCTTGGGGTCGGTGGGATAGTCGTCGGAGAAATAGGCACGACCAAGGGTCACAAAATCGGTGGTTACATGATACCTGCTTCGAATAAGGTTGATCGTACGAAGAAACCAATCGCGCTTTGCCCCCTGAAAATCCGGGTCCCATATCCCTGCCTTTTCCAACTGTGCCCTGACGTGGGGCTCAATCTCTTCAACGGGAAGACTTCTCAGGTAGTGGGTATTGATACTGATGGCCTTTGGGTCAGTAAAGAATTTCGGATCATCCTTCCTGACATCAAAGATGGCATTGGCCCGACTGATCCCTTCCAATGAGAATGCTTCGATCAGTTCTTCCTTGGAAAAGATCTCCCTCGAATCAGGCGTTGACCATCCTAGAAGAACCAGATAGTTTACAAATGCCCATGGCAGGAAACCGTGCTCCTTGTAGAAATGGACTGCAACCAATTCGCCGTGGGTGCGTTTGGAAATCTTGGCCTTTTTGGGATCCAGGGTGAGAGACATGTGGGCAAATTTTGGAATCGGTGCGCCAAGGGCCTTATAGATCAAGATTTGCTTGGGTGTATTTGCCAACCCATCCTGTCCGCGAATGACGTGGGTGATCCGATCACGGATGTCATCGACCGCGTTGGAAAGGATATACAGAGGCCGCCCATTGGAACGGACGATCACAAAATCCTCTATGTCTTCATACTTCTTTTCAATAATCCCATAAACGATGTCTTCAAAACTAACAAAGCCTCCCCCACGGGGCACCTTCAAACGAATCGTGTACGGCATCCCGGCCGCTTCCTTTTTCGCAATCTCCTCGGGTGTTAAATTGCGACAAGTGCCATCATACTGTAACGCGGTCTTTTTGATGCGCGCCTCTTCACGCTTTCGATCAAGCTCCTCTTTTGTACAGAAACACTTGTAGGCATGACCCGACTCGACGAGTTTCTGTGCTGCCGCCACATGCTCCTTGATGAACCGGGACTGGGAATAAGGGCCTTCATCCCAGGTAATGCCAAGCCATCTCAGGCTTTCAATAATCCCCTTGATCGATTCTTCGGAAAACCTCTCCGCGTCCGTATCCTCGATCCTAAGGATCAACTTACCGCCTGTCTTTTGAGCAAAAAGCCAGTTAAAGATAGCCGTCCGGGCACCGCCGATATGAAGGTATCCGGTCGGGCTCGGAGGAAAGCGTGTTCGAACTTCTTCCATGTTTTGATATGTCCTTAAGTTGTAACTACTCGGGTTGTCAGGGTTCAGGGTTCAGGGTTCAGGGTTCAGGGTTCAGGGTTCAGGGTTCAGAGGTTCAGGGTTCAGAGGTTATAATATATTGACATCTATCACTTTACGGTTCACGGTTCACGGTTCACGGTTCACGGTTCACGGTTTTAACCTCTGAACGTTGAACCTCTGAACCGCTGAACCTTACTACTTGAGGCATCATAGTTTTGATATCAGAGACTTAGGGCTCTTCAACCAGGAACCGTGAACGTTGAACCGCTCAACATAGGTATTAATAGACAATAAAGCCCGCATATCCCACAACCTGGGCATAATCGCCGGTCACATCTCCTGATGTGGCATACTGGACCAACTCAGCCTTGCCTGCACCCAGTGCCTTGCATGCCTCGAGAACGATAGTCGTGGGAACCACACCGCACATGGATATCCTGTGGCGGGCTACGGTCTGGTAAAGCCCTCTGGCGTCCAAATCAAGGATACGATCGATGGCCAGCTTATCTTTTGCATTAGCCGATTCCTGAGATTCGTAATGAGTCATATCCGTGCTCGCCACCAGGAGGACTTCTTTGCCGTAGTCCTGAATCCCCTGTACCAAGGCCCGACCGATCTCTTGACACGCATCGTAAGTCACGTGCGACAAAGCAATCGGTACAATGTTCACTTCAGGCTGCAAAAATTGAAGAAATGGCACCTGAACCTCGATGGAATGTTCCATGGCGTGCGTCTCAGGATCGTCCTTTATTTTGACCCCGGATGTCGAGACCTTCAGGATGGATTCGGCCATGACCTCGTTGATTGGAACTGGTCCCAACGGCATGTCCCATATCCCGGAAGCACTTAGAGCAACACTAGCCCCCATACCCCGATGGTTCGGCCCCAAGATCACCACAGCGTCCGGGATAGAGATCTGAGAAAAAACGGCACCGGCTACCCCACCAGAATACATATACCCCGCATGCGGTGAGATGGCAGCCAGCACCCTCTTCGGCTCTTGTACAGGCCTGACAAATCTATTCAGATCCTCTTTCAACCTACTCTTATCACCAGGATAGAACATGTTGGCCACAGCAGGTATGCGTGACATGGATCACCTCCATTTTGTTGTTCATGATGAGAAAGCATAACACAAATGGATCATTCGGACAAGGTGAGGATCTTGTGGTTTTTGCTATTAAGTTATAAAATCGCTACGCGATTTTATGTAACGCGGCTTCGCCGCTCGAAAAAAGGAAATTCCTATGCTATAAGTTTGGGATTAAAGGCTTGACAAAAGCTTTTTTTTGTCTATAGTACAGGTTTCCGACTCACCTAAATTGTAGTAATCATAAAAAAATATATGGAATAACAAAGGGTTAGAAGCCCCAATTCACTACATCTGGCCAATATTTTTGTGAAAATTTGTAGTCAATTCGGCAACGCTCAAACATTATAACAAATATTAGGAGATTGTTCATGGCCCTACCCAAGCGCAAGATTTCCAAATCAAGAGGTCGCAAGCGACGGACCCATCAAAAGGTGACACTTCCAAACCTGTCGACCTGCCCCCAGTGTAATGAGCCCAAGCTTCCACACCATGTCTGTCTGAACTGCGGCCACTACAAGGGGCGTGCTGTGATAGAAACCGAAGAAGTGTAGTTGCCCAACCAGCAACATGGGCCTATCAGTTTGTGGGGGACAGAGCCCCCACGCTACGTGCCCTGTAGCGTGCCCCCTCTGCGGGGCACATTTCCAAAGCGCATGTGAAATTCGCAGTTTGTGACCGTGCGAGGTATAACAAAGCAGGAGTTTAACTCAGATGCCAACAGATATTGGAGATACGCCACAAGATCTCGCAGGCCTCGACCCTGAATCGAGACAAATTGTCCTTGATACCCTTGGACTTGTTAGGAAGCGTCTCCTGCCAAAAGAGAAGATACTCGAGCTTGATAAGAAGGAGGTCTTTCCTGAGGAGATCATCAGAGAAATGATGGGGCCTGATATCGGTCTACAACTTTTATTCATCCCCGAGGAATACGGCGGCATAGGCGGTGGCGATAGAGACGCCTGTGCCCTTATAAGGGAGATGGCCAGGATCTGTCTGGGGGTGGCCACGGCATTCTTTGCGATTCAGCTTGGTGCAGATCCTATCCTGTTTGCTGCCACGAAGGAACAGAAGCAAAAATGGCTGGGCAAGATCGCCGAGGCTGATGCCCTGGTCGCATATGCTGTGACCGAGGCCGAGGCTGGAAGCAACCTGGCAGCCCTCAAGACCAAAGCCGAACCTGTCCGGAATGACGCCGGAGAGATCACGGGATATGTCATCAACGGGACCAAACAGTTTATCTCAAATGGCGGATATGCTGACTTTATCACAGTCTTAGCCAAAGCCCCGGAAGGGCCCACCTTTTTCATTGTAGAAAAGGGCATGGAAGGCTTCCACCAGGGAAAGGGCGAAGAGAAGCACGGGATTCGTGCATCCAATACGTCTCCCCTCACCTTTACCGACGTATCTGTCCCCGTCAAAAATCTCCTCGGTGGTGTGCCGGGCAACGGCCTCAAACAGGCCAACATGGTCTTCGGACACACCCGGCTTATGGTGGCAGCCATGGGACTTGGAGCAGGAGAAGCTGCGCTGGATATTGTCATAGACTACGCAAAAAAGCGCGTACAGTTTGGAAGCCCCCTTTCCGAAAAGCAGGGTTATACCCACAAGCTGGTCGTCCCCCACGCAGTGCGATTTGAGGCGGCTGCCGCTTATATGGACGAACAAGCCACCAGATTGGATGCAGGCGAGAAGGACCTTCAGGTGGAGGGTTCCATCGCCAAATATTTTGCCACAGAGGCCGGCAACAAGGCCGCCGATGATGCCATCCAGGCCCTGGGCGGGTATGGATACATTACCGAATATGAGGTTGAAAAGATCAAGCGAGACGTGAAGATCACGTGCATTTACGAGGGCACCAGCGAGATTCAGCAAAACATTATCAGTACTTTCAGATGGCGCACGACTGTGAAGTCCAAAGGCGACTATTATGGGGCCATGGCACAAGAGATGGAGGCCCTTCATGCATCCATGCCTGAGATCGGTGCTGCGACATACGCGCGGGCAGCAAAGACATTGAACGAAACCATCATGTTTGTCCACAACCATAAGCTCACCAGGCAGCAATACATCATGTTTTGTCTGGCAGATATGATGACCCATGTTGAGGTGGGGGTCAGCATGGCAAGAAAGGCGAAGGGCCTGATCCGGGAGAGATCATCCCAGGCAAAAAAGATCGTCATCGTGTCCAGAATCTTTGCCAGTGAAGTGATTGAACTGATCACCACAAATGCCATCAAGATCGTTACGGGATCAGGTTTGGCTAACGAAGAAATTCCGTCAACACTAAAGGAAAAAATGGGTTACGAAGGATTCATGGCAAGCCACAGCGGACTGATCCAAGACATGGATGCAGTTGCCGACATCCTGTTTGGTAGGGAATAGTATAGTATTTCGGAATGCGGATTTAGGTCGCACATCATCATAATTTCGAAATCCGAAATCCGAAATCCGAAACAAATACAAATGAATAAAGCACAAAAGGCATCCTTCATTTCCAGGTTTGGGGTTTCAGGTTTCAGGTTTCAGGTTTCAGGTTTCAGGTTTCAGATCTTGCGTTTCTCGCTCTTGACACCTGAAACCTGACACCTGAAACCTGAAACCAAAAAGTACGAACAAAAGAATTTATCTCTTGGCGCCCGCATTCTTGAAAAGTGTAAACCGAGGAATGAAGGATGCCGAATTTAGGATTTGTTTGCGGCTCACGCATAGAGAAAAGACCGTATGAATAAAGATCTAAACCGTGTGGTGGTAGTCACCGGGGGGTCAAGGGGTATCGGCCGTACCATCGGGCTGCGCATGGCTGATGCCGGCACCAGAGTATATTTCAATTACTCCGGCAGCGATAGCCGAGATGCTGAAGAAACCGTAAAGCTCATTGAGGATGCCGGAGGGAGTGCATGGGGAGCCCGTGTAAACGTGGCTTCACAGCAAGACGTCCAAGACTTCTTCAAGAAGATTGTGGAGGAATGCGGCCGCGTGGACGTGCTGGTAAACAACGCGGGCATAACCATAGACGGGCTTTTGGTCCGCATGAAGGAAGAGGACTGGGATCGCGTTCTGGCCATCAATCTCAAAGGGGCCTTTCTTTGCATACAGACTGTTGCCAAGACCATGATGAAGCAGCGTGCTGGGCGCATCATCAATATGGCCTCAGTGGTCGGCATGATGGGAAACCCAGGACAGGCCAATTACGTGGCATCCAAGGCAGGCCTGATCGGTCTAACTAAGACAGCAGCAAGGGAACTGGCTCCCAGGGGAATTACAGTGAATGCCGTGGCGCCGGGATTTATCGACACGCCCATGACGGCCGGTCTTCCTGAAAAGGTCAAGGAGGCCATGCTGGCCCAGATTCCCCTCAAGCGATTCGGCCAACCCCAGGACGTGGCTGAGGTGGTTGCTTTCCTTGCATCGGAAAAGGCTTCTTATATTACAGGCCAGGTTATCCACGTTAACGGAGGCATGTATATGTAGCATGAGGGTCAAATAACGTCGTGTGTCGTCATTCGGTTGCGCGGCTCGTTACGTTGTACGTCCGACGGTTACCGAAACGAGTTGCGTAACCGACAGACAGCGGCCGTTATGCTGGAAAGAATTTTCTATTTGCGAATTAAGATGGTCTCGTAAAAAGTCCAAATTAGACGGCAAAGTAAAAAGCTCCAAATTCAAGGCGCGCAAATCCTGAGGAATGAGGCGTACTTATGGTACGCCGCAGTTTCAGCCGTCGTAGCTAAGCTACTATGGCTAAGCTACTATGGCGAAGTCGGCGACGAAGGATGCAGCGCAACGCAGAAGTTGGACTTTTTACGAAGCCGTCAATTAACTACTTCTGAAAAAAAGGAGGTGACAGCGCGTGTCAGTTGAAGAAAAAATAAAGAAAATCATCGCCGAAAAGTTGAGTGTCGAACCGGATGAGGTCGTACCGGAGGCATCTTTTGTAGATGACCTCGGTGCAGACTCACTTGACCTGGTTGAATTGATCATGGCCATGGAAGAAGCGTTTGACATCGAGATCACTGATGAAGAGGCAGAAAAACTCCAAACGGTTCAAGATTCCATTAACTATATAAAAAAACATTCCTGAGATGAAGATTATCATCGGGTCAGATCATGCGGGTTATCCAATGAAGGAAAAGGTGAAAGCCTATCTCCAGGAGCGGGCTGTTCAAGTTGAAGACGTTGGGACTTACAGTGACGAATCTGTGGATTATACCGACTTTGGGAAAAAGGTGGCCCAAAAGGTGTCGGACGGTACTGTTGATCGCGGCATCTTAATCTGTGGAACTGGACTTGGAATGTCTATGGTTGCCAACCGCTTTCGTGGTGTGCGTGCCGCGCTGGCCAACGATCTTTTTTCAGCCATCATGAGCAGGCGCCACAACGACTCCAATATCCTGGCCATGGGCGGCCGACTGATCGGTGACACCCTGGCCCTGGAGTTGGTAGATACCTGGCTTGAGACCCCCTTTGAAGGGGGACGTCATCAACGCCGTATAGAGAACATCTGAAATGCCTGTGATCGCATCTCTTATTGTTGAGATATTAAATCACCTCAGAATCAAATTCTTGTTCGCCGGGTCAGCGAAGCGGTACGGGATTGGTCTTGCGAAATCTCCGATTTTCAAACAAAATGCAGTCTTGGTTAAATCCGAAATCCGAAATCCGAAATGCTATATGCTATATGAGCCGTCCTTCCTGGAAAGAATATTTCATGGATATCGCCTCCCTGGTGGCAAAGCGCTCTACGTGCCTCCGTCGCCATGTAGGGGCCATTGTTGTAAAAGACAAACGAATGGTGTTTGCGTGAGGAACTGGGGGTAGCTTCTGGTGAGCGACATGAACTGTGTCGAGGGCTTCATGCCGAACAAAATGTCATTATTCAAGCTGCCTATCACGGGGTCTCTATCAAAGGGGCCACGCTCTATTGCACGAACCTCCCCTGTTCCATCTGTTCTAAGATGCTCATCAACGCCGGCATTTGCGAAATCATATATCAGGAAGGCTATGCAGACCCCATGGCAGAAGAGATGTTGAAGGCTGCCGGAGTGAAAGTTACCCAGATTGACGATTGACGATTGACGATTGATGATTGATGTATAATAAAATAGATCCAAGTATCCAGTTTGCTGAGGGATGCACTACATATTGTACATATTGTCATTTCCTGATATTCGCCTCCTGACGTTTGTCTCGTTCCGACGCAGAGCATCGGAACCGGAGTAAAGAATCCACGCCCATAGGACGTGGTTTTGCAGATCAGAAGAAAGTGTTTTGTGGTAATCTCCACATATGCTTTGTGGGTGCCTGAGCCAAGTGAATACCCCATTGGAACAAATCATCAATCGACAATCAGATAAGGGATAACGAACTATGAAATGCCCATATTGCAGTGAGATGGAGAACAAGGTCATTGATTCGAGAATGACTAAGGAGGGAAATGCTGTCAGGCGTCGCCGTGAATGTTTAGGCTGCAAGCACCGATTCACTACCTATGAACGGCTTGAGGCGTTGCCCCTTGTCCTGATCAAAAAGGATGGCAGGCGGGAGACCTTTGATCGGACCAAAGTCCTTGTGGGGATGCAGAAGGCCTGTCAAAAGCGAAACATTAGCATCAACACGCTCGAGGAGTTTGTGGATGAACTTGAGAGGGAACTCCAGGAGACGGGGGAAAAAGAGATTCCGTCCTCAGTGGTGGGTGAACGGGTCATGAGCAAACTCCATGAATTGGATGACGTGGCCTATGTCCGGTTCGCCTCGGTATATCGAGAGTTTAAAGACATCAATGACTTTATGTCCCAACTGAAGAATCTTCTCGATGTTCCCAGGAGAAGAACTTAGGGGCTTCCCTCCGAATGGAGTATTGGAGTGATGGCAGTGCTCCAATGCTCCATCATTCCAGTATTCCAATTGTCAGCGAAGCGAACTAAAATTAGTCTTTGACAATCGTGGACGTAACTTACATGAAAATGGCCCTTGAGCTGGCCGAACAGGGTCGTGGTTGGACCTCCCCCAACCCGATGGTGGGCGCGGTTATTGTTAAAGACGGCACGGTAGTGGGAAAAGGTTTCCATCAAACCGCGGGCGGCCCCCATGCCGAGATCCACGCCCTTAATGACGCTGGGGAAAAAGCCAGGGGGGCCACGCTCTATGTGACCTTCGAGCCGTGCAACCACACAGGCCGGACACCACCGTGCACGCAAGCAATCCTGAAAAATGGTATTAGACGAGTCGTAGCAGGAATGAAAGATCCCAATCCGCAGGTGACCGGCGGCGGGCTTGCTTTTCTGACAAGTCAGGGCCTGGACGTGTCGGTTGGGGTCTGTGAAGACGAATGTCACCGTCTCAATGAAATCTTCATCAAATACGTCACCACATCGTTGCCCTTTGTCATCCTGAAATGTGCGGCTACGCTTGACGGTTGCATTGCGACACGTACAGGGGATTCCAAGTGGATCACCAATCCCCTTTCAAGACAATTCGTCCATGAACTCCGTCATGCCGTTGACGCGATCATGGTGGGTATAGGAACCGTCCTTAAGGACAACCCCCGGCTGACAACACGCCTTGAAGGCCGTAAAGGATCAGACCCCATACGGATCGTGCTCGACACCCATCTATCGATACCCTCGAATGCACGGCTGTTGCATCTTGCTTCCGATTCTGATACCTTAATTGTCACCGGTAGTTCGGCCCCGGCCGAAAAGAGAAGGATGCTGGAAAGACCGGGGGTGCGTCTTCTTGCCTTGAAGGACGTCAGGGGGCAGATTGATCTCACTGCCCTTGCAAGAGAGCTGGGCAGGATGGGCATTACCAGCCTCCTAATCGAAGGGGGAAGCCGCGTCAATGGTTCAGCCTTGAGGGCTGGCATCGTGGACAAGGTCTACATTTTTTATGCCCCCAAGATTTATGGCGGCGACGACGGGGTTCCCGTATGCGCCGGACCGGGCGTTGAGTTCATGGAACAAAGCATGAGGCTTAAAGATATTTCGGTTCATCGATTTGAAGACGACGTAATGATCGAAGGATACCTGAACAGATAGCATCACTGATGACGGGAGCGCTTTCAATCTCTCACAGAGTTCACAGAGGCACGGAGGTTTTGAGCTGAGTCCTTGAGAGGAGGATTCAGCTCAAGCTGCCATCCTGCTAGCGCAGGAGTTTTTGTCGGACCATAAATGCCCCGTCAGGGCCTGGATGTTTTGGCCTGATTTTCCCCCTCAAAAATCGGGCCAAAGAAATCATCTCAGTGGTCTCTGTGTGCTCAAGGGACCGGAGGGAACGGGCGAGAGGCCTCTGTCATGGGCTAAAGAATAGCAACGCCTTAAAGGACGTAACGCGACGTGTTCACCGGCATTGTAGAAGGTCTTGGAACGGTTAGATCCCTAAGCCGCGCGGCAGGCGGGCTGCACATGGGTATTGAGGCCGATTTCTCTATGAACAACGTCAAGGTTGGTGATAGCATTGCTGTGAGCGGGGCCTGTCTGACCGTTGTCCATTTTCAGGACAATATCTTTGAAGTTGACGTGGCCCCTGAGACGCTCTCAAAGACGACGCTGGGCCAGGCAAAGGTGGGAGACAGGGTGAACTTGGAGCGGGCACTCCGTCTTGGTGATCGTCTTGATGGGCACATGGTAACCGGACACGTTGATTGCGTTGGCGTGGTTCAGGCCAAGCGGGCTGTGGCCAATGCCACTCTTTTTTCGTTTGGGGTGCCAGAAGCCCTTTCCCGCTACGTTGTTCAAAAAGGTTCCGTTGCCGTTGATGGCATCAGTCTTACAGTAAATGCGTGCAAAAAAGGCACTTTTGAAGTTAGCATAATCCCTCACACAGCCAAAATGACCACCATGGGCTTTAAGAAAGTAGGAGATCCGGTCAACATCGAGACTGATATGATAGCAAAATACGTGGAGCGCTTTACACAGCCCTTTGCTAACGGGTACACTGACACAAGGGATACGACTTCATCCATTGATGAAACCTTGCTCACAAAGGCAGGGTTTATGTAAGGAGAACAACATGGCACGCTTGACCGTAGAACAAGCAATAGAAGAGATCAGGCAAGGCAAGATGGTCATTCTCGTTGATGATGAGGACCGCGAGAACGAAGGGGACCTCACCATGGCTGCCGAAAAGGTAACACCTGAGGCGATCAATTTCATGGCTAAATATGGCAGGGGGCTGATCTGCCTGTCATTGACTCCGGAAAAAATAAGGGCTCTGGACTTGCCTCCCATGGTGGACAATAATACCTCACGCTTCGAGACCGCCTTTACCGTATCCATAGAGGCCCGACACGGCGTGACCACGGGGATCTCGGTCGCAGACCGGGCCACAACGATCCTCGCTACTGTAGCAGATGATGCCAAACCATCTGATCTGGTGCGACCCGGCCATATATTTCCGCTTCGCGCACGAAAGGGCGGCGTTATTGTTCGGTCCGGACAGACAGAAGGGTCTGTAGATCTGGCACGGCTTGCGGGCTTGAGGCCAGCAGGGGCGATCTGTGAGATCATGAATGAAGACGGCACGATGGCCAGGATGCCTGACCTGGAAATATTCTCAGAAAAGCACAATATCGGAATCTGCACCATCGCAGACCTGATCGAATACCGACTCCAAACCGAGTGCTTTGTACATCCTGTGGCCACCACAGTCATTCCGAGCAGTATTGCAGGTGATTTTAAGACCACTGTCTATGAAAATGATGTGGATGACTTGCTGCATATTGCTCTTGTCAAGGGCGACATCGATTCTGCCAGGCCCGTCCTGGTGCGTGTTCATTCGGAATGTCTCACCGGTGATGTGTTTGGTTCCATGCGGTGCGACTGCGGAGAGCAACTTCATGCTGCCATGAAGATGATAGAAGAAGAAGGCATAGGGGTTCTTCTTTACATCCGCCAGGAAGGCCGGGGCATCGGACTTCTCAACAAGATGAAGGCGTATGCGTTGCAGGATCAGGGCCACGACACGGTGGAGGCCAATGAGCTGCTCGGGTTCGAGTCCGATTTAAGGAATTACGGCATTGGCGCTCAAATACTGGTGCATCTGGGTATACGGAAGATGCGCCTTATCACCAACAACCCAAAGAAGATCGTGGGACTTGAAGGTTATGGCCTGAGCATAGTCGAACAGGTGCCTATTGAAATGACGCCTAATGAGTATAATCAGAGATATCTTAGCTGCAAGAAAGCAAAGATGGGCCATCTGCTCAAACTCGACGCCAAACGGTAAGCAACAAGGACAATATAAATTCCTCAATGTGGGATAGCCACTCCTACGAACTTGATTGAAGGCGGCAAAAATTCGAAATTCGAATATCGAAATTCGAAACAATGACCAAATTTTCAAAATTCAAATGACCGAAATCCGCTGCAGGCGAACGAATATCGAACCACGAACTAGATTCAAATTATTTCCCCTCCCGCCTGCCATCGTCAGGCATAGCATTCGCCAAAAAGCCCAGCATACGTGGCAATGGCGGGCAGGTGTTTTGAACATTTGAGAATTTGTATTTCGGATTTGTTTGCGGCTTACGCCTTGAAAACACTACGGATTTCGGATTTCGAGTTTCGGATTTAGTTCATCTTTTGGGGAACTTATTTCGTGTTCATCCATGAGGAGGAGGCACCATGCCAAATATGTATGAAGGAAAAATATCTGCTGAAGCGAAAAGGTTCGCTCTGGTCGTAAGCCGCTTTAATGACTTTATCAGTGACAGACTCCTGGCCGGTGCCCTTGACGCCCTCGGTCGTCACGGTGCCCGTGATGAGGATATCGACATTGTGAAGGTGCCAGGCTCCTTTGAAATCCCTCTCATGGCCAAGAAGATGGCCCAAAAGGAAAAATATCATGCTGTTATCTGTCTGGGGGCTGTGATCCGGGGTTCTACACCTCATTTTGAGTATGTCAGTTCTGAGGTCGCCAAAGGAGTCGCCATGGTCGGCCTGGAATCAGGGGTTCCGGTTATCTTTGGTGTGGTCACCACGGACACCTTAGAGCAGGCCATAGAAAGGGCTGGCACAAAAGCCGGAAATAAGGGCTGGGCCGCAGCCGTGGCCGCTATGGAGATGGCCAATCTGGTGGAGTCTGTTGAGAAGGTTTAGCTTTTTTCAGTATCAAGCATCCAGCATCTGGCCCGCCCGAAGGGCGCTAAGTTCTTTTGATAGATTTTGTAAATTCCGAGGCCTTATGGGAAATCGCCGGCGCTCAAGAGAGCTTGCCATGCAGGCTCTTTTTCAGATCGATATGACCCAGGATCACTCAAGGGAAGCTGTTGAGTCGTTTTGCAAACACTTCAGAGTCCCGAAAAATGCAAAGCCTTTTTTTCTTCGACTGGTCGAAGGCGTAAAGGAATTCAAACATGAGATCGACCCTTTAATCAAAAGCTTTTCAGAAAACTGGAAGATTAGCCGTATGTCCAGGGCAGATCGCAACATTATGAGAGTCGCTGTCTATGAACTCCTTTACTGCGATGATATCCCACCAAAAGTTTCCATCAACGAAGCAATAGATATCGGAAAGAAATTCGGTACCGAGGATTCTGGCGCCTTTATCAATGGCATTCTGGACAGTATCCGTATCTCCCTGGAGAAGGAAAATCGGCTCCGCTCAAAGAGTGGTCAGTGATCGGTGGTCAGTATCCAGTATCCAGTTACCCTGGCCGACCTGCGTTGGGACCGTGGGCATCTTCTGTCAACTTCAAGAACACAAGCTCAAGGTCATGTTCCTCAGCACCCGCTTTTTGTCTGAGTTCAGAGGCAGTTCCGACGGCAATCAATCGACCTTCGTGTATAATCCCTATACGACCACATATCTCTTCGGCAACGGCAAGGGTGTGGGTGGACATGAAAATGCTCACACCCTTACTGACAAGGGACCTAAAGATGGTCTTTACGAGCCTTGCTCCTTTCGGATCCAATCCCACCATCGGCTCATCGACTACAATCACCTTTGGCTCGTGTATGAGAGCCGCTGACATAACTATCCGTTGCTTCATGCCGTGGGAATAACTTTCAATCAGGTCTCCGCCCCACTGGTCCATCTCAAACAGGGCCAGGAGTTCTCTTATTCTTGCTTCTGATCGGCGCTTATCCATCCCGTAAAGCGACGTGACAAACTCAAGAAACTCAATGCCAGAGAGCTTTTCGTAAAGGAAGCCACGGTCCGGAATGAAACCTGTCACCTGTTTGGCCCCAACCGGATCTTCAGCCAGGTCCTTACCGTCGATTATGACGGTACCCTCTGTGGGCTCCAAGATACCGGCCATCATCTTAATAGTCGTGGTCTTCCCAGCCCCGTTTGGCCCCAGGAAACCAAAGATTTCACCTGCCGGAATCTCCAGACTCACATCATTTACAGCAATGAGCCTGCCAAAGCGCTTTGTCAGGTGTATTAGCTTAATCATTAGCGACTATTTGGGTATTAGGTATCGGTTATTCGTTACTCGGACACGAAGTGAAGCTTGCGCTAAATCCTTATTCCAAGAAGCATAGCGCATGGAGCATAGCGCATAGCGTTCTTGCCCTCTGCCCTCTGCCCTCTGCCCTCTGCCCTCTGCCCTCTGCCCTCTGCGCTCTGCCCTCTGCGCTCTGCCCTCTGCGCTTATCGCGCCTCAAGCACGGTCAGCTTAACCCGACCGATTACCCGCACCATCTCGACCTGGCGACCCAGATCCCCTTCAACGAACTTGATGTGGGTCACATCGGCCGGCATTTGTCCCATCAAGGCGTCCGCCGTTTTCCACTCACCCACAAAGATCTCATTCCAGGCATGATAGTAGAACCGGCCACGTGTGTAAACCAGACCGACACAGACCTTGGCAGGAATCCCGGCAGCCCGGAGTAAGGCAGCAAAAAGCACCGCATGCTCATTGCAGTCCCCAGCCCTGGCCCTGAGTGTATCCAGGGCATTGGGAACAGATACAGTGGCACGCTTGTCGAGAGATTCGTAAACCCAGTTCAATATTCGCCGGGCCCTGGCCTCATCCTCCTTGACCTCGCCCACAATCTTGCGAGCCAGGATCTTGATCCTTGGGTGGTCGCTCTGAATGAGAGGGTCAGCCTTCAGGCAGGGCTCCAGTTCAACCTTTTGTGGGAGCGGCTTTTCAGCCGCGATGGTTCCGTCCTCGTACCTGCGCCCGTTTGACTCAAGGGCAATCTCTAATACAGAGCCCGTAAGGCCCTGACGTCCTGTATTCAGGTCAAGGCCTCCGGGGTCAATCCCGTCAAGCCGAATCTTCAGGTAGACCAGATTTGAGGGTTCTGCCAGGACCTTGTTAGAGGAAATCGAGGCTGCCTCCACGATGTCGATCTCCGGACCAGAACTAATCCCTACACGGGCCTCATCCTCCGTGGTCTTGACCAGCCGAAGACCCATTAGACCTTCTTCCTTCAAGCGCTCCCCGTTGGGTCCAATCCAGGTAAAGATCTCCAGGCCAGCAAATATGGTCTTGACCTTAAAGGCCTCCCACCTTCTGCCATCTAAAACAACAGTCTCCCGACCCACAACATTTACCTCCACTGGTCTCTGGGCCATGACGGATGGATCAAAAAGACTGAGCCGATAGTGAGCACCAACAATCAGTCCTCTTTTCAAAAGATGGGGCCACAGACCGATCGACAAGAAAGGTTTCTCCTGTAGCAGAATCTCAGATTTTCTTCTCTCACCACAAAGTCCTGTATTCAGAATCAGGCATTTGCCCTCAACCCTGCCCCGGGCTTCAAAACGGACCATACCTGAAACAAGCTGAAACACAAAGGATCGTAAGGATGCATCCTCGTTGAGGTGCCCTATGATTTCAGTGGAGATCCTGTGGATATCCCCGATCGCACGCAGGTTCATCACCGCACTTTCCAGGACTACGTAACCATCCGACTGTTTTATGATACGCGACCGGGTAAATCCAATCTTGTTGTCATGTTGATAAATGGCCATCCATGTTTCGTTCTCCTCAAGAGAGGAACCCTCCTGATACGTTGAAAGGGTCACAGGTGCTGCCTCAAAATAGGACCTTTTAACCAACACCCCCATCATGACAAGCCAAGCCAATACAACGCCAAACCCAAGGATATCGAAGAGCCTTTTCTTGCCAAACTTCATAAATTCCATCCTAAAGTGATCGGTTCAAGGTTCAGGCCCGCCCTGGCGCTTCAGCTTAGTCTAAGCTACCAAGCCGGTAGTCCCGGTCTGGGCCAGGGGTTCAAGGTTCAAAGGTTATAATATATTGACATCCCTCACTTTACGGTTCACGGTTCACGGTTTTAACCTCTGAACGTTGAACCGCTGAACCTTACTACTTGAGGCATCGTCCTTTTGATATCAGAGACTTAGGGCTCTTCAACCGGGAACCGTGAACGTTGAGCCGCTCAACCTAGGTCCATATAACATGGAAATACTTAGCTGCAAAGTGGGCAGGGTCCACTCCCTTCAAGGTTGATTTTATGCCGCCATTATACTAATAGATAAAATCTTAGAACTCGTTGGCGAAAGGAGGACTTTGCATGACCATTGAGGACATCATACAGCATCATCACAACCCCGACAAAGATCTGCAGTCAAATAAGGATTTGCCCCCCTCCCACAATGTCAACGCCTATCTTAACTTTTTGACGATTGATGATATCATCTATCGCCTCGCGTGGAATGGCGGTATGAAAGATATAACTGCCGTTGAGTATCACACCAAGTACAAGCAGGTTTTTGGTCGCAAGGCCTTTGGTGGCAAGACTGTACTTGTGCGGGCGGGAATTGACGTCCCGGTTGACAGGAACGGCTGCATCGCGGGCGTTGAAAGGATTCGACACGCTATCTTTACCTTAGAAGAACTCTCGGGTTACGGGGCGCGCGTGGTCGTCATCGGTCATCAGGGGCGTCCGGGCAAACATGATTTTATTGAGCTCGATGAACATGCCAGGACCATCAGGAAATTGATCAACCGCCCCTGGCAGCCCAAAAAAGCGGTCAAGTATTTAGGTAACCTAACGCAAAAAAAAGTCGTCACCAATAAGATTCTTTCATTAAAGGATGGCGAAATCCTGGTTTTGAACAATATACGTTTCATGGTGGATGAGGTCTTTATTCTGGACAAGCCAGGACTCAGGCCTCACGAGGTTAACAGCGGGTCCCGGTTTGTTTCCATCTTAGAACCCTTGATCGATTTCTATGTAAACGATGCCTTTAACACCTCCCACCGCAAGCATGCTTCGATGATCGGGTTTACAAACGTCATAAACCTGGTGGGGCGTCAGACCGAGGTAGAAATGATGGAAAACAAGCAGGTCATCCATATTATCGAATACCCCTTCATCCCGATTTTTGGTGGCGTGAAGGTGGGCGATTATATGGGTCTCATCAAAAACTCGGTCCTTTCTGACAAAGTCCCATACGTCCTGCTGGCAGGAACCCCGGGAATCGTTGCTCTCCTGAGCAAGGAGACGAGGTCGGATGAGCGGTACAACTTCGGGAAGGCCACGGAGAAATTTTTAGAAAAAAACGTCACCAAGGGCCTTGTCAGGTTTTTTCAAGACCTTTACAGTCGGCCTGCAGGCCGAAAAAAACTTGTTGCGCCGGTTGATTTTCTCGTCCGGTATGATTCGAATATTCTCAATATGACCCATGGAGAAATCCATAACCATCCCAAAAAGGATCAATTCAATCTATGGAGCATTGGAGAAAAAACCACCAAACGGTTTGTATCGCGCCTCTTGAAGGCCAAGACCATATATAAGAAGGGTCCTGTCGGAAAGGCTGAAGAGCCCGGGTTTGAAGGCCCGGAATGCTCCATCTTGAAGGCAATCATGCAGGCACAAGAAAACGGCGCCTACACCATAACCTCTGGTGGCGACAGCACCGAGATCGCAAAAAAACTGGGATTTGATGAAGAATCCCTGTTTTCACGTTTAAGCGACGCAGGCGGAGCCTTTGTTCACGTCTTGGAAGGAAACCGGATTGCCTGGCCCATGCTTCAATTAAACACCCACTGGAATCTGTTTTACGGAAAGAACCTTAGATATGGTCTCCCCTTCAATTATAATCTCAAATCGCGCTATCGCCTGGAGCTGACCATTCCACAGAATGGTCTCCCAGAGCCTCTTCGTTATGACTCGCGATAGGATCATCTTAGCCCTCTTGGTTCTTGCAGGCACAGGACTCCTCGGTCTGGTTGTATTCCTGAACTGGACTCCCCTGTGGGAAAGAATCGTAACATGGTGTGCCCTTGTTAGAGACAGGGAACAGGTCGAGGCATTCCTGAGGGTCTGGGGGCCTATTGGTGCACCCATAGCCTTTGTTGTGGCTCAGGTCTTACAGGTTGTGTTTGCCCCTATTCCCGGAGAAGCCAGTGGATTTGCGGGCGGCTATCTCTTTGGAACCTTACCGGGGTTTGTCTATTCCACCATCGGCCTGACAGCAGGCTCGGCAATCAATTTTGCAGTGGGCCGTGTACTGGGGAGACGCTATGTAGCAAAATGGATCCCGGACAATCACCTCCGCAAGTTTGACGCTCTGGCGAAACGTCAGGGGGCCATTTTGTTCTTCGCACTCTTTGTTCTTCCAGGATTTCCCAAGGACTACCTCTGCATATTCCTTGGCTTGACCAGTCTTTCCGCAAAGGTCTTCATACTCATGGCTGGCATTGGTCGGATGCCAGGTACCCTTATGTTAAGCCTCCAGGGTGCCCAGGTCTTTCAGAAAGACCACACCACGTTAGCCTTACTGATTGCTATCACTCTTGCCTTTGTGATTCCTGCCTGCATCTGGCGTGAACGCATCTATGAGTGGATAGAACGTCTAAACCGCGTCAATAGCCGAATCATCAGGCGATAGGACTTGGGTTTGTTGGGTTTGTTGGGTTTGTTGAGTTTGTTGAGTTTGTTGAGTTTACTAACACAATAAACACGATAGACACAACAAACACAATAAACACGAGTATTGACTTCACGGCACGATTTCAGTATAGAATAGAATAATGCGACAGGTCACCTGCAATCGTTGAGGAGGGAAGCTGTGAGTTACTGGAACTATCGTGAACAGTTGAGCCGCCAGGACAGACTGCGACGTTCAATCTATGAAGCCCTCAGGGACGAACTGGATGAATACCTTATAGAGTATGGGTTGGTGGAATCTTATCATAACTTTGTGGAGAAAGACCTTCAATATCCCTTTGTGGAGAAACGGGAGCTAAAGCCAAGAGCACGCATTCCTGATGTGGAATACGAACGTCACAACCGATTCCTTGTAATCTTTGTGGAGGATTTCGTTCGCAGTGACCACAAGAAATACATACGATTCTTTGACGATAACAAGGTGACCAAAGAGAACTTGATGCGCTCTGGAACAGTCCAGTTTTCAAAAAAATATTTCAAGAACATAAAGCTCTTTGAATCCTCTCATTTCTCAGACTTTCTTAAAGGCTTGCTCCCGGTTGACTATGCCCTTCTTATTCAACGGGATCCCACTATCAAGGCTAGAAATCGGTACAGCCTCTCTCACTTTCATGTTCGAATCGACTGGCCCATCGCTGATGCCGCCGAGGACATGGCCCGCGATCTGCGGTATATATCTAAGGATTTGTACGAAAAGGGAGATGATTATGCTGAGGAGGTCCAGAAAAAGTTTTTTGAATACTCTGGACTTCCTTTGACATCAGGCGGGCGCCGGACAGCGGCAATGGTGGCAGCCCAATATCTAAAACGGACCTCCTGTATATCCACAGTGTACGTGGCGAGCAGTGAATCGAGGGCTATTTACCGTATTTCGGAAAGGGGTGTTTCAAAATACATACTGATGAAACTGACAGACACCGACATACAAAATATTGCCGAGACGCACAACCTGAAGGTTGACACCGTCAAAAAAAATTACCTCGTCGCAGAAGAAGACGACGGCGGCATTGTGATCTTCCAGGCCACCTATGAGCGTACCAGCCATGCCAGATTCCCCGAGGACGGCAAGTTGAGAGAATTGAATTCTGAGTATTTCTGGATGACTGTCGTCAACCAGAGCATTATGCCCAAGCCAGGCGCGTGGGATATGTCCCCACTGCCGTACAGCATCATTTACACGTAGCCCAGATAAACCGGAACCTAAAAGTGCCTAAAGTGTGAAGTGCCTAAAGTGCCTAAAGTTAAGGAATGCGCTTTCAGCGCAACCTGTTTTTAAAACTGACCACGCCGAAGGTGTGCACATTAACTTTAGCTCACTTTAGACACTTTAGGCACTTTAGCTCACTCTTAACCAAAAAATACAAAAACTTATTCATATCGACAATCTTTAGTCGATGTTGTGGTACTAAGCGCCTACACAACCTGCTTGAAATATTCGATGGTTCTTTCCAGCCCTTCGCGCAACGGAACCACGGGCTCCCACCTTAGTCTCTCTTTGGCAAGGGTAATATCCGGACACCGTTGAATGGGATCATCCTCTGGCAACGGCCTGTAAACGATCTCCGACTTCGATTGGGTTATCTCAAGTACAAGCCCGGCAAGCCGCGCGATAGAGAATTCCCTGGGATTGCCAACGTTAACAGGGCCGGTAAAGTTATCGCAGTTCATCATCCTCACCAACCCTTCAACCATGTCTGAAACATAGCAAAACGAGCGGGTTTGACTGCCGTCTCCATAAATCGTAATAGGATCATTTCTCAACGCCTGGACAATGAAATTACTCACCACTCTCCCGTCTGAAACGGCCATCCTGGGGCCATATGTATTGAAAATACGCACTATTTTTACATCAACCTGGTTCTGTCGATAGTAATCCATCATCAGAGTCTCAGCCACCCGCTTGCCCTCGTCATAACAACTCCGCAGCCCGATCGGATTCACGTGACCCCAGTAGGTCTCTTTCTGGGGGTGTTGCTGAGGATCACCATAGACCTCTGATGTGGAGGCCTGCAGGATTCTTGCCTTTACCCGCTTGGCCAGACCCAACATGTTGATGGTCCCCATGACATTTGTCTTAACAGTCTTGACAGGATTGTACTGATAGTGAACCGGAGATGCAGGAGAGGCCAGGTTGTAAATCTGATCTACTTCCAACAAGATTGGCTCAACAAGGTCATGACGAATGACTTCAAAGTTCTTACGGTCCAGCAGGTCTCGGATGTTTCTCTTTGAACCGGTGAAAAAATTGTCAAGGCAGAGCACCTCAGCACCTGTTTCTACCAGTCTATCGCACAGATGACTACCCAGAAAACCTGATCCTCCCGTAACCAGAACCCTTAGCTCCTTCATGGTATCTTCCCAACCTATGTTTGAATCCGCCTGATGCGGACCCAGCGCTATCTGCCAGCCCTTTATGAGCCTGCTAACCATCGAAAATCATTACATTAAGCCAAACCCTTGACACACAGGCTTTCCCTCTTATTTCAGATGCCTGAAACCAATCTTCAGCCTCATACAATAATCAAAATACCTTCAATGATCGCAATGAAAACGAACCGGAGTATCACAATTATGTCACAGCCAAAATAGTTGAAGTCATGGGTGCTACTATATTGTTTAGAGATGGACTTTAACAACCTTTTTTATGGAATTGTATACTATTTGTCAAGATCACATTTAAGTCAGTAGGTCAGACCGTTCTCACGCAGCAAGGTTGAGATGTGATGGAGCCCTGAAATTGGAAATGGCTGAGTGTCACTTGAGCAGAATGAAGGTTTTTTTTCAGTATTGTGGTTTACGTGCATTACGCCCCCTTCGGCAAAGTAAATTGCACGCAAAACATAACAATTTGCTTGACAAGTATGTTTTTGAGTGCGATACATGTTGTGACATGGAGCGTTTTGCCAATGAATACTAATCGACACCCAAAAACACTCGGCCCTCGATCGGCATTTCTTGTCGCTGAGCTGTACGAAAAGCAGAAGACGATTTTTTCAAATAAAGATGTGGAAAAGATAAGCGGGCTCGGCCCGAAGTCGGCCCGAAGTCTAGTTTGGAGGCTTGTCGACCGGGGCGTGGCGACCAGGTTGAAGCCGGGCCTGTTTATCCTGGTGCCTTCCGAACTTGGCCACGAGCGCGACTACCTTGGCAATCCGTATATTGTTGCCAGGGAGATCGTCGGCGGATCTGATTATTACATATCCCACGCCTCTGCAATGGATATCCACCAGATGGTCACCCAGCCGCAGCTCGTGGTTTACACAACAACCATCCGGGCTATCCGGCCACGGTTCGTGCTGGGAACCGAGTTCCGCTTCGTGCGCAGCAAACCGGAGAATATCTTCGGCACAATGGATTATTGGATCACCAAAACCCGGAAGGTCAGGATTAGTGACCTTGAGCGGACGGTTATCGATGGTCTCAAGCAGTCCGAATACTGCGGCGGCTTCAGTGAAGTCGCCAAGGGGTTCTGGATGCGGAGGGATAATATTGATCCCAAGAAGCTCGTGGAATACGCCCTGAGTCTGGATATCGGGGCCGTCTATCGCCGCCTCGGATACCTCCTCGAGCTGTTCGATCTGGAATCTCCCGGGGAGATCAAGGCGTTGCGGCAGAAACTCACACCGTCCTATGCCATACTTGATCCGATGCTGCCGGATGAGGGGAAGTTCATGGCCCGCTGGCGGCTGCGGCTCAATGTGGGCCCAGAAGAGATTGAAGCGGTTGTAAGGACCTGAGCCATGATTCCACAACGAAATATTTCGCTTCTTTCCAACCGGCTTGCCCGCGAAGGCGGCCGCCGAATTCCCGAGGCGGTCCTCGAACGTGATTACTGCCTTGCCTGGTTTCTTGTGGGCTTTTCCCGCTCGCCGCTTTGCAAACGTCTCGTATTCAAGGGTGGAACAGCTCTGAAGCGGTGCTATTTCGGGGATTACCGTTTCTCCGAGGACCTTGATTTCACTCTCGCTGAAGAGGCTCCACTGGAAACGATCCTTGCCGAACTGGAGGGAGTCTATGCCGAGGTCCAACAATCTTCAGGTGTGATAATCCGCTACTCCCGGGAAGACCGCAGAAAACACCAGAACAGCCACACGTTCTACCTGGCCTACGAAGGACCGTTGCCAGGCACTTCCACAAAAGAAGTCAAGGTGGACATCACTATCAGTGAACGGATTGTCATGGCGGTCCAGGAGCGGCCAGTGCTTAAGGGGTATAATGAGTACTCCGACCTGCCGGAAGACTCAAACATTCTTGTATACGCGTTGGATGAGATTCTGGTGGAAAAGGTGGTCGCCTTGACGGACCGCGCCCGTAACGAGCCGCGGGATCTCTACGACGTCTGGCATCTCACGGCGAAGCAAAACATGGATTTGTCCGCGCTTACTCAGGAAATTACAAGCAAGTTGGAGTTCCACGGCAGGGCCTTGGCAGGCACGGGCGATGAGTTCGTGATCAAGGAGGCCCGCCTGAAGAAGCTGTGGCAAACCCGGCTGGCAAACCAGATGGCCGCTCTTCCCCACTTCGATGAGGTCTATCGTTCCGTGCGGCGCTCCTTGCGCATGGCCAGCCTGATGAATGTGTAGTGTTCCGTTAACTATTGCATGTTCGGGGTTGCACCCACATTCAAGCTCAAAGACATGGAGATGATCTTCCGCCCCATCGGGGGTGAACTGACACCCATATCGAGCTATCCATGTGATTGTCCAAACGTACCAGGGCCTCATCGCAGAGTCTGGCAGTTGTCCCGGAGGTTACACAAGGACGCAGATGGGGACGCAGATGGGGACGGGGACGCAGATGGGACGCAGATGGGGACGGTCATGAAATTATAACTTGTTAATATCAATGACGGAGAAACTTATAATTTCATGACCGTCCCCTATTTCCTGATGAAATTATAACTTGTTAATATCAATGACGGAGAAACTTATAATTTCATGACCGTCCCCTATTTCCTGAAGTTCTAATGCCAAATTCCTTTCACGCGAGGTATTATAGGAACTGATAGAGAGGCTTGTGACCGCGTCAGCTGTTTTGACGGCTCGGGCCATAGCGCGGTCAGCAGCAGAGTTTCTATATTTCGGAAAGTCAATGCGCATCTTCAGGAGCTCGGTTTGTGCTTCTGAAGCTGCGACACTAGCCATCATTCGCGGTGAATTCAGAACGCAGTCACACTTCCCGATGACCTCGAGAACGCCCTTTATATAGGCGCTTGAATAGTTTTCTACCTCGTCGCGAATCTGAGACGCAAAGTCGCGCTTGAGAGCGAAGTGATGCGTTATCGATCCTGATTTCGGAGCTAACCACCTATCGCTCTCATATCCTGATTTCTCCGCTACGATATACATATCCCAAAGGCCTCTCTTGATCCAGACCGTCGCTGGCGTCATACCGATATGGATGCGCTTATCGGTGACCGATTCGTACAGATATACCGTTGCACTCGGCGGATCCGACGTTATGACACCCTCCTGCTTTGGACTCAGCGTCGCACAACCACCGAGCACCAGGGTGACAAGCATTGAAATCGAGAGTCGACAGAGGCTGGTTCTTCTCATGCTTTTCCTCTTCTTCTGGCGGTCTAACGTTTGAACTCACCAGGCGCTTGAAGCGATCTGGTGCAGTGATTGGTTAGGCCAAGACACTGTTTAGTCGGAAACATAGGTAAACACCCTTTGAAACTGAGTGCATGTTTTGCCTGGGGCATACCGAGTAGGTCTCGTCTTATCTATTCTTCGCAAGCTCCTCAAGCCGTCTCAAAAGGTTAACCCCATTGATGAGTTCAAGTTGCCTTGGTATAAATGGAGTTATGAGGGGATCTGATTCTAGCTTTGGTGCAAAGTCAGAGGTTGTTGTCAGAAAGCCTTTTGACGCTTTGTCCCCCTGTAAAATTCCCATGAGTGCCCTCACATCGTTGGCCCTTACAAGATGACCACGTTTGAAAGCCTTAACCTGGTCAATCACACGGATACTGCCGATTCCCTTTTTAATGGCGATTACATCTCGTCCATAATCTCCGCTACGTGGTGTCAGCGTAACTTCATCAAAACCCGCCTTTGAATAGGCACCAGCTACAATTTCTTCCCATTTCTCAGGCGGAATTTTGAAAGCGACATTTGGATCTTTCTTGAGAAGTTCAATGATATCAAACCATGGAATGCTGACTGCTTCGACAAGCCTTCCTTCTTCAGTTTTTTCTCCCGGAATTATGACTGTCTGCAATAGCAGATCCGCGGTGAAAGCCTTCGTCAGCACAGCATCTAAGCTAGCCGTAACGTGCACCGTCTCCTTTACACTGACGGAGATGTTGCGTGCCGTAGAACCACAATTTGGGCAAGGGGACCGGCTGTCTGGATTTTCATTCGTGTCCACGTCAATATGTGTTCCACACTCGCTGCATGTAACGCTCTCCGACATATGCCATCACCTCAACAATTTTGAAATCGACCATTAATTATAGAGGCATAACGAATTAAGAATTAGTGTGTCGCGAAGCCGACACACTAATTCAACGTCTCGGAAATTGTACAAGTCATTGAAAGTACAGAGCTTTTAGTGGCAGCCAGTTTGTGCCTTTCACATGGAATAATGGAATGTTGGAATAGTGGAATAGTGGTCAAAAACGTATAACTTCTGTGTTTGGATCAAGAGTTTTGGGATCGATTTTGACTACTTCTCCATGAATATTCTTATACGTTCCAGGGATAACTACTCCTTCATGACAATCATGGCACTCCCAAACGAATGGTTGGCCCTTTTTGATTTCAAAAAATCTCTCAAAGCGCAAAATACGACGTCGTGGAATACGCCACACATGACCACAGAATGTACATTGGCAACGGATTCGTTTAAAAGGGTTCCACACTGTGTCTGGTTCGCTTCGCTCACGGAATAGTGGAATGATGGAATAATGGAACGATGGGTTTTGAAAGGACAAGATATTATTCTTAATGCTTATTGACTTAGCTGCCAAAGATGTATATAGCCCCCGCAAAGGGGGTAAGCTATGCCCAGCCGTTATAGGGAGCGAAGCTTGCTGGACTTTCAAAAGAGCTTTGCCA
>JAFDKF010000181.1 GCA_019307135.1 Deltaproteobacteria bacterium
CGTACGCCGCACAAGCGATCCCGCAGATTGACGCCGATTCAGCCGTCGTAGCCAAGAAGGCTACTATGGCGAAGTCGGCGATTGCGGAAAAGGGCCATTTCTGGATGGAAACTAGATAGTGGAATTGCAGCAAAGCCAATAAAGTGCTATAGTTTCAATAAGTTGTAGAGTTTCTGAGTATGTTCTCAATAAATAGGGGTAAATCCTTTGCCGGGCCACTTTTCTGGATTCCCGCTTTCGCGGGAATGACAGCAACTTGGCTTAATTTGTCATTCCCGCGTAGGCGGGAATCCAGGAGGCTTACCCTGATTTATTGAGATGTTACGTTTCCAAAAAATTAGCAAGAGATCCATCAATTGTCAATAATAAAACACAAGAGATTGTGGTTCTTCCTCTTATGCTTCTTATGCGTCTTATGCGTCAGGGCAACCGATTATTTTTTCGCGCAAACGGGCTAAACCGCATAACCGGCTAAACCAATATGAGAGTTTGTGAACGATCACAGGTTTATGCCAGGCCCCTGATTCCCCTGTTGTTGGCCCTCATGGCCGGAATTGTCGGCCTTTGGCTGCCGAACTTTTCCGGCACGTTTCTTGTCGTTGCTGTTGTCCTGCTATTCTCCGTTCTTTTTGTCTCGAAGAGGCAAAAGGTCTACTTGCTTCCCCTTTTTCTTTTCTTTATCCTGGGCTACTTGAGCCTGCAAAGCTGGACCTCACCACGACTTCCGGCAAACTACGTATCCCGTTTTGTTGATGACAGACCCTGGCACATTATTGGTACATTGGATAGCCATCCGGAACAATTCCCTGACCGAACGCGCTTCATACTGAAAGCGGAATCCCTGGCAAGGAAAGGCGTTTTTTACAAGGTAAGCGGTGCGGTACGGGTGACAATCCGGGAGCCTGTAGCCGGACTGCGCTTAGGGGACCGTGTGGCGTGTCTTGCAAGGCTTAAAGAGATTCGCAACTTTAACAACCCGGGTGGTTTTGACTACCGTCGGTATCTGGCCTTTCGAGGAATACATGCCTCTGCATCTGTTTCCAGGGAGAGCTTTGTTATCAGGCTGCACCCTGCAAAGATCTGTGGGTTTCGTCAAGCCATAGACCGCTCGAGGCAGGCCGTGTCCGGGCTGATCGACAGGGCCACCTCCACCCCAGAAGACCCTAAAACCGGCTCAACGGGCCAACCGGCTCAACGGGCTCAACCGGCTCAACGGGATGCAAGGGGGGTCATAAAGGCACTTCTTATCGGCGATCGAAGCGAGGTCTCTCGGGAGATTAGAGATGTTTTCAACCGGATCGGAACTGCCCATCTGCTGGCTATCTCAGGTCTCCACATCGGTATCGTAGCAACCCTTGCCTTTCTGGGCTTTCGATTTGTCCTGGCCCGATCCCAAAGGGTTCTCCTGGCTGCGTGGCCTGCAAAGGGTGCAGCCCTCTTGAGTCTGTTTCCCGTTCTCTTTTACGGCTTTTTGGCCGGGATGTCCCCTGCTACCCAGAGAGCTGTTATCATGGTGATGGTCTTCTTGATGGCCTTGCTATTCGAACGGGAACGAGACACCATCAATACCCTAACTTTGGCAGCCCTTGTGATCTTGATCATATGCCCCACGGCTCTGTTTGAAATCTCTTTTCAGCTCTCATTTACTGCCGTATTTGCCATCCTCTACATGCTGAAGCACTTTCCCTTTGTTGTTGGACTCAGGGGCGGCCCGCCTACAGTTTACAAGCGGCTGGTCCTTTTCTTGCTTGTATCCGCAGCTGCGATCCTGGGTACTTTTCCTATAACCCTGTATTATTTCAATCAAACATCTCTCATCGGGATTTTGACCAATTGCTTTATGGTGCCTGTGATTGGATTTCTGGTCGTGCCTGCGGGGCTGCTGGCTGTCTTGTTTTTGCCTATTAGTGCAACCATAGCCCTGTGGATCATGAAAGGGGCGACAGTAATCCTTGAAGGAGGCATGGGCCTGGCAATCTTCTTTTCAAAGTGGCCGTTTGCTGCCGTCAGGACTGTCACTCCCACCTTGATCGAGATTGGGCTTTACTATGCCCTGGCATGGGTTCTTTTTAACTTCAGGCAAACCCGCCGGGCAATGCCCCTGGTGATTGGCCTTGCAATAGTCGCTTTGGCAGACGTGGGCTACTGGGTCAGCGAGCGGTACGGCCGTCGTGAATTGAGGATGACGGTGATTGATGTTGGGCAGGGGAGTTCTGCTCTCATGGAACTTCCAGGAGGCCCCTGTGTACTGGTGGATGGGGGCGGATTTTATGACAACCGTTTTGATGTAGGGGCTCGGGTGGTAGGGCCTTTTTTGTGGAAGAGAAAGATTGCTACCGTGGAAATCCTTGTGCTTTCTCATCCGGACTCGGACCATTTGAATGGGCTGTTGTCTATTGCCCGGCACTTTAATGTCCGGGAGGTATGGATGAACCAGGAGCATCCGGATACCGAGCCCTACCGGGATTTTCTTCAAATCATCTCAGAAAAGAATATTCGCGTGGTTGGACTAAAGGACCTGGTCAAATCGCGAATGATCAATGGGGTTCGGTTTCAGGTACTTTATCCTCCACCGGATTTCTTAGAGCGGAAAGCCGAGGATGGCTGGCGCACCAAAAATAACAATTCTCTTGTCCTAAAGGTTTCCTTTCAAGACATATCATTTATTCTGCCCGGAGATATTGAGGCCGAGGCAGAAAACGAGCTCACATCCCTGGCCTGCACTGCTCTTAAGAGCAACGTGCTCCTGGTCCCTCACCACGGAGGCCAGAACTCAAGCACCCATGAGTTTCTAAAGTGCGTGGCCCCTGACATAGGCGCCATATCATCAGGATGGAAGAATATATTCGGATTTCCCCACCAGAAGACTCTCAAGCGTTACCAGGCTCAGGGATGTCAGATATTTCGTACTGATCGCCACGGTGCCATTACCATAACCACAGACGGCACGCATTTGACCGTGAAGCCCTTCCTTTTGTGACTTGAAGGGGAATAATGCCTTGGCATCATAACGAAATATGCTATGATGCCAACATGAGAACCACATTGACACTCGATGAGGACGTGGCGGACAGGACCAGAGCGCTGGCGCAGAAACTGCGTAAGCCTTTCAAGGCTGTGGTCAACGAAGCACTGCGATTGGGACTGGAACAAGTTGAGAAACCAACGAAGCAGCGACGCTATAAGACACAGCCCCATGCAATGGGCCTTCGCCGGGGTTACAGCCTCGACAATATTCAGGAATTAATTGCACAGGTCGAGGGAGAAGATTTCCGGTGATTCTGGTTGACGCCAACGTGCTTCTATATGCAGAAGACAGCCTCAGTCCCTATCATGACACAGCACGTGAACAGAACAACATTGGCAAGTCCTTCAAGAACTGCTTGAGGCGGGGCAGGCAGTAGGAAACCTGGTTACCGATGCCCACCTGGCAGCACTCGCTATTGAGCATGGCTGCCAACTGTGCTCCACTGATTCCGATTTTGCGCGCTTCCCGAAGCTCAAGTGGAAGAACCCTCTGAAAGAATAGCGAAGCCCAAACTCAACAATCATTTTCATTCCAGTAGTATTCCCGGAATGTTTCTCATAGCCATCCCTTGCATTTCTTGTTGTAAAGTCAAAATGTCATGGATCACTTACCTTAGAATCGTCAGCCCTGAAAACTTGAAGTTGTCGTCAAACCTAAAAAGTACCGGAAAATGCTTTAAGTCTTTCTTCTTTAGTTCAAAAGCGAAATTGGCATAATCCGGCCTTCTCCCCTTTTTTTTCACGGTGCTCATTCGTATGTCGATGCGGTACTGGCTAATAGAGCATTCGATCCCGCTCTCCTTTAATTTGACGGTCCGTTCGGCAGCAATATTAATGTCGTGCTTGCCCCCTAAGAGTCTGGCTTTGTAAGAATTGTGAACATCAACATTTAACCGAACTCCATGAAACTCAATGGAATCATTAAGAATCCTCGCTTCCTTCTTGGTTTGGAAGGTGTTCAAGGAACTCCCAGGCCAGTCCAAGTTGTTGGTAAATATTGGCAAAGGCCTCAAGTTCCTTATCAATGGCACCTTTTTTGTTAAGATAGTTGTCACAGACAAAATCCATGCTCTTGAACAGGCTCTTAAACTCTCGCTTTATTCGTGTTTTCTCACTCTCTTTTTTCATGCTCTGTTCATATTAACATGTGTTAAGAAAATAGGAGACGCGGAGCCATGAAGCTACGTTGCTTATTTGCTCAAGTTGTTCTGTTGTTTTCTGTATAGGGTTTGCTGCTTTACCGGACTGGATAGGGTGTCAGCCCCCAAGTATAAGGCTCTCTCAGAAGCCATGGTCTGGGCTATGATTTGTCACCAAATCATTCGCACTTGCTCCCCTGTCTCCAATATATTCATTCATCCTTGAATTCAACCAATGTTTCAAAAGACGCCAACCGGAGTTTTCTATTCAACTCGCGGAAGGCCAGTCTGGCTTCCTCTAGATTCTTGATGCAATCTGTATAAGATAATTCGTTCTCTTCAACAATATCACGGCCCTCTTTGTAAATAACCCTCTGGTATGCTGAATTCACAACCTGTGTGTGGAACTCACCGATCTGTTCATTCAACCCCTTACGAGTCTCCAATGCCTCATTGAGATTAATCGACTCTCCGCCAAAATCGATTTGATGATTGAAGTTTGCCTGCTGTATGGCACTGTTGAGTTTGCGGCGTTTCAGTTCCAGCTTCCTGAGTTCCTTGCGAGTGGCAGCTACGTCAAAATCAGGACTGGGACGACGCTTTCCCTCATCATCCCGGGCAAAGGAAAATCTGTCGCGGTTCTGCTTTGTTTCTGGAAGGCAATCTTTCAAAGTCTTGATCCTGGCATCATATTCTGCCCTGAGTTCCAATGCTTCGTATAAATACAGTTTTCTCTTGTCAGGCATGACCTCTCCTTTTAATGATAGAACTTGCTTCTTGGTGGATGGAGTAGTGGTTCCCCTCACTACCTGGAGCCCTTGGCCTTCAGGCTATGTCCTCCCAGCTTGATAGATTATTGCCTCTGCCGAAGTTCATCCGCCCAGCCGCGGATTTCGTCCAAGCTTTGGGCCTCGATGAACTGTTCCCCCAGTTCTTCAATCTGCTCAGTGGTCAATCCGGCAAAAATGGGCTGAACAGAATCAGAGCTTACCTGGAATCGTCTGGCAATTTGACGCGCCAAAAGCTTTAAGACTCCCTCCTGCATTCCCTGCTGGATTCCCTTTTTTATTCCAATTCTCTCTACACTGGAAACGTATTCCACCTTTTTTTCCTCCTCGATTTTGTGAATTTCCTGCCACAACCCCTGTTCCAACTCTTTGGGCAGGGCCATGATCCAATCGATAAATTCAAATAGCCGGATCACATCCTCTTTACCATAACCCAGCTTGTAGAGCCTCTTGATCAAATAGAGCTTCCAGTGGTAGCGCTTCTCATTGTCTCCTGCCGTTTCCACGGCCTTGAGATGCGCCATGACCACGGAAGCAAAGGGATTTTGGGACTCTTCAAGTTCCTCCCATTTCTCCTTATATTCAAGCAGCTTAACTGATGGAAACCAGAGCCCGGCCTTGCTGCCCCACAGTTCATAGCTATAGTGGTCTGGCCTCCAGGTGGGATTCTCATCATCCAGAATAGCGAGGCTGGCCACCTTCCGGTCAAATCGGTCAAATATGCGGTAGTTGTAAGTGTACATGCGCTTGGGGAAGTCTATATCACGCTGTCCCTGTACCTCGATATGTACAAGCACCCACTCCTCATGACCGTTTTTCCTGTAAAGCCGCACCAGCTTATCGACGTATCTGCGACCGAGACCCGCTTCCCTGACGACCTGTTGCAGTTCCTTGTCAAGAAAAACATGCTCCTGGCTCCAGTCCACATCCGGTGCCATCTCTGGAAAGAAGAAGTCGATAAACTCCTTAAAGTACACCTCCAGGGCCTTCTTCCAGGGAGTATCATAGTCTGCCCTGTTTGGTACTCTGACAGGATCGTCTTGTTTTCTACTCATCTTACCAGCCCCATCAAATGTATACAAATTTTCATTTTGGACACACAATTACACATTATCAGGATTCTAGCTTGAGGTCAATATGTGCAAATTTATAGGTGAGGTGATCAGGTGTGGAAAAAGAAGAATGGGCCTGAATCCTTGCCAAAAGGATATGGCTGAGATTTTGGGTGTGGACCCTGTTAAATAGGGTTCCCTGCCGCCCGCCTCGCCTGGGCCAGCTCAGGTTCGCGATGGCGGGCAGGTCGGGAAATTTAATAGGGTGGATGAGTAAAGAACAACCAACCCCACTTGGCTTAGAGCAGCGATTTAGGAGTCAAAATCGGCGTTGGGTGCCTATTGGGGACATAGTTAACTTTTTAACTTAAGGGCTCGCGCAAAAATAAATTCACATTTTTGATGGCGAGATCGAGTAGTTCCAATTTGGTCGTTGAGTATACCGTTTCAAAACGATCTGCCGCATTTGTTGGTCAGATACCTTTAGTGGTACGAATGAATTTCAACACAGTTTCGTAATCAAGCAAAGGTTGAGCTGCCCAGTTGTTGCTAATGAAAGAAAACATACGGTGTTCGATGGGATTCCACTTGGAGGAACCGGGCGGATAATGACATACCTTGACCTGAAGGCCGAAGCGGTCGCAAAGGGCGACCTGCAACTGCTGTTTCCAAAGGCGGATTCTGTAGCCATTGCTCCCGCCGCAATCGGCGAGAACGAGCAAGGTGTCGGCATCAGGGTAGTGGCGTGAGCCAGCCTTTTGCCACCATGTACGAATAGAATCTACGGCGAACTCGGAGGTGTCCCGGCTGGTGCCTACGCATACATAGCCCTCATTTCGTATAAAGTCATAGATACCGTAGGGGATCGCGACGCCTTTGGAATCAGAAGGAAAATCATGATCCAAGACCTGTATCGGTTCTTGGCTCCATTTGCGTCCGGCTTGATGGAACGGCCCTATCAGTTCACGGCTTTTGGTATCAACGCTGATCACAGGCATTGCGTTGGCTTTGTAGCTACGTATCTGGCCGCGAATATAGCGGAACTGCAGGTCTCGCTGCCGGGGATCGGGCGGTTTGCTCTGCCCGGATTCAAGGCATTTAAGGTTCAATCGCAGAGAAAAGTTCATTTGCTTTAGCAATCTGCCTACTGTTTTGGCCGATACCCGGATGCCTGCGCGTCTCA
>JAFDKF010000037.1 GCA_019307135.1 Deltaproteobacteria bacterium
GTGTACAAGCGAGGTATACCGTAGCTTTTGAAAATCCAGCAAACTGAACAATGTCGGCGGGAAACAGGAAGGGTTGTTTAGACAAGGCTGCGCGAAGCGCTTAGTTCAACAAAACGCTGCACCTGACGGGGAGAAGGCGTACCGACCCATTAAAACGGGTTTTGCCCGCAGGTGAGCTTTGTGTTAGCTTGAATATATCAGGATTTCTTCTTAATAATTTGATGGGGGAATAATGCAACTAGCAGTATGGCCAAATTTTAGTCTTAGATATGGTATTGTCGAGACGAAACTTAATTCATTTGATAGCATTACTGATGTAATGGCTAATAAGCTATTAGACAACAAAGAAAATTATATATTTAGAGGCCATAGAAGAAGTGACTGGAAACTTGAGCCCACGTTGACGCGCCATTTACGAAAAACCGGGGCTACCTTAAAACCAAATGAGCATCTCGAGTACTTTAAGAAAGCAATTATAGGTCGAAGGGGTATTAATCCACCCCAATTACAAAACGATGAGTGTTGGGCGCTCGGGCAACACTTTGGTTTATATACTCCATTGCTTGATTGGACAAACTCTCCTTATGTAGGACTTTTTTTTGCATTTGCTGAGGAAGGAACAGTTGAGGATAGAACAGACACAAGAGTATTGTTTGCATTAAACCGAAAAAGAATTGAAGAAAAATGTAAAAGAATACAACGGCCTAATGTTCCAATATCATTTATTGAGCCGTACACAGATGATAATCTACGATTACTGACGCAATCTGGCCTCTTTACTTCAACAGAAATTACAATCGAAATTGAAGAATGGGTAAGAAGTAATTTCCCACAAAAACATAATAAAGCTATCATTCTTAAGCTGCATATAGCCAATGATCTACGCCTATTGATATTGAAACAGTTGAATTGGATGAATATCAATTTGTTAACTTTATTTCCCGATGTGTTTGGCGCTGCAAAGCATGCAAACCTTAAATGTACGATTCCAGGCTATTAAATAAGCTAACCTCCGGGTGAACAAGGATTGGCTTTTTCGCTGGTCGCTCAAAAGCCAACCTGTTACCCGGGGCGTTAGCCTTCAAATTCTTCAACGGACTTATATCGCTTGATGTGAAACGATTAGACGATGGTATTACGAATAACAGCTGATTGAGATGAAACATCAAATACGAGACAAATACATAATCTTGTATCGAATAGGAACTATTGGATTAAGCATTGCACTTATAATTATGGTCATCTGTGCATTGTTGTATGTCTGGTCCAGTCGGCAAAATCCTAATGTAATTGATATCGTGGGCAGTTCGATCTTGATTAGTCTGTTACTTGGATCGTCTTCTACTTTTTTTGTTAAGATGTTTGAAAAGACGAAGAAACGCAATTCCTCAGCGGCAAAATGGTTCCTGATATCGGTCTCAATATTGATAACTCTAATAGCATTTCTTATATACTCTTCCAATGCACCAGAAAGCATTAGACAGGAGATCCCTATCACCTACATCTTTAACCGCAAAGCAAAAGAAATCGCATGGAATCTAGACACTCCGAGCGACGAGAGCGATCAAAACTATTTTTTAGCCTTGCAGTTATTTCGTTATTTTCGGGATAGAAGCATGAGCAATAGCGAAGTTATAGATGACATGATGAAACTCCATGGCCAGGAGAATATCTCTTCTAATCTAGGTATCTTCCATGAGCTCACAGAGTACTTGCTAGCTTGGAATATCGGTCACATCTTTACAACTGGCGACATGGAACTTGCTATGCTTCGTGGACAAAGCCGCAATTGGCTCGCTTTTCCCAAAAAAGAGATTGAAATAATGTCTAAAGGTAAAGATGTTATTAAAGGTGATTTCGAGAGTAATATCTTTTATGATTATAATGATCAAGATCCAATTTCTAAGAGCTGGGATTTCAGACTGCCTCGTAACACAAATATCATTATGACAAAGAATGACGGATGGCATTCCAAGATCATCATAACAGATGATAGTTTTTTTACTGTCGAGCTTGAAGTACATGGTTTGCTAGTGGATTGCGGAGCACCGACTCTAGTTCATGAATCAGCCTTCGGTGTTTTCGGAGATACAGACGGCCCTTTTAAGAAATACAAGTGTTTATTAATCTGCAACGCCAGCTTTAACAAATGGAAATATGGTTTTCCAAAGATGCGGCACTACGAACAATGGGTAAGTGATTTATTTTCTAAGTTGCAGAGAAGGTTTGCGTGGGGCTCTCCTCCTCTTATCAATATCAATGAAATGATAAAAAGACAAGAGCGACAAAAGATACAAGGAGAACAAAGACAATCCCATAATTGAGCATGATATTGTTAAATACCAATGCGAATCTAATTGATTTATTTAAAAAATGTGGCTAACAAGCCACTTCACTCGGACCAGAAAAAGCTGCCGCTTTTTCCGTCCGGTGAGTTCTGCGTTAGGAGAGTAATGTTCGCATGCTTGAGTATCTGAAACTTCTCATCTCTCAGACGCCTAAGGTCTTGCTGGGAATTGCGCTGTTCTGCACACTCGCAATTGTTACTCCTGATGCCCTACTACGGGATATTGGCTTCTTGCCCTACACAGGGTCTGCGAGGCAATGGCTTTACATAGTTCTTTTGTTCTGCGTATCCTTACTGATTTCACACTTGCTTTTTGGCCTTTCTTCAGTCTTCAAAGGCAGATTGAATGGATGGATCATTGTGCACAGAGGAAAAAAACGGTTGAAAAACTTGACAAAGGCTGAAAAGGAGATTCTTAGGGACTATATCAAAGGGGACACGATGACTCAGACATTTGAGTGCACTGACGGTGCGGTGCTGGCATTGGAATACGAGCATATAATTTACAGGGCGTCCGTTCTCAGCCAGGAATTTACTGATTTCCCGTTCAATATTCAGCCGTGGGCGCGACAGCATCTTCAAAGAAATCCAGGGCTAATCTCCTAACCTGCGCCTTCACAAGGACCGCTCGTACCTCGCGGCCTGTGAGGCGCGCCGTTAGATATATTTATTTTAATCTAAAATATCACCATAAATTGTTTTCAGAGCTGGATGATGTTGGGCTTTGGATATAATAAAAACACCGTAAAGGACGGGCTTAAAAGATCCACGAGAGCAGTTCTGATTGGTGGGCTTTTTCATCACGAACATGCATCATCTTTTGGCTTGAATGAAGAGGGATCAGCTTGGCTATACACGGAAATGCAAGCACAACTGATTTTTTGCATTGGAATTGCTTTTGAGGTGAAAATTTGCGGAAAGAAGTCATGGGCAACTCCCCAATTCATGCAAGATTGTATAAAGGAAGAGATTTTAGACTATGAAAAAAGGGAGGGTATGTCACCAGGGTCAATTCTGTCCTATATCTTCAGAAGATTGTATGAAATTGAGACCATGACACCGCAGGAAAGAAGAGACCTAATTCACCTTCGACAGTCTGCTGAACTCATTCAGGAAAAAGATAGGCGGGCTGATATTGCAGCCTTAAGCAAACTGTTTGAATCAAAAACTCGTGAATTTGTAAGCATACTGCTGGAAAAATTCTAATTTAAAATGCAACGTGTAATAAAGAAAAGGAGATAATATGGGTTTCTTTAGAAACACGGTATCTTCATTCAAGAAGTCTGGAAAGCTCAGCAAATTACAAAGGATCATACATCCTCCTAATGAGGGTATTAACGATTTGATAAAGGATATAAGAAATCCTGAGGTGGCAGAACAAAAGCAAAAAGCGCTGCAAGAATATCTCGATATGTGCTGTAATGATGTAAACATTGCAGCAGTAATGGACAAGTATAAGCTAAAGCGGACCGATTTGGAAAATATATATATTGACCTAAATTCTGCTGGTTTTGGCCAATGGATTAAAGGTCATTTTGTTTCCTTATCGACCATTGCATACCCCGAACCACTAATTTATTATTGTGAAGCAAAATCACGTGGTGAAGAGCGGATGAATATCATAGGCAATCTATTATTTTATTGGGAAGGAAGAATTCCTCAAGGGCAATTACTACATAAATAGCATAATGGTTGTTCCAATAGTATGTCATCTAACAGGTCGCTCAAGCCAACGGTGAGACAGCGTAGCTCATTTTCAGTGTGTAGACCCGTGGCTTAGCTCAGGCGTTATGCTATAGGATTGTTGGTGAATAAATGGCCGAAAATAAGTATATAATCAAATGTAAAGATTGCGGTCATAAAATTAAAATTGATGCTTTTCAAAGGAAGAGGTCTCCATGTCCCAATTGTGGCTCAAATTCGCAAAATTTTTCTGTCTATAAGACTGAGGTATTGGTTTTAAAAAGCTGGATAGAAGCTAATAAAACAAGGATCGTTAATAGTTCATTACTCGTACAATCTCTTGTCATTCCGGAAGAAAAAGTTTCTGAAGGATTGCTTATAAAGGCTGTTAGTCTACCCTGGTTTGAAATCATTAACTGGATAGCAAAGGATCCAGCGGTCATTTTTAAATTATCTGCCGAAAAATGGGAGGAAATAATCGCCGGAGCCTATGTAGAAGCAGGTTTCGATGAAGTCGTTTTAACACCTCGCAGTGGAGACTTCGGGAGAGATGTGATTGCCGTCAAGAAAGGCCTTGGCGAAATACGCATTATTGATCAAGTAAAAGCATACAAACCAGGTCATCTTGTTAAAGCGAACGATGTTAGAGCTCTTATGGGAGTCCTTCAGAATGATGGCGCCTCAAAAGGTTTTTTAACTACGACTTCTGATTTTGCGCCTAAAATTATTGATGATCCGCTTATTACCCCATTTATACCCCAAAGGCTTGAACTTATTAACGGTGAAAAGTTAATATCAAGATTGCAGGAAATAGCGAGTAAAAATAATCAAGACGTTTTATAGCATAACCATTCACTGGTGCGGACGCAAAAAGCCGCGCCGCACAGTTCAATCGTTATACGTCTGATAAAAATGAGGTGTAAATTATGTCCATTCAGATTAAGTTTAATGACGACCCTGCAAATATGGATGCTACTGCGCTAGTCTTAGACCTTCGGAACTCTACGGCACTCCACAGATTATTGAAGAAAAAAAGGGAAAGAATGTTAATAGTTAAAATGATGATCGGAATTCACGAAGAAATCTTAAATTACCTCTATGAACATTCAGGTGTCGGGGAAGATGATTTTGCTTTTAATGACACTGGGGATGGATACATAATTGTTTTCACAAATGAGTCACATGCTTTTTCCTGTGTTCTATGTGCTGTTCATTTAAGAAATTTTCTTAGCAAACACATAGATAAGTTTAATAAGGAGTTGAAAATAGACCGTAGTAATTTACGGTATAGCTTTGGTATTGGCGTTCATACCGCTTATGCTCGATTAATTGAGATGGAGTATGAAACTTCGGATAATGAAGTGTTTTCAAAGAAATTCATTCTTGGAGATGCAGCTAACAGTTCGGCAAGAGTCGAATCTATGACAAAGAATTTTGTGGATGTTGACTTGCTCATAACCAAAAATACAAGACTGAAATGCCATAAGCAAGCTGCACCTAAATTCAAAAATCTTTTCAAAAAAGACAGTTCATGTATGAACTTGATCGGTGAAGTAAGGCATATAGTAGGAGATCATAAGCCCGACGGCCACATACTTTATACTATATCCGACCAATTCAATGCCGACTATGAAAAGCTAAAGAAGACTGCGAAATAGCTTATCTTCTATATTTGAAACGTTGTGATTTGCATAACAAGCTCTTCCAGCGGATCGCGAAAAGCCGTGCCCGCTGAAGAGCGCGTTGGCCGGAAAGATCAACCAAAAGGAGGACCGAACAATGAAGAATCGTACCGCAACACTGATCGCCTTCGGGTTAATGTTCAGCGTGGCGGCACACCCGCAGACACCCAATCTTGAAGAAGTCAAGTGGCAACAGGGCCCCTCAATCGGGAATCTCAGTGGTACCGCAGAAGTGCGCGTCCCGGCAGGCTACGTGTTCGCCGGGGCTAACGACACGCGCGTGCTCATGGAGGCAATGCAGAATCCCACAAGCGGGAACGAGATGGGATTTATCGCGCCCGCAGGTCTTGATTGGTTTGTAGTGTTTGAATTCGATGATGTCGGCTATGTGCGCGATGACGAAAAGAACTCACTTGATGCCGATGCCATGCTTGAATCAATCAAGAAGGGGACAGAGGCGGGCAACAAGGAGCGTCGCCGACGGGGCTGGCCGCTTATGACTATTCTCGGATGGGAACGGACACCGCGCTACAATGAAACAACACACAATCTCGAATGGGCAATCAGGGGGGAGAGTGAAGGCTATCTGGTCATCAATTACAACACTCGGCTACTGGGACGTGGTGGAGTCATGCGAGTTACCCTTGTGACTGATCCTACGACGCTCTCGCCGACCCTGCCTAAATTTAAGAACCTTCTTGCGGGATTCGACTTCAAGCAAGGCCAGAAATATGCTGAATTCAGGCAGGGGGACAAAGTGGCGAAATACGGCCTCACGGCCCTTGTCGTCGGCGGAGCGTCGGCAGTTGCCGTGAAAACGGGTATGTTCAAGTGGATATGGAAGGGCCTCGTCGTGGGCTTTCTTGCGCTCGCCGCTTTCCTGAAGAGTCTGTTCTCTCGGAAGAAATCTCAGTAGAGGTGCCTATGACTGAAGGACAGACGCTCTTCCTGATTCTTAGTCTCTTGTATCTGTCCGATTGCCTTGTCTGGACCGGAGGAAGAACTGTGTTGTTTTCTTCTCCGTGGTGTCACCAATGGCGAGCATCATTCGCCGGTGATTACTTCGGCAACGCTGACGGTAGCGTTGCGCTTCTTAACCCCTTGCCTCCCCTGGGGAGCAGCTTTTGGGGGCACTGGGTGCCAGTGTCAATGTCTCCCTCTGGAGTTTGCGCCTTTACCCTTCAAGCGTTTCAAGGCACGGGGAGACCTTTTCAAACAGGGATTGTCTTGGCGTATGAGGAAATCTCGGAGCTAAGAGCTGACGGAAAACATTTGTTGCTGAACGGATCGCGCTTCACGAAATGTTGTACTGCGGAGCAAGCCAAATTCCTGGCGGAACTGATCAAGCGTGTCTCGTGTGAGCCCACAGAGAAGCGCGAGAAGCTAATCCGGGAGTCTCTGGTTGTGCAGTTCGCGAAAGAGGAAGCTCTCAACCACCTCGCTCAAGTGAGCGATCTTGCGGCTGGAATGCGGTGGACTTGTTCCTCATTCTTCATCTTCCTTTACGTTATTACCCCGATAATGGTGAGTGCTTATGGACTCATCCGGTTCGTGATCCCGGTGGCAGTCGTCATGCTTCTTAGTGCCCTTTTTATCTCGGTCATATACTTTCGCGGTCACAAAACCCTCTTCCAGTCACAACCATATGACCGACTGAGCAACGTTGTGAAAATGATTCTCTGTCCACCAGTCGCCATCCGAGCGGCTGATCGCCTAACCCTCAATGCGATGTCCCGATTCCATCCTGTGCTTTTGGCAAATCTACTTCTTGGTTCAGACAGCCTGGCATTTGCGCGCGCCGTCATTAGAGATCTGAAGCATCCCATCCAACACGACCTAACCGACCCACGGGCGGTGTCCATAGTATCTTGGCATGCAGCCTGCGAACTTGACGTTTGCACGAAGTTCTTGGAGGCGCAACATTCCACAATCTTGGATGAACTTCTATCACCGCCATCTTGGGATGGCGTTTCATCCGCATACTGTCCGCGTTGCTCATGTCAATTTGCAACTCGTTTGGGCGAGTGTCCCGATTGTCCGGGCGTCGAGCTGCTGCCATTTTCTGTAGCGCAGACTTCAGAGGCAACGCATGAATAGCGGCAACTGGTTCTTGATTGCTGTCGTAGCTGTAGCGTTCATCGCCGGTTACTCGATTGTAAGTTTCATGATCAAGAAGATGAAGTCACAGCATCACACCGCTACCCCTGGCGAGGGGCAAGCCGGTCAGTCACAACAAGAAGGCCCCAAGTCTAAGGTTACGACAGAAGAAAGTGCGCGTTCTGACGCAAGCCACGGCGGGGACAGGCAAGACCAACAGCAACGACGCGAGGAGGAACAGGCACGAGAGCGCAGTGAAACATGGGAATCACAAAGCGAAGAGCAGAGGTACGGACGCATTCTCGGATTGGGGGGCCAGATTACTGCGGCAGATGTAAAGCAATCATACCGTGAACTGCTGGCCAAGTATCATCCTGACAAGGTCAATCATTTGGGCGACGAGTTCAAGAGAATCGCGGAGGTAAGGACACGGGAGATTCTTGATGCATATGACTATTTCCGGAAGAAGTACGATATCAGATAGAAGACGGCCAACAAAGTGCTGCACCGGACGGCTTTTCCGCTACGCTCCAAAGCCGCCGGTGAGCTTGGTCGTTAGAAGCAAAAAATTTAAACATTAAACATTGTTCAGGAGGTCCACCATGAGATGCTTGAAGCTGATTTTTAGCATGATTCCTCTGTTTCTTGCGGGATGTGCAGGACTGCAACCAATCGCAGATGTAGATCGCACGTTTGAAAGAATAGTTGAAGCTCCAGGCTATTCCAAAGAACAAATTTTTAATGGCACGAAGATCTGGATCGCCGAAAACTTCAGATCTGCCAAAGCTGTTCTTGAGTACGAAAACAAAGATGCCGGGACGCTCATCGGCAACGGCATAATCCCATACCCGTGTAGCGGACTGGAGTGCATAGCTAAGGCTGACTGGAAAGTGCCTTTTACGATGCGAGTCGATATCAAGGATCAGAAATTCCGTCTGACGTTCAGTAACCTGCACCTTTCATGGCCACCTTCTTATAATAGAACATATGGAGCACAACCTGGACATGATGGACCAATCAGAACCCAGAGCGATCTTGATACCATCAGACCTGAGCTTTTGAAGTTCGGAGACCAACTTCTGGCTTCATTCGGGAAAGATAAGGGTAAAAGTGACTGGTAACGATTTCACGAATTTCAACAAAAAAAGACTTCTAACAACGGCATTAAGGGCGACGGCAAAAAGCCGCCGCGCCTTATGCCAAGCGTTAAGTCCATTGATAAATGGATTCTCTAATTAACAAAATAGATGAATTTGAAAGCGACCTGCGTAACGCATTAGAGTTCAAATACCAACAATTTTACGGAGAGCACTGGCAGCAGGTTCTGGAGAATAACACCTTTAGCCAGATGAGTATAAGAGAGTTTGCCGAAAGCTATGCAGAACAACCGTCCTATCCTCTCGACAGAATCCAAACTCTTGTCTATCTCCTCTTTGATTTTAAGATCGAGTTGTTCTTCATCATAGAACTTGATATGGGATTGTACAATCATCTGATTTACAACTTAGGATATGACAATAGTAGTATTGCCGAGAACCCATATATTCTTCTAAGAAGATTATCTCTTGACCAAACTGTTATTGTGAAAAGCCGAATACTGTGGGAACGAACAATGAATTTCGTCTACTTTCTAGAAACAGGAGTCAAACTAGAGGCAAGCGGACGTAAATCAAAAAAGGCTAAGTTCTTCAAATTGATCGAAGAGAACCAATGGTCATTTCTATTGGATTATAAAGATTATATTGAGTGGTTTGATGATAAACTCAGGACCCCTGAGGTACACAAGTCTTCGACTCTAAGAAAAGCTTTTCAGGGTGGATCCCACCCCCCGTCTGAAAAAGTCGACGCTTTTGTCAATATTATCATGAACGTCTTCTGGAGAAATATGTTAAGCATCATAAAGGGGAATGATCCTCCTGTTAGATACTGGAACGCAGGCATTGCAAACCTATGAATTATAGACTTAACTATGAAATCCAGCCGACTTGTCGGGCACGCCCGCCAAGCGGCTGATTTCTAACGTTGGGCGTCGGGAATGACAAAGGAAGGAGGGGAACATGAATCATGCGTTGGCCATCAACACTTGGGTCACCTTAAGAAGAGGGTGCGGTGCGAATCTCGCAGCCGTTATTCTGGGAATTATGATCACTTTTGCGGGGCGAAGTGTGATTGGGGAGGAGCAAACACGCATACCCATCACGAATGTCAAGCCGGGCGCTGTCTTTTCTTTGATCTCGGCTGACCCTCCTGGCAAGGGGCCAGTTACGAGACTCAAGATGAAAGCGCATGAAACTGGTTTGGTAGAAGAAAATTGGGACGGGGCTGCGTATTGTTCAGTGACAGGCTGGGACCCAATTTCCGGCAGAACGAAAACCGTGCGGAACGCAGATGGTTGTGAGCAAGTATGGTTTGGCACCCTCGATACCAAAGGTTCTTTCCTGGAGCGTATTGAGAGCACCTCTGATTACCCCATAACCACGAAGTGGAAGAAGGCAAGAGGTTGGGTCTATCTCTGTGGACGAGGTCGAGTCAAGATCGGGGGCAAACACTACGGCTTCGGCGAGGGGGACAACGTGGACCTACAAATCGTGCGCCTCAAATCAGAAGACTCGCTCGAACGCGAAGGCGCTGCGCAGGCCCTCGGATGGCTATCCCGAAACGAAGCAGAAAAGGCCAAAGCCGTTGAGGCCCTCATCACTGCCTTGGGTGACAAGGAGATGGAGGTCCGCCGGAATGCCGCTGAGTCGCTCGGACGTCTGGCAAACAAGAAGGCAGTCGAACCATTGTCGTGCCTGACCGATCCATCAAGTGAACCTGAACAGTGGGTGCGAGAAGTTGCCAAAGAATCTATGGGGCTCATCAGGGGAACTATGAGGAATCCATCGCGACCGATGCTCCCCGGCAAGCGGGATGCCCTCTAGAATTTGAAGATTTGTCTGCCCACCCAACAAGCGGCTGCAGAGCGACGCGGTAGACCGTGCATGGGCTTGGGGTCATGGGTTTGGGGCAAATCTTTCCTCTTGACAAACGGGAAAAGCTGAGGGGCGTGTGTACATGTTAATGAAATCTCAGATATGAAAGGGATAAGATATGCATCGCCTAACCAATCACTACACCCGACACGAGGTAAGCTATGTCGAATTTGAACACCGAGTCCTGTTTCACCTCGTGCGGGTGAGTTCACCGTTGTCGAGGACGCTTCGCGCCCTCGACAACGCGCTGCGGATTTCATCCGCCGGCTGCTCGGCGCTACGCGCCTCACAACCAGCGGATTCAGCAGACTCGGCCTACGGCAAACTGCGTTTGCCTCCAGCCTCGCTCCTGATCCGCAGCGCGTTGAGTCTGTAGAATAAGTAATTCTATGGCATCTTTATGAAATTCGGCTTCAATGATATCAGTAAGTTAAGCGGACTAGTAATTGGGTTTTACTAGCGTTTTTGGCCTTTTTCTACAGACTCGTTAGGCTAAATTCCATACAGGAGAAATCGCATGCCAGATCTCTTAACAACTTGCGGGAAGTGTGGGGTACAATATTCATGGAACTCTGATTTTCAGGACTATCCAAATTGCCCACGGTGTGGCTACAACGCCGTGCAGATAGCACGTACAAAAAGGATAGAATGTAGCAATGCTGCTCAGGCGGGCGATATAGAGATTCTCAAGAGGCTGCTCAAGGAACCAGATGTCATGAAAAATATTAATGCAGGCCCTTGGACTATTCTTCACCATGCAGTATTTGGCAATCACGCAGAAATTGTTCGGTACCTCCTTGCGCAAGGTGCGTCCCCAGACATCGCGTACCTTCAGGTTGATGATGAAACACCCCTACATTCGGCGGCTGCAAGGGGAAGATACCACATCGCTATATTGCTTATCCTTGGCGGTGCTACCATATCCGCTAAGAATGTTAGAGGGAAGTCGCCCGTTGACCTGGCAGCAGAAGCCAATGATGAAAGGATGGTGTCTCTTCTGCGGAAATTGCATGACAGTCCTGAGATGGTAGACCGCGCTCGTAAGTTAAACGCACAGCTCCATGAGCTTGAGAAAGATCTCGACCTTCTCCAGAGGCCGTTGTCTGAATGGCGAGGGCAAGTCCGCTGGTTTCTGAAAAAACGGCTGAAATACTTCGACGGTAATCACATGCTGGAGGAGTTAGTGGCTTTTGAGAAACGGGTTGTCAAACTGGGATACATCGTTCAGACAACGAAAAAAGAGCGCACTGCTCTTCGGAAGCCACTGCTCTTCGGAAAGAAAGAATATGAGCAACGTGTCAGCGAACTAAACGCCAAAATACAGCTTCATAAACAAAAGTTGGAAGAGGCGCAGAAGAAGCAGATAGCGGCATCCGCTGAACTTAGGGAGCAATGCATCCGTGCAGTACAGGCTGACATTCAGACCGCAGAACTGGCATTTGAAAAACTGGGTCTCCTTTAGAGGCGTTTAGATGAGGGCTAAGGCAATGAAGTAGTAGCTTGGCATGACCAGACCATGAAAAGCCGAACAAATCAGTTCACCTGACTGGTGTTTCGCTGCGCGTCACACCAGATGGTGACTTTTACGGTAGCCGCTAGAGATGCGCTTTATTCTGTGTTGATCGAATCTATATTGCAGATTTCGGAAATAAGAGAATGTCAGAAGGAAAATGGACAAAGATTGGAGCATTAGCCACTATTCTTGGTGTTATTATCACTGTTGTCGCATTGCTACTTCAGAACGGCTCTCAGCAGCCTCAGCCATATACAGACGATTGTAGCTCTATAAGCCCAGTGATTACATATCCTAGGGGTAATGACGAAGTCACCAATGGGATTATAGTAACAGGAACGGTAGCAAAGAAACCAGGTAGAGGTTCATCTCTTTGGCTCCTGGTCAATGATCGAAATCTTATAAGATACATTTACGCCGAACAGATAGTTATAGATAGCAAGAACGTATGGAAAAAGGAGGTGGTATTTAAGGGTGGAATGGTCGGCGATAAATGCAATATTGAAATAATCCTTGCCGATGACACGGCTCATTCTGAACTTAATAGATTTGAGCAGACGAAACAAGTACCTTCAAACATTAAACGTTGCACAGAAGTAAAGGTTGAAATCCAGCAATGAAGGGGAACTAAGGAGAACTTAAGATGAACAGAATGATCACGCAGGTATTTGTTATTGCTCTTGGTATCTGCCTTTTTGGGAATTACGCGTACGGGCAGGAATTAGAAGCGTTTGAAGTTAAGGAAGAAGCTATCGGGGCCCTCCAAGGCAAGATTAGGGTTACCGGGCTAAAGGCTAAACACCGATATCAGTTAACCATTAATGGATACAAGAATCACCCTAGCAATGAAATCTTAATGAAAAACTATAGTACATATAACGCTGAAGGGTACTATGATTTCAAAAAAGTGTTTTCGGATGCTAATGGTGTAATAGAAGTCTCTTTTAATCAGAAACTTCCAAAGGGAGCGTATAGGGTTAAGTTTCTTATCAAGGACATTCGTAATAACTGGCTCACAGTGTTCAGTGAGAATGAGGTACAGTTTGAAGTTCAGTGACGTAGAGAAAACTTCTCAGGAATTGCATTATTACCGAACATATGGGTCAGGGGGGTTGAAGGAAACATTGGGAGATATTGGTGACATTTTGATGTTCTGATGGAGACCTTCGCCTAACGAATGCGATTGAGTAGACGGCAGTAAGTAGTGGCAAAAATTCCAACACCTATCCCCCGCTCATGCTTATCATTAGGCGTTTAGAATTGATTCTGTTTCTGGCTGACAAAGAATTTCCGTTAGTTACTATAAAATCCGATGACCTAAAATGAGCATTCAAGAAAATAAAAAGGAGAGAGGAAAGCTTGATATGACTGAAAACAATGATCAAATGCTAAGAAAACAGTTTGAGAGTAAAAGCACTGAAGAATTACAGTATCAGACTGAAATTTATCTAAAAAATATCAAAGATCCGATAATTATTCCCAATAGCGATAAAGTTCTCGTCAGCTTTCATACAAAAGGAACAATGACGGATCTGTCTCTCCCAAAAGTTAATGGACGTTTGACAATAAATTCTGAGGGAATTTACGTAGACGTTAAACTCACTTTCAAGGGTCATTTGAAAACAGATGAGAAATACCGGATACCTTGGGGTGAATTACGTGAAGTTGATACAAAAAGATTAAAAGAAGGTGTTTTGAAAGCGAATTTTAGAAAGTTTTCAAATGGGGAAGTGTGGTTTCTAAAAATTCCAAGGATTAAACAGAATATAAATGAAATTAAAGCTTTTGAACAAGCCTTGAATGAGCTTCCAAAAGAGATAAAAAATCCTGGATGTTATAAATGTGGAGGCTTGGTTGATGATAATAACATTTGTGCTAAATGTGGTTTTAATCAAACCGAGACAATTAAAAAAGCTGGATTAGGAAATTTGCTGGGTGGACTATTAGGAGTTGCACTCCTTATAGGAGGCTTTATTTTTATTGGAATCACAAAATATCAACCAGGTATTCTTTTTAAACTCGGAATTGTGATTATAGCAATGGGAAGCTTTAAAGCAATCTGGTCTGGTTTTAAAACTATGATATCCGGACGTAAAAAGTCTACTTAAAAAGATTAACGTCGTAGACAGATGGAGATGTTATTGACTACAGGAGGGGATGAGGGTCACATCTTAATTATTAACTATTCCGAGACTTTTTGGCCTAACCATCGGCTGAACTCGGACTGGGAAAAGCTGCGCTCGTTCCTCGCTCCACTTTCCCCAGCCGGTTACCCGCGCGTTAGCCGCATTATATTTGAAAAAGAGATTTTGAAATGGATGATTTGTCGTTAGAAAAATGTCCTTTATGCAAGAGATTCGCATTAAAGCCTAAACCTTCAAGACAAAAAATCATACTTGTTTATTGCAAATCGTGTGGCGCGGAATTTGACCAAATTAAATGGCAAATTGACGGTACTAACGAGCACAGAAGTTTAATGCACGGAAGACAACGAAACGTAAATAACTCAAGTAGATATCTTCTTGGCTCTAGTCAAAAAAAGGAATCAAGTAGAAAGAAAACCTTTCATCACGGCAGAGAGGACATACAACGATGAAATCGTATTCAGCTATTATTATGGCAATGTTACTTATTATCGGAGTTTGTGGAAGTAGCAATAATCCAGGTGGTTACAATGACGTTAAATGGGGGGCCTCCATCGAAAATGTAAAAACTAAATTTGGAGACATAAAAAAAACTAATGAATCAATTTTCGAAATAACTGAATACGAACAGGTAACGGTAAATAGTAGCACTATAAAATCCAGAACATTTACATTCAAAGAAAACAAATTAGTAGAAGTCCAAAATAGGTTGTCCCTTGACAAAAATACGTGGCAGTTAGCCCTTGATAAACTTAATGAGAAATTTGGGAAATATCAGGACATAAAAGTGGAAAGGACGATACTATACGGCAACGACGAATCTGAAATAATTTCTTTTACTTGGAATATGCCAGAAACAAAAATAATTTTTCGTAAAATAACAACACCAATGCGGGAGTTTGGTGTGTCGGTCTTAATGTGGTATATTATATATCGTCATAGAGATTACGTTGATTTCCTGAAAAAACAAGAAAAAAAGATCAAAAAAATACAAAAAAATAATATGGACTTATAGTTTGCTTGCAAACAACTACTATTTTCAATCTATTTTCGATAGTTCCCTTAAATTAAGGGTAATTCTTCGGCTAACCAACGGTTCAACTCTGGCCGTCAGGCTTGCGGCCTTCCCGCAAGTTAACCGCAACCTTGGCATTCAAATAAATAGGAGAAAATATGCCTGCTTCGATAAGTGCAGATGAAATTGAGGCTCGAATTGTATGTTCTCTTGAACAACTTTGTGAAAAGGATTTCTATCTTTTGCAAAATGACCTTAATGAATGCTCCATAAACCATAGAGTTGCCTGCTATTTACAAGAACATTTTCCTGAATGGTATGTTGACTGTGAATACAATAGAAATGTGGTTAAAATTAAGGAACTTGATCTTCCAAAAGATAAAATTGATTGGAATGACACAGAGGCAAGGTCAGTTTTCCCCGACATTGTTGTACACCGAAGAGGTGATGAGGGACCGAATCTACTAGTAATAGAAGTTAAAAAAAGCACAAATACATGTGATCGAAAGCATGATTACAACAAACTTAAAGAATACGGAGATACTTTATCTTACTTTTGTGCATTATTTTTGGAGATAGGTACAAAAGACAAATTTGGTACTTGGCAATTCGATTGGAAAAAACGTGAGAATTTCCAAAATTAATGCTAACAAGCGGCTGAAGATGGACTGGCAAATCAGCTACGCTCCCTTGCCAGCCACTTAGCCGCGGCGTTATCTGGAGAATTTTATGGAAACTATATTTGGTGTAGTTTTTGGAGCCATAATTGCTGCCCTTATTCCCATTTCTATAGAAGTCCTAAGGAAACCCAAATTAGACCTTGAAGTTGTTCCCCCGGTTGATATGCAATTGCATGGTCAACCTGCTAATAGAATGAGATCCGTTCGTCTCAAGTTGAACAATAAACCTCTCCCAAGATGGGCTCGATGGATGTATAGAAATCCCGCTCTGCAATGCCATGGAAATATAACATTTCATCATAAGGACGGGCAAAATGTTTTCGGAAGATCAATGGTTTTGCGCTGGTGCGGAGCACCTGAACCGAATCCATTAGAAATACGGATTGGCAATGCTCAAGGATATGTTTTCGATCCTGTGAGAATTACTCACCTTCAAAAAATGGATATTTATCCAGGCGAAAGTGTTGATATCGATATCGCCGCAAGGTTTGATGACGAGCCTGAATGCTATGGATGGAGCAATGAAAGCTACTTTTCAAATCCGCCATGGAGGACACCTAGGTGGCAACTTGAACCGAACCGATACATTGTAAGAGTGACTGTTTTATCATCTGGAGAAACGGTTTCCGGGATTTTTCGCCTAGTTAATGATGTAGGGCAACAGGATTTTAGATTGGAGGATGCGTTACCAGCGGATTCAGTCCGGGATTGAGAAAATCTTCAGCTAACTAGCTCTTTAACTCAGACTGGTAAAACTCGCTGCCGCTCGTTTTCCCATCAGGTTAAGAGCGCCGTTAGGCGCAATGTAATCTACTAGGGGAGTTGAAATGGCGAAAAATCTGACGATGGCTTTCATGGACGTACCTTGCTGGTTTGTCATAGTTGGGCTTGTCGTTAGTGCCTACCATGGCTACCGAGGCTACGTGCTCCAGCGCTGGACCGCTCAATCTCAAAAACATGCTGAAGAGCAAAAGGCTGCAAAGGATGTTACCTTTAAGTGGTTCATGTCGTCAAGAGAGACCATTGCAGTGCGATACGTGTATGATGCACTTTTCTATTTTTTCTGCTCAATCGCCGGTTTTGCCGCCCTCTGGTTAGCAACATCCGTGTTTAACGCATTGCCAAACATCCATGACATTCCAGGGGGAACTGGTGCCCTCCTTGTATTTCTTGTCGTTCTTGGGATCTTGGGCGTCAGCGGGATACTTCCATATGTCATTCAACTCGGGAAGCTGCCAAGGTGAAACTATGTGCGATACAGGCGCTAACAAATCACCCCAGTGGACCCGCATGATGCGGGCCGCTGACTTCGAGGCATCTTATAAAAATATGATTAGAATAAAGAAAAAATTGCAAACATACTTACCCAGTGCATTAGCTTTATTTTGGTTCATAGCTTTTATCTGCTATTGTGGGGAAAACCCAAACGCAGGAGATGTTCAAATGTTATTCAAACCTAAATGGGTTAAGTTGCTTCCGCCTTATCTAAGGCCCGAAAAAAAACAGATGAATGAATTAGAAATATTGCGTACTAGATATGATATACCCCATGATGCACTAGCACTGCGCATCATGAGTTCACCAGCAACTACTCGAAAAATACAGAGACAGTCATATGAGTATCTAAGAACCCAATATCCAGAATTATCCGAAAAGGAGTTATTAAAAAAGGTTCTAATCTCACGGATGATGGCCCCACCCAGTTATGGAATAACCGAGAAAGAAATAGATCAAGCAATGGAAAACATAAATTCATTTGATGATTTATGCAAATACATCATTTCATTTGATGAACAAGAGCCAGCATTCCCGGATCCGTTGGGAATTGGAAAACGCATAGATGAAATATTGATACAGGAAGAATTAGGAGAGATATTGGGGTCAGATCTTCAGTCTTGACAGCAGAGGGAAGAAAGTTGGGGACATGAAATTTTGACATTCTTGCAAACCTTTTTTAGGGAACGGGTTTTCATGTAATACCAGAAGGTTAGCCTAACTAATCACTGGTCGCGCCAAGTTAAGCCTGAGTCGTTGGCATTGGGCGTAAGTTCATGAAATTCGATATTGTTGCCCAGTGGGTGATTCCAAATTGGAAAAGTCCCACCTGATTAAAGTATAGCCAACAGGTCAGTAGCGAAGCCTGCGGGTAAGTCCTGTAAAGGGAGTCCGATGCCAGGTGGAGCAAGGATGCAGGCTGTGTGATTGAGCCCCGAAATATGTATAGTCGTGGTCATTAGGATAACCTTTCGGGAAACCGGAAGGGAAAGCCGACGGTTTCCAGTGGCTGGAAGGCAGCAGTCCTGAATACGCTAAGGCGAGTATTGAGGACACCACCGGGGTCTGAGAGCAGGGCATGTGCTCAAAGGGGTAGTTCGGGAACTTGGGAGATCCAAATGTTTCCTTGTGTAAGAAGAAGGTATTGGGAGATCCGGCGTATGCAAAATCCTGGCATTGATGTGGAGAGTCTCGCCCATCAATGAGTCTGTCACTCAGTTTGCTGAGTGACAGAAACACAAACGAGAAGATGGGCGATACAAGGTATCGGGGGCGGATAGCGAAGAGCGAACAAACCCGAGATGAGCATTTGGAAGTCTTAGCGGATCATAGTACCGATGGACAGTGCTGTATGACTGGCCGGGAAGGTGGGGAAGTGAGGAGTATTATTGAGAAACTTATGGTGAG
>JAFDKF010000305.1:0-905 GCA_019307135.1 Deltaproteobacteria bacterium
GGAAACAGGGCCTATTCCATTATCGGCCAGGGCAGAATCGGGACCATTCTGGAGCAAAAACCTGAAGAGACCCGAGTTATGTTAGAAGAGGCCGCCGGGATCACTAAGTACAGGAGAAAGGTAGAGGCGTCACAAAGAAAGATAGAACTTACGGAAGTCAATCTTCAACGAGTGGAGGACATCTTGGGGGAGGTTCTGAGTCAGATGAGGTCTCTCAAGAGACAGGCTTCCAAGGCCAGGCGTTACAAGACAATTGGTGAGGAGCTTCAGAATCTGGAACTTATACTCTATTCCAATAATTATCATCAACTTAAGGAGGACTCCGGGAACAAACTGAAATCAAATGAAGACCTTATCCAGCAAGAAATAGCCAAATCCATGAATCTGGAGCTGGAAGAAAAGGACACAGCTTTATCCAGCTTGAGGAAAAGGAACTTTGATTTGGGGGATGCGGTTCACAGAAAAGAGGCCGGCCTTGAATCCCTTAGTAGGGAAATCAAGATGCAGGAGGAACTGGAACACCGGCTATCGGGAGAAAAGGAGGATATTAAAATCCGGCTTGCAGGTCTTGAGGAGGAAAAGCTAAAGCTTCAGAAAGAGATAGAAAAGGTAAAGGAGAATTCTCACAACCTGGAAGGAGAGATTTCCCTTAAAGAAAAAAGGGTGAGAACCAAGCGAGAATTCCTGAAGCAAATAAAGGAAGATTATGAAAAGGCCAGGGCACAACTGAATGCCGGAGAGAACAAGGAATTGGGACTGAGTCACGAGTCAGGTTATTTAAACAAGATGCTTGATCAGATCACAGATAGCCGTTCCCGGCTGGAAAAAGAACTGAAAGACGTTAAGGTAAAAATCGAAAGCATCATAAGAGCCTCTGAGAGGAAGAGCCTTGTTAGGGAGGAAAC
>JAFDKF010000305.1:929-3727 GCA_019307135.1 Deltaproteobacteria bacterium
TGCGAAGAACTGGAACAGGAAGCAAAACACATTGAGACGGAGCTTAAGAAGGCGGAGGCGGATCTTAATGTATGCCAGTCTCGATTGGCCAGCCTGCAGGCCCTGACGGAGAATTTCGAGGGATACAAGATGGGAGTCAGGACCATAATGAAGGCGAAAGATCTGGAGGCATCGAGACAAGGTCACATCTTAGGCCTTGTGGCGGATGTAATCCAGGTGGAGTCAACGTATGAACAGGCTGTTGAAGCGGTTCTGTCCGACAAGCTGGAGTACATTATCGTAGAATCGCAGGAAGATGGCAAACAGGCTGTTGATTACCTGAAAAAGAAGGCAAAAGGCAGAAGCAGTTTTATCCCCCTTAAGGAGTTAAAGGACAACGGAAATGGTCGGAAGATTGAGCCACAGTTTTCGTATTTGCCGGATCTTATTTCCGTGCCGGAAACATTCAGGCCGCTATTAAACGCCCTGCTGGGAGACACGGTTCTGGTGAAAGATCTTACGGAAGCCGTATCAGCATGGGAAAGGAATGGAAAGGACCTGTGTTTTGTGACCCTTGACGGGGATATGGTTGATCAGAGAGGCGTGATCAGTGGTGGAAAGTTTACCCAAAGCTCCCGCGGTCTCCTTGCCAGGAAGCGGGAAATGAAGGAACTGAAACAGAAGTCCGGTAGTTATAATAAAATTGTGGATGATCATAAGCTCAAACTCGAAACCATCATCTCGAAGATACAGGAAAAGAAAGGGGCAATTGAGGATTTGATGGAGGATAAGTGGGCCTGCCAGGAAGACATAAACGAGTTTGACAAAACACTCTTTCGCCTTGGACAGGAACTGGATCAGATGGAAAGCCTGTCCCAGAGAATATCAAGCGATCTGGAAAGAAAGGACGCGGAGCGGAACAGGCATAAAAACGAACTCATAAGGATTGAAGGGGAACTTCAACAGCGCAAGATGAAGCGACAGCAGGAAGAGGAATATTTCCGAAGGAAGGAGAATGAGCTTGAGGAATCTCAAGAAGAATTTGATCAATTACGCGATGAGCTTGCAAACTTTCAGGCGGATTACCGCATTTTTAAAGAAGAGCAACGCAGCATTTTCCGGGAGACAGAAAGGCTGGAGGATTACGTTGATGAATCGATGAAACGTCAGGAGAAAATAGAAGAAGATGTTTCCTTAGGACACAGGCGGCGCGAAGAGTGTAAAAGGCGGAAAGAGGCCCTTGGGGAGGAATTAAAGGCACTTTATGAAGAATTAAGAGGCGCAGAAGAGGCCGTGGGCTTGGCGGAGAGGGAGCGGCAGGCCTTTCAGGATGGAATCAGGGAAGAGGAAGGCATGGCAGGGAAACTGCGCGGAGAAATTGATGACCTAAAGGAAGAAATAAACAGGGCCAGGATGGAGCACTCTGAAATCGGTTTTAAGATGAACAACCTAATAGAAATGGTCAGGGGAAAAACCAACCTGAATTTGGCCGATATCTATGAGCAATACCTGGATGAAGGTTTTTCCGCCTCGGAGGTGGAGCAGAAACTTGATCAAAAAAGGGTTCTGAGGGAGAGACTGGGGGATGTGAACCTGACCGCCATTAAAGAACATGAGGCCTTAAAAGAACGATATGAATTCATGAAAAACCAGCGAGAAGACCTGCTCAGTTCCATTGAATCCTTGAGAATTGCGATAAAAAAGATCAACAGAACCTCTCTTGAAAAATTCAAATTCAAAAATATTTTCCAGGAGGTGGACGCCAAATTGAAAGAAATATTTCCCATTCTTTTTAATGGAGGTACGGCCGGCCTTAGATTGATTGATGAGGAAAGGCCGTTGGAAAGCGGGGTGCTGGTGGAGGTTAAACCTCCGGGTAAGAAACTGAGCCACATGGGACTTCTTTCCGGTGGCGAAAAGGCCTTAAGCCCGTTCTGTCTCTTGGACGAGGTGGATGCCCCGCTTGATGAGGCCAATATTGATCGGTTCAATCGTCTGTTGGAAGAGATAAAGAGGTCGTCCCAGATTATTATGGTGACCCATAACCGGAGGACCATGGAGATAACTGACAGGCTTTACGGAATAACCATGGAAAAGGCCGGTGTGTCTAAGGTCGTGTCGGTTGATATCCAGGGTATGCAAGACAGAGGCCCCGAAAACCAGCCGGATGTTCATCCTTCCTACAATTAAAGTAAAGTAAAGTGAAGGCCCTTTAATATGCCCTGTCTAATCCGGGGCAGTGCCCGTTTTGATTCTGGATATCGGATTAAATGTAAGTCTAATTGTGACTACTCACGTAGTCAGGCTGAAGGTGTTTAGACTGAAGACTGAAGGGGAAAGAGAACCGAAATAGTTCTTTTCAGGGATAAATCAGTTACAGTGATACAATAATAGGAGCCCCATGTGTACCACGTTCTGCCCTTTACTAATAGTCTTCAGCCTTCAGCCTAAATAACCTGAGCACTTACATCGCATTTAACAAATTTCCAAATATGAAAAAGCCAGCATCGAGCATCCGGTATCAAGCAACGAGGGGCTCGTAACCCGAAATCCGAAACCCGAAACAAGGCCATGCCCGGATTGTCTAAAAAAAAGGATACAGGTAAAGAGATTAAGGACGCTGATCAGGATAAAGGCCTTTTTCAAAGGCTTCAGCAGGGACTTTTAAAGACAAGATCTACCTTCACGGGTAGACTGGATCGGCTTTTTTTAGGCAAGAAGGAGATTACCGATGATCTGTTGGAAGAATTGGAGGAGATCCTTTTTACCTCGGATATAGGTGTTACAACGACCCAGGAATTGATCGATTCGGTTCAGGA
>JAFDKF010000182.1 GCA_019307135.1 Deltaproteobacteria bacterium
TGTTAATATCGGATGCAGGGCTTCGGTATCGTCCGGTTTGGGTTGATGTTTTGGACATTTGAGCATTCGGATTTCGGATTTGTTTCGGATTTCGGATTTCGATATTCGGATTTTGTGTATGTGGTTGCTCTGATTTATGGAAATGTTAAATTGCCAAAATCGTGCATAGAACTTTTGAGACACCGCACTAGGCATGATTTGCGTCTAATACTATATCCTGAAAATTGCAAGACCTAACCCGAAAAGAAAAAGAGGTTAACCATGGTAATGGCTAACCTCTTTATGTCATGTGGCGTCCCCAACCGGATTTGAACCGGTGCTGCCGGCGTGAAAGGCCGGTGTCCTGGACCTGACTAGACGATGGGGACGCTAATTGGCCACCGCCGAGGACGATTCTCGAAAACGTCCGAAAGTATCTTACCATTACAGCAAATCCCCACCGGTGTTGTCCCGATGCAATCGGGATGTCCTGGACCTGGCTAGACGATGGGGACGTTGGTGGGCCGTGCTGGACTCGAACCAGCGACTCTCTGCTTAAAAGGCAGATACTCTACCATCTGAGTTAACGGCCCCTATGTAGTGCTTGACCGAAAACCCCAGTTTTGCGGTCAAAAATTCGAAATCCGAATTTCGAAATCCGAAACAATGACAGAAATAAAAATGCTCCAATGACAAAAACATAGAGTTTCCAACAAGTTTGGTTTCGGTCATTTTGTCATTTGGTATTCGAATTTGTTTCGAATTTCGTGTTTCGATATTCGGATTTTGCCTGAACATGACTTTCCGTTCAGGCACTATGTAAGTTTGTATGAATAACACCCTGTTATGTCGGTGTCAAGGAGAAAGGCTGATTGATTCTTCTTGAAGTTGACAAACCCTACTCAGTGTGTTTATACATGACCCAACAGAAATCGTTGGCCGGCTTAGCAAACATTAGGAAAGGAGCGTAACTATGGGACAAGGTGTTTTGGACGTTGATGACAACAGTTTTGAATCAGAGATATTAAAGGCTGACAAACCTGCCCTGGTGGATTTCTGGGCACCCTGGTGCGGCCCCTGCAAGGCCATTGCTCCAGTGATGAAGGAATTGGAAGAGGCATACGGCGATAGCATCGTTTTTGCCAGATGCAATGTGGACAACAGCCCCAACGCCCCAACGCAATACAGCATTCGGGCTATTCCCACCCTCATCCTGTTCCAGGACGGAAAGGTGGTTGACCAAATCGTTGGTGCTGTGCCAAAATCGCAACTCGAAGGATTGGTGAAAAAGGCACTGTAAATGCCCAAAGATTTGTACGATGTGGCCATAATCGGCTGCGGACCTGGCGGGCTTCAGGCGGCTATCCATTCTGCCAGCAAGAAAGCAAAGGTTATCGTCTTTGGAAAGCCACGCAACAGCAGTCTTTACAAGGCCCACATAGCCAATTTTTGCTGCTCCGAGAAGCTCATTTCGGGAAAGGAGATGCTTGAAGCCGGCAGGAAGCAGGCTGAAAGCTTTGACGCGGTATTCCTGGAAGAGGATATCATCGAAACGAAAAATGAGAATAAGCTTTTTAGCCTGTTTACAGAAAGTGGTGAAACCTTTACCTCCAGAACCCTGATCCTTTCTATGGGAGTTGCCCGAAAAAAGCTCCGGGTGAAAGGAGAAAATAGGCTTGTGGGTCGCGGTGTGAGCTATTGCGTGGATTGCGATGCGAATTTCTACAGGGGCCTGGACGTGGCAGTAGTGGGCAACGAAAGCGCTGCCACAACCGGTGCCATAACCCTCTTGTCGTATGCCAGGACTGTGTACCTGATCTGCCGGAAACTTATGATCACCGACACGCTTTACAAGCAACTGAGAAATAGCCAGGTTAAGGTCATACAAGATACCTGGGTTAAGGAAATCATCGGAACGAACGACGTGGAAGAGGTATTGCTGAAAAATGGTGAGACCCTCAAGGTAAACGGTATCTTTGTTGAGCTGGGAGCAAAAGGTGCCCTGGAGCTGGCGGCCAACCTCGGGGCCATGTTTGATGCAGAAACCATAAGTTTTATTGAAACCAACAGGAAACAGGAAACCAACATCCCTGGACTATATGCGGCTGGAGATATTACTGGACAGCCATGGCAAATAGCCAAGGCCGTGGGCGAAGGGTGTGTGGCAGGGATCGAGGCCACAGAATACGCAAAAAAGCTGGCAAAGTCCTAACCCGGACAAGCCAAAACATAAATAACAAATTTCGGCATCCTTCATTCCTCGGTTTACACTTTTCAAGAATGCGGGCGCCAAGAGATAAGTTCTTTTGTTCCTACTTTTTGGTTTCAGGTGTCAGGTTTCAGGTGTCAGGAGCGACAAACGCGAAATCTGTACTGTTCTCAAGGCGTAAGCCGCAAACCTGAACACTGAAACCAGGCACCAGGTGTCAAGTGTCAGAAACTGAAAAAGCAAGGCCTGAAACCTGAACACTGAAACCTGAAACCCCAAACCTGGAGTGGTGAAAAAAAGTGTAAACTACTTCGTGGCGAAAATGAAGGATGCCTATTTTTCTATTTCGTGCTTTCCCTGGCCCAGACCTGGATTATAGGCTTGATGTACTCTGAATCGTCATAAGCGCCAGGGCAGGCAATCTTTCGTGTCTTCGTGATTATCTCTTAAATTCTGTGCCAGAAAAAACACCAATTTCATTACTAAGCGCCTATTTCGCTATCATGCTATTGATAGCGGTGCATCTGTTCGGTTGTGCCTTGTTTCAGGCCAAAGAGGAGAAGACAGCCCGGGAGCTTGCCGAGGAGGGTACAGAGGCCTTCAGGGACAAAGACTACAGAAAGGCTATCGAATCTTTTGAAAAACTGAAGGACTGGTATCCGTTCAGCCAGTACTCCATATTGGCAGAACTCAAGCTTGGAGATGCCCACTACCACTGCAGGGAGTACGAAGAAGCCATTTTTGCCTATGAGGAATTCGAAAGCCTTCATCCCAAGAATGAGGCCGTGCCCTATGTGGTTTATCAGATAGGGCGCTGCTATTTTGATCAGCTCCAGACCATCGACAGAGATCAAACCATGGCCCAGGAGGCACTTCAGGCCTTTGAAAGGCTGATCCTCACGTATCCCGCCAGCCCGTATGCCAGGAAGGCCGAGAAACACATGAAGGTCTGTAACAGAAACCTGGCTGAACATGAGTTCTATGTAGGCATGTTCTATTATAAGAGCAAGCACTACAAGGCTGCCCTGGAACGCTTCAAGACGGTGATCAGGTCTTACCCGGACCTGGGGGTTCATCGTAAGGCCCTTGAGTACATTCCCCTGTGTCAGGACCGGATCGACGACGCTATCCGAGGCAAGAATTAGAATGTCTTGGAAAGCTTACACTTTCTTGAAATCATAACACTTTGTGGGTACCTATGTGTTGCCTCACACACGGAGTGATGGAGTCATCCAAGAGGGCGGGGTAAACCCGCCCCTACGTAGGGTCGGCTTTATGCCGACCGCATTGCATCACTCCAGTACTCCATCACTCCAATACTCCAATACTCCAATTGGGGCAAAGCCCCTTGTTCGTTTTCCATTAACCGCTATGATCCTCAAGGCCATGCTCTTGTTGCCATTTGCCTATCTTCTGGGTTCTGTACCCTGGGGTGTAATCTTGACTCGCATCTTTAGCGATGCGGATGTGAGGGCCTCCGGCAGCAAAAACATAGGGGCCTACAATGTGTTTCGGGTAGCCGGAAAGAGACTCGGGCTCATGACTCTTGGGGGAGACCTCTTGAAGGGTGCCATCCCCGTGCTGGTGGGGATCTCGTGGTTAGGGGTTTCGGATTGGAAAGGGGAGATGTTGGTCTGCCTGGTAGCCCTCTCAGCCTTTGCCGGTCATCTCTTTCCCGTATTCCTGGGCTTCAAGGGGGGCAAAGGGGTGGCCACTGCCGCTGGTTGCTTCCTTGTCATTTCACCCTTTGTGTTCCTGGTTTGCGTACTGGTTTACGTCTTGGTGCTGTGCTGCTGGGGACACTCCTCAGCAGGTTCTCTTTCTGCGTCAGCTATTCTCCCCGGGGCTATATGGCTTGCTACGCACTCGGTTCCCATAACAGGCTGTGCCCTTATCATGGCTCTGCTCATATTCGTTCGCCATGCAGACAACATCAAGCGGCTACTTGAAGGAACAGAACACTAATTGGTCGAGTGGTCAAGTAGTTGATTAGTCGAGTGCCCGCCCTGGCGCGACAGAAGCTGGACAATGCTTGCCAAAGAAAAAGCCGGTCTGGGCCAGGGGTTTAAAGGCCTTACGACTCGACGACTCGACTATTTAACTACTCGACCAAAGTCGCTGGAATTTCAACAGGTTATTCCGAGACATTTTATGCCGAGCTTTATCAAGCAACCTCACCTCTCCCGGATCTCGGTCAGCACCGACTCCACCAGCGATTGGATTTCAGAAAGCCGTGTCTGTGAAAGGGCTTCAAATCGGAGCACTAGCACCGGCTGAGTATTGGAAGCCCTAACCAAACCCCAACCATCTTCAAAGAGGATGCGTACCCCGTCTATATCAATGATGTCATACCGCTGACGGAAGTACTCGGTCACATCTTTTACCACCTGAAATTTCCTATCATCCGGACATGGCACCCGGATTTCAGGGGTGGAATAGGTTCTTGGAACATCATCTAACAGTTCTGTAATACTCTTCCCTGTTTCTGCCAAGATTTCCAGCAGGCGACAAGAGGCGTATATGGCATCATCGTAGCCAAAGTATCGGTCAGCAAAAAACATATGCCCGCTCATCTCCCCCGCCAGTTCGGCCTTGACTTGTTTCATCTTCTGCTTGATCAGGGAGTGCCCTGTCTTCCACATAATTGCGCGGCCACCGTGTTTTTCTATGTCATCATACAGGGTCTGGGAACACTTAACTTCTGAAATGAACGTGGCGCCGGGTTTTCGGGAAAGGATGTCCCTTGCGTACATGATCATCAATTGGTCGCCCCATATGATGTCGCCTTTCTCGTCAATGACGCCGATTCGATCTCCGTCGCCGTCATAGCCGATCCCAACATCAAGCCCTTTTTCCTGTACCAATCCCATCAGATCCTGCATATTCTTTACCACCGTGGGGTCCGGTTCATGATTGGGAAAATTTCCATCCATGTCGCAATAAAGGTCGAAGACCTCGCAACCCAAGGCCCGTATGATCGGCAGCGCCACCACACCGGCAGTGCCGTTCCCTGCATCGATTCCTACCCTCAAAGGTCTGGCAAGCTTGACATTGTCTTCCAGAACCTTCTTGTATGGGGTTACCACATCAGCAGTCTCCGTGCTTCCACTCCCCTCAGCAAAGGTCCTGTCCTCAACGATATGTCGCACCTTCTGTATCTGCTCGCCGAAAAGGCTATCATAGCCGCTGCACAGCTTGAAGCCGTTGTACTCAGGGGGGTTGTGGCTCGCGGTGACCATGATGCCGCCCTCTTTTTTCAAATGCCTGATCGAAAAGTAAAAAACGGGCGTAGGACAGACGCCGACATCCACCACATCGCAGCCTGTGGCAAGAAGCCCTTTGATCAAGAGGTGTTGGTAATTCTCAGAACTCAAACGGCAGTCCCGACCCACACAGACCTTGGAGCGGTTTTCGCCCCGCAGGTAGGTGCCAAACGCCTTACCAATCAAAACCACATCCTGGTCGGTCAAGTCCTTGTCCACAATCCCTCTAATGTCATATTCTCTAAAGATTTCAGGATTCATAGCACCTCCAGGTCAGTCATTGGTCATTGGTTATTTGTTAGTTATAGATGAAAGTGAGCTAAAGTGAACTAAAGTGCCCCGCATTCCCCTGGGTGTAAATCAAGATTGTTGGTTATTGAGTTCAATTGTGAGGTGTCAGTGTTCAGGTGTCAGGTTTCAGGTTTCAGGTTTCAGCTCTTCAAGTTTCTCGATCCTGACACCTGAAACCCGAAACCTGACACCTTTTCCCCAAAGCTAAATACGTAGCAGACGGACATGGATTTCCCCCGGCCTCAAAATGACCTGGCAATGACCACCACTGCCAAGAGCCAGCAGTAGGGAGCAAATGCATGAAGGTCTCCTTTTTTCACCAGGTGTATCAGGACCCCCAGGGCACCATACCCCACAACCGCAGCCATGAAGGCCCCCACCAGTACCACCCTGGCGGGCGGAAAGCCCGAGGCCACGGCCTCGCCCAATTCCAGGACCATAGCCCCCAAGATGGCCGGAATAGACAGAAGGAAGGAATATCTGGCAGCAGTCTCTCGATCTATACCTCTGAACAGACCCGTGGCAATGGTGGCTCCAGAACGAGAAATCCCCGGCAAAATAGCCACCCCCTGGACCATACCTATGAACAGGGCATCCCTGATCGTGAGCTGGGCCGCATTGCGTCCCCCTCGTTTAAGCCTCCGGGTGAGCCACAGCAACAGCCCTGTAACAAAAAGCATAATCCCTACAATCTGGACGGATGAAAAGACCTTCGCGGCCACGGGCCGAAATAACAAGCCCAGGAAAGCGGTTGGCACCGTCCCCACAAGGATAAGACCGAGCAACCTCATCTCTGGCTTTTGGTAAAGGCTTTGCCAAAGACTATCTTTCCCGATAGACCAAGTAGAAACTGAGAAAAGTGTAGTGACAATCTCCTTGAGGTCTTTGAAGAAAAACACGCATACGGCTACCAGGGTACCTACATGAACCGAGACATCAAAAAAGAGATCCGGTTCTCTTAAACCAAACAGGTCTTGAAAGAGCACCAAATGTCCGGAGCTGCTGACGGGCAAGAACTCGGTCAAACCCTGGATGATACCCAGCACAACAGCATAGCGGATCTCCATGCCCACCTCACTCTCGGGTGGACTGGAAAGGGATGTGTCCCTCTAATGCCATTTTGATTTTCTGCTTCAGCTCGCTCAGATCTGCACTCTTGACAACATAGTAATCGGCTGCGATCGATTTGAGGTCGCCTTTGTAGGAAGAGTAGGCTGAACAGAGAATGACAGGGATGTTATAGAATTGCTTCCGGATATCCTGCAGCAAGTCTAACCCGTTATGTTCGGCCATCTTGATATCCAGGATAATCAGGTCTGGTTTTTCACTCTCAACCAATCCGATCAGGCCGTGACCAGTTCCTGTGGTGATCACGTTGTACCCTTCGTCCTCCAATTCCTCGCCATAGAGCATTCGGATGACGTCTTCGTCGTCAACGATAAGGATTTTTTTCATAAGAGCCTCCCCATTTGCTGTCTATGAGCGCAAAGGTTGCGCTCTCTCCGAGCTGTAGGCTCTACGAGCCGGAAGCCGAGGCGTAGACTCGTGCCTCTACAAGCCAGAGGCCTGACGGCTTGAGAACATTCACTCCGTGTCAAACCATTTTCTAAGCAGATAAGGCTTGCTCCGTTCAAAAACAATGCACTGATCTTCTATCACTTCCTCGGCCTGCTGAATGGTCATCGGCTCCAGTTCAATCACAAAGGAGCACGTGCGGCCGTAATAGAGCGGGATTAAGCTTTCCATGATACCCTCTCTGCCATGCGCACCATTTTTGTAGGCGACCGCAAAGTCAATCAATATCTCAGCCCACAGGTTGGTCGGAAACTCAAAATCGGCAAAACCGAGAGTTTTTACTTCCGAAAGTTTCTTGTAAACATTCGTGGAAAGGATTCCCTTCCAGAGGGCATCATGGCTTGCAAAGCCCGCCTGGAACTTATCATAAAGCCTTTCCAGATTTACATCGACCGGCGGGGGCATTTCCATTTCCCCAAGTCCAAAACCGAAAATCGCAGTTGGCTTACTCCACCGGACCTCTTTCCAGAAAGCCACCTTTTTTGTCATAATATCAAAGATCGTGCCCACTACTTGCAAAAACATAGGACCCAAGGATTCTCCAGGGTCTTTTGGTTTGTGGATCTTAGGCCTTCCCATGTAAGACTGGCAAATTGGTATGTCGTGACACATGGCCGTGGTCGTCATCCAAATATCAATACCAAATTCAACCACGGCCGGTGTCCAATCCCCTTGCTTTAGATAAATCTCGGCCAGTTCCCCTGAAAAGCCGAAGTCCCCCCCAATCGGTTGGCGCACCCTGCGACCGTAAATGGAGCGTGTCATCGGATAGGCAATATTGTTCGTAATGGTTCCGTCATACTTATGCCGAATATAGAGGGGTGCCACAAATCCAAAATCTTCAAAAAGTGGTTCTGCCAGATTCTTTATCCACCGCGGCGTTATGCTCTTGAGATCTGCGTCCACCACAACAACAGCCTGTGCACCGAGATCGCAGCTCTTCTTGAAAAGGTTCCTGACGTTGTTTCCTTTCCCTTTTACGCCTGGCGGTGTTGATAGGTATATCTTAGGAACCTCGGTGGGAGTATTCATGAAGGCGTCGCGGGTGCCATCCGGGGAGTTATTGTCACAGTTGATGATAACGCTGTTTTTGTTCCCAAAATACTTAATGAGGCCTTCGCTTGCCATCTGCGTGGGGTAAGAAATAAGCTTTGCCTCATTGTACGACGGAATTCCCACAATCAGGTCAGCAGCCCGTATGTCGTTTGGATTCTCCTCTATGTGCATGCCGGAACCCCCTTGTAACCTTGAACCAATCTGAAGCAGATTAGAGCAAAGCCCTTAAATTTAATTTATACTACACATCATGAACTACGTCAACTTGACAAGGGGCAACCACCCAGATAATCTTATAATCATACAACCATACCCCAAAGTTGATGGTCTCGTAAAAAGTCCAAATTAGACGGCAAAGTAAAAAGCTCCAAATTCAAGGCGCGCAAATCCTGAGGAATGAGGCGTACTTATGGTACGCCGCAGTGACGAAGGATGCAGCGCAACGCAGAAGTTTGGATGCCACGCTGATCGATCACGATACTTACGATTTCAAAGAGGCCCAGCCTGCTTTGGACCTACTCAGGTCAAGGTCTATCCCGGTCATCATTTGCAGTAGCAAAACACGGGCTGAAATCGAGGTGTATCGCAGGCGGATGGGCCTTAGCGACCCGTTCATTGTAGAAAACGGCGGGGCTATTTTTATCCCAAGACGTGCCTTCGACTTAAGGGATGTGAAGTTTGCCGAAAAAGGGCCATACCGCCTGGTGGAGTTAGGTGTGCCCTACGCTCACTTGTGTACTATTTGGAGAGAAATGAAAAAGAAGAACTTTCGCATGAAGGGATTCAGCGAGATGACCATTGAGGAGGTTGCCACTTGTACGGGGCTCACCCATGAAGAGGCCCAGTTGGCCGCAAGACGTGAGTATTCAGAACCCTTCATGTTCTCTGACACGCCGGCTCAATTACGACTCCTTGAAACCCTCTTACAAGAAAAGGGGCTGAGGATCACCCGAGGAGGCCGTTTCTACCACATGACCGGACGAAACGATAAGGGAACGGCGGTCCAGATTCTGAAAATGGTATATGCTAACACATACCCTGACAAGAGGATCTGGAGTGCCGGACTGGGAGACAGTGCCAATGACATCCCCATGCTCAGGCATGTGGACATGCCCGTTGTAATCAGGAAAAAGACTGGGGAATGGGAGCACCCCCAGGGAATCGAACCCATTGTCTATTCAGATAAAGCCGGCCCAAGAGGGTGGGCTGAAATGATTCACACGATCTTATTCTAACATAGGTTGAGCGGTTCAACGTTCACAGTTCCCGGTTGAAGAGCCCTAACTCTCTGATATCAAAAGGATGATGCCTCAATAGGGACGACACGCATGTTTCACCCAATGGGTGAAAGAGGCTAATCTGGGTATTGTGCTATAAAGTTAGGGATGTCAATAGATTATAACCTTTGAACCCTGAACCTTGAACCGATCATTTTAGGTCTAAGGATAACTGACGCTCGCTTCTGGGGCAGTGTAAATCAAGATTGTTGGTTATTGAGTTCAATTGCGAGGTGTCAGTGTTCAGGTTTGCGGCTACGCCTTGAGAACAGTACAGTTCTTCAAGTTTCTCGATCCTGACACCTGAAACCCGAAACCTGACACCTTTTCCCCAAAGCTAAATACGTAGCCAGACGGACATGGATTTTCTCATTGCCAACAGCCGTGATTCACACCCCTTCTGGGGCGAAGAAGCAGTCTGACATTGATATTTTTCCCGTTTTGTGTTAAGGAAAATGTAACCGTTCACGGGTTCAGAGGTTCAGGGTTCACCGAAAATTTGAACGGTTCACCCCGTTAAATAGGGTTCCCTTCGGGAAATTTAACAGGGTGAACTCTGAACCTGGGAACGCCTACGGGAAAATTTCGTTAAAAGAAGGTTGACGGTGTAGCCGCGAATAGCAGTTTTCTGATGGTGAGGGATTCAGGATTACCGAGCCCTTCTTGCAGGCAGGCGAAAGGATTAAGCTTGGAGGAGTCCAAGAACAGGGGTGAAGATCAAACCTCTTCAGGGATAAACCGTGAATACTGGACACTCACGGGCTGGGTAAAGAGCTGGGCAGGCGTCATACTTGACCCTCTTTCTAGTCTGTTGTCCAGACTTGGTGTACAACCCAACCTCCTGTCCTTGATCGGCTTCTTCATAGCATCCGCCGCCGGAGCTGCCGTTGCAACAGGTCATATCTCTTACGGGGGATGGTTGTTCCTTCTCTCCGGCCCCTTTGACGCGCTGGATGGCGCGCTGGCGCGAATTGCAGGGCTTGAAACACGGTTCGGGGCCTTTCTCGATTCTTTCATAGACCGATATTCAGAGGCGGCCGTTTTTTTTGGCATCCTTTACTGGTCCAGCCTCCAGGGTAGGCACATGCTGGTACTGCTCACCTTTTTGACCTTGCTGGGCTCACTGATGGTAAGTTACGCACGCGCAAGAGCTGAGGGATTGAACATCTCATGCAACGTTGGGCTCTTTACCCGTCTGGAACGATTCATTGTGTTGACCCTTGCACTCCTTACCGGGCAACTTCTCATCGGACTTGTAATCCTTGCCTGCTTAACGAATTTTACCGCTTTGCAGCGCATGTTTCACGTCTATAGGCAGTCCCTGAATCAGTAGTTCCCGTTAGTCCGTTAGTTGTAAAGTTCGCGTTTTTCTGGCAGAAAATATCTTTGTGCATAGAAAACTACATAAAAATCAGAATGTTAAATTCGAAATCCGAATATCGTACTGTTCTCAAGGCGTGAGCCGCAAATCCGTACTGTTCTCAAGGCGTAAGCCGCAAACAATGACCAAATTTTCAAAATTCAAATGACATAAACCCAAAGCCCATATCTAAGAGAAAAATTATTGTTTTGAACATTTGGAAATTTAGAATTTCGAATTTGTTTCGAGTTTCGGATTTCGTGGTTAGCGCAAGCTTCACTTCGTGTCGGATTTCCGGTTTATCCGGGTTAGAGGTGTGAATATGTATTCTAGAATGCTCGTGCTTCGGTTCCCAAAGACGGAAGTGGAAAAACCGATCGTTTGTTACTTGGCCAGTGACTTTGACCTCACATTCAATATCCTTAAGGCCACCATACTGCCCCGCAAGGAAGGGGTCATGGTCCTGGAACTTTCTGGGAGAAGAAAGGACTTTAACAAAGGGGTTCAATACCTGAAAGAGCGCGGGGTGCAGGTGCAGGCAGTTGGCCAGGACATCAAGCGCAACACGATCAAGTGCACCCACTGCGGAGCCTGCACCGCAGTCTGTCCCACAGGTGCTTTGTCCATCGAGCGGCCTGAGATGACCGTCGTGTTCAATCATAAGAAATGCAGCGTATGTGAACTTTGTGTCCCAGCCTGCCCCCCCAGGGCCATGGAGATTCGCACCACAGGAAACACAATCCTGAAATGAAACAGACCGTAGCCGTTGCCTTGAGCGGCGGTCTTGATTCCGCTGTCGCAGCTGCCCTTCTTAAGAAAAAAAACTACCGAGTCATTGGACTTCATTTCCGAACGGGTTATGAATTTACCCCCGGCCAAGCAACACCATCCAGGCCATTGTCCCGTATCAGCTCTTGGGCCCAGAGGGTTTCAGAGCAGATCGGGATTCCCCTTGAAGTGATCGATTGTTCCGAAGCCTTCGAAAGGGAGGTTGTTCGCTACTTTGCCGATACCTACCGGTCAGGACAAACTCCGAACCCGTGTATGGTCTGCAATCAGCGTATCAAGTTCGGCCTTGTCCTCGAAAAGGCGAGGGCCTTCGGCGCTTCAACCCTGGCAACAGGCCACTATGTTAGAATACGCCAGGAAGCGAACGGACAGCTTTGGCTTCTAAAGGGCGTGGATCGGGCCAAAGATCAGTCATACTTCCTGGCTCTCCTGACCCAACAGCAGTTAAGACAGGCCATGTTTCCCCTGGGAAGCTATACCAAAAACCAGGTACAGAAAATGGCGAAGGCATGGGGACTTACATCGTGTCTTGCGCGCGAAAGCCAGGAATTGTGTTTTGTGCGACATCAAAGCTATAAGGAGTTTCTTTCCAAGTCGGCAGGATTTCGCCGTGAACCCGGCCCCATTACAAACACCAGAGGTCAGACTTTAGGACGCCACCAGGGCCTACATGCGTACACCGTAGGACAACGCAAAGGGATTAGCATACCCGGGCCAGCCCCATACTATGTGATTCGTCTTGATAAGGAGCAAAACCGACTTGTCATCGGGTTCAAATCCGAGTTAGCAGCCACAGAATGTATGGTCACCTGCATCAACTGGATCGAGACTGAACCTCCGGACAAACCCATATCAGTCCAAACCCGTATCCGCTATCGTCACCGGGAAGCAGAGTCCATCCTGACGCCCGTTGATCGCTACACGGCCACGGTTCGCTTTTCCAAAGCGCAGTACGCTATTACGCCAGGACAGGCCGCTGTCTTCTATCAAGGCGAACGGGTTCTAGGCGGCGGTTGGATCGCCGGCCATTTTCACCACCCCCACCCCATAAGCGCTAAGTTATTTTTGCACCGGATGGACTGTGGAAGGTGTACTGAAAAAAATGAACATCGAACATCGAACGTCCAACATTGAATACCCTTTACCATCCTTGCTTCAATAAAAAACAATTTTTCGACCCATGAATCATGGTTAACATGTAGGTTAACCTGGAATCAAAACCATTCTTTGCATGTACATCTATCGCTAAGTGTGCTATTTTTTGTTGAATTGAATTCTGGCAATTGGAAGGAAATCAGAAATCAATCATCAATAGTCAATAGACAATTCAGTGGTAAACAATAGAGGATGGATACAAGAACAAGAAAAAGGCACTCACATGTATCATCAGGCCTCACTGTGATCACCACCCACGTTAATGCGGATTTTGACGCATTTGCCTCTATGCTGGCAGCGCAGAAGCTCTATCCGGATGCCCTTGTGGTCTTTCCGGGCTCCCAGGAAAAGAGTTTGAGGGACTTTTTTGTAAAATCTATGGTGTACATGTACAACATTGTAAAGATCAAGGACATCGACCTCAACGCCGTGGCCCGGCTCGTATTGGTGGATACCCGCCAGGCAAGCCGCATTGGCAAGTTTGCAAGTATTGTTCACCGCCCTGGTCTGGAAGTACACATATATGACCATCATCCCCCAATGCCTGATGATCTGTCCGGCAGCGTCGAGGTAACTCAGATAACCGGTGCGACGGTCACCGTCCTGACAAAGATCCTGCGTCGCAAAAAAATCTCAATTACACACGAGGAAGCTACTATAATGGCACTGGGTCTGTACGAAGACACGGGTTCCTTCACGTTTACATCCACGACAGAGGACGATTATCTTGCGGCGGCCTATCTCCTCTCCAAAGGGGCCAATCTGAATGTGGTCTCAGACATCATCATCCGGGAAATGACGCCGGAACAGGTCAGCCTCCTAAACGAAATGATTGAAGGGATCACCCACCGCACCGTAAATGGTGTTGACGTAGCTGTCACCAGTGTGTCTTGTGATACCTACGTAGCAGATTTTGCTCTCTTGATACACAAACTAAGGGATATCCAGAATCTGGATGTAATCTTTGCCTTGGCCAGCATGGAGAATCGAGTATACATGATTGCTCGCAGCCGCCTCCCGGAGGTGGACGTTGGGAAAATCGCCATGGCTTTTGGCGGCGGTGGCCATCCCTCAGCGGCCTCAGCTACCATTAGAGGACAGACCCTGATCCAGGTTGAAGAGAAGCTCTTTGGCATCTTGAACCAATTCATCAATCCTGAGCGGTCAGGTTATAACGTGAATGTCCTTGTTGTAATGGAATCAGATAACCTTCTCGGCACCATCTCCCGTCAGGTCATAGAAAAAGCCATCCATCATAAACTCGAAGACGTGCCGGTACGCGAATACATGACAATAAATATCGATACCGTGAGTCCTGATGCAACGCTTTCGGAAATTCAGGAAAAGATCATAGGCAATAAACAGCGTTTACTTCCTGTGGTGGAAAATGGCCGTGTGGTAGGCGTTATTACAAGAACCGACCTGCTCAATATCCTTGTAACCGAACCCGCGCGCATTCCTGAATTTACAGTGGATAGCAAGGAATGGAAGACCAATGTGCGCGAAAGGAGAGTGGCCAAATTCCTCAGAGAGCGCCTTCCCGAAGAGATCATAGAACTCCTGATGGCCGTTGGAAGAGT
>JAFDKF010000038.1 GCA_019307135.1 Deltaproteobacteria bacterium
TTGATCGGCTGGTTCGGGCCTGTGTGACCACCCAAACCGTCACATACAACGAAATCATACGTCGACCCTCCGCCACCCGAATGAGTTTTGGCAGCTAAGTCAATAGGCATTTTTTTCTATCCTCGTACTTTTTCTTTTTGCAGGTATTGTCCATCTTTTCTGTGGTTACTCAAAAGGCAAACAAGAATTTATGGGCTTTGTCCGGATTATAGGCTTGAGCGGTATTATCGATTGGGCGGTTATCATACCGTTTGCCGGCCTGGCTATTACCATATGGAGTGTTGTTATCTCAATTGTAGCAACACAGGAGGTTTATCATTTGACCAGGGGCAAGGCGACCTTTATTGTTCTGATATCTGCCTTGATCCTTTGGACAATTAGTCTCATGATCTTTGTTGGCCCTTTGTCTTTTCTGTACGAAATTCCAGGCCAATAAGAATAGAGTTTCAGAAAAAGATTTTGGGGTCATGGATTCTTGGAGGATTTTTAGCGTTGTACTTTATAGCAGTTAGATACTGGATGCTCGATACTGGATGCTGGATCATGCGCTTGAAATTGTCGCGTTTATCCAGTATCAAGTGACCAGTATCCAGCATCAGTGCGCTGATTCCGACCCCTTCCATGGAAGACATACGTTTCCGTCATCCAAAAACTTTATCTTAAGGACTATATCGTGGACAGGTGGCGTAGCAAGATATTAGGGTAAAAGGGGAATGCAAACTATTCGCCAGCAAATGATAACGTTGTTGTCCCAAGGAGTGCGTAGTGCAAGAGATCTGTCCCAGATGCTGCATATTCAGGAAAAAGAGGTTTATAGTCATCTTTCCCACATCGCACGTTCCGTTGTCTCACAAAGCCACCGTCTGGTCGTAATCCCCTCACGATGCCTTGTGTGCGGGTATGTGTTTGACAACCGAAAACGGTTTACCAGGCCAAGCCGTTGCCCTTGTTGCAAAGGAGAGCGCATCGAGGAGCCGAGATACGAAGTTGTTTAAGTTGGTTCGGCTTTGAAGCGGCCAGTGCTTGTTTCTGAATACAACCATGAATTTGAAGCTATGGAACAGCCTCATTTTCTTATAAGCCGTTTTTTTGCCCATATTGCTAAGCGTATGAAATAGACAAACACTATCGAGAATAAGATTACGTAGATACCGAATGGTAACGATTCGCGAGGGCGAACCCCGCAAAGTACGAGGACAACCCAAGACAGATAACTCCCGATACAGCCAGACAAGAGCCAAATCCATTCTTTGGTTACCTTTTTCATCGTGGGTTTGTGATGCCTTCTACCCTATATTACAGCACAAAAACAATGGGCGGGCCAACTATCGGCTAACCCGCCCACATCTTACTTCTGGTCGGGGCGAGAGGATTTGAACCTCCGACCCCCTGAACCCCATTCAGGTGCGCTTCCAGACTGCGCCACGCCCCGCCAACTATATTTTGAGTTTTTTTAACACTTCGTACCCGCCCTGTCAACAATTGATCAACACAGCCCTTGAGCCCAATCACAAACCTTTACAATCCAATAGCTTCCGTGTTAACTTCAATTTGTGGAACAGCCTCTCATCAAACCTCAGGCTCTCCGTCCGGGCGACACTATCGGCATTGCAGCACCGGCCTCCCCGTTTGATCGGCAGGCATTTGACCTCGGGGTTGCAGTACTCGAATCCATGGGCTACCGGGTGAGGATTCCCGACGATCTGTTCAGCCGCCAGGGATACCTTGCAGGGCCCGACAGCGAGCGTGTCTCTCAACTGATAAAACTGTTTGAAGATGAATCGGTGAGGGCGATATTCTGTGCCCGTGGAGGATTTGGTTCCATGAAACTCCTCCCTTTGCTTGACTTTGAGACCATCTGCGCCCACCCGAAAATCCTGGTGGGATTTAGCGACATTACCGCTTTGCTGGTAGCGATCTACAACAGGTGTGGCATGGTCACGTTTCACGGACCGCTCGTAACAACCCTGAAAAGGGATTCTGAAAAGACTTGCTTAGCATTGATTGACGCCATTGGGTCAAGTAGGCCGCTGGCCTTGAAACCCCGCAAAGCCATGGTCTTAAACCCCGGGCGGGCCTCTGGTCGTCTGGTAGGTGGCAATTTGACCAGCCTGTGCCATCTCATGGGCACACCCTATGAACCTCCCTTTGAAGGCCATCTCCTTTTTCTGGAGGACCGGGGAGAAGCCCCATACCGCATCGACCGGATGCTTTCTCAACTGCAACTGGGGGGCCACCTTGACGGGGTTGCCGGCGTTATTCTCGGCTCTTTTCAGGGCTGCGGCCCCCTTGAGGATGTGTATGCCATTGTGAAACAGGCACTTCGGCATACGGATATCCCCATTCTGGCCGGATTTGACCTGGGCCACGGAACCGACAACCTCACCGTGCCCATCGGGCTTGAAGCGGAGCTGGATGCCGAAGCCGGCAGCCTCCAATTTCAAGACCCAGCCATCCAAGAGGGCAATTGATGAAGGCTGTCCGGGACCTGATGCGGCGCGGTGTGGATGAGGGTGTTTTCCCGGGCGGCGTGCTTCTTGTTGCCAGGAAAGGGAGCATCGTATTCTTTGAGGCATTCGGTCATGCCGGACTTGCACCTGAACGGCCCATGACAACCGATACAGTGTTTGACCTGGCATCTTTAACCAAGCCGTTGGCGACCAGTGTTGCCTTCATGCTCCTGGTCCAGGAGGGGAAGCTGAGCTTAGATCAGACGTTGGGCAGTGCAATCCCTGACTTTTCAGGTACTAACAAGAAATACATCACCATCCGCCAACTCCTTTCGCATACGTCCGGGCTGCCAGACTACCGGCCCTTCTACAAAAAACTCGTGGAGCTTCCACCATCTGAGCGAAAAGACTCACTCAGAGCGCTGCTTCTTGCTGAAAGATTCATCCACGAACCAGGACAAGCCTGCTTATACAGCGATCTGGGCTTCATGATCCTGGAATGGCTTGTTGAAGTCACGGCACAAAAGCCTCTTGACCGTTTTGTCGAAGAATCAATCTACCGGCCGCTCGGACTCAAGCATCTTTTTTTTATCCCCTCCCCCCAAACCCTCCCCCTTGAAGCCCGCCCTGCCCGCCCTGGCGCTCCGGTTTATTATAAGCCACCGAGCCAGCAATCCAGGGTCTGGGCCAGGGGCGCGACGTCCGCGAAACAAGCTGTTGCCCCTGAAAACCAGGCCCGCCCTGGCGCGACGTCCTCAGGCCAATCTACTAAGCCTATAATCCCGGTCTGGGCCAGGGTCTGGGCCTGGGGGGGAGGGCAGGGTGGGGGTAAAAGCAGAGTCGATCAGCCATATGCGGCAACTGAAGACTGTCCTTGGCGCGGGAAAATCTTGGATGGCGTTGTGCACGATGAAAATGCCTATGCCTTAGGAGGGGTGGCAGGACATGCCGGACTATTTGGGACAGCCCAAGATGTATATGGCCTCCTTAAAGAACTTTTAGCTGTTTACACCGGAAAATCGAATATCGGCCTGTTTCGCCGGGATGTAGTGCAAACCTTTTTTCAGCGCCAGTCTGATGTCGGGAGTTGGGCTCTGGGGTTTGACACCCCTACACGGCCAGATTCGAGCAGCGGGCAGTACTTTTCTGATCAAAGTGTTGGCCACCTCGGTTTTACGGGAACCTCCTTCTGGGTGGACCTTTTAAAAGGCGTGATCGTGATTCTCCTGACCAACCGAATCCACGCCAAGCGGGAAAATGAACAAATCAAGGCATTCCGACCACTGCTTCATGATACAGTCATGGACTCAATGCTCAGGCAAAGGAGCAGCACGCTTTAACGACTTGAAACACGGCCTCCGCACGTGTATGATGTTATAGGCGCTTAGCGAATCCACATCGATAAAAAATTGTCTATATTTATAATATGTTGTTTCTACTTTGGTTACAGATGCTGGATGCTGGATACTCGATACTGGATAAACCAAAAATAATGTTTTAATTTTCGCATCTTCGGATTTTGGTGCTTTCGTGACAGATCTATTTTTTATTTCCCGGCTACGCGGATGCGGGTTAAGGGAAGGAGAGAAAGAATGCTACAAATCGAGGACTTACAGGTTAAGCTTGGCGACAAGGAAATCCTGAAGCACATCGATCTTGAGATTCATCCGGGTGAGACCCATATCTTGTTTGGCCCGAACGGTTCCGGCAAGACGTCTTTATTGATGACGATTATGGGTTACCCGCAGTACAGGGTCACAGGCGGAAAGATTGTTTTCAAAGGAGAAGACATCACGGATATGCCTGTTGACGAGCGAGCGCAGCTCGGCATCGGCGTGTCTTACCAGCGGCCTCCCACCATTCATGGCGTGAAGACCAGGCAAATGGTTCAGATCTGCGCAAAAGGTAAGGTGGATGCTGAGGCCCTGGCGGAAAAGGTGAACTTTTCTGAATTCATGGAGCGTGACATCAATGCGGGTTTTTCCGGCGGTGAGATCAAACGTTCGGAACTGTTGCAACTAATGGCGCAGGATGCAGACCTGTTGCTCTTTGATGAGCCGGAGTCGGGTGTTGACTTAGAAAATATTTCCCTGATAGGAAACTCGATCAGCAACCTGCTGCAACGGGACTTCAGGGTAAACGCTAAAAAGACGCAGAAAGAGAAGCGCGAAGAACGGACCAAGATGGGCCTGATCATTACCCACACCGGGTTCATCTTGGATTATGTGACAGCGGACAAAGGACAGGTTCTTTACGACGGTATGTTGACTTGCACGAGCAACCCCCGGGAAATTTTCAAGTGTATCAGCAAGGTTGGATATGAGGAATGTGTAAGATGCGCGATTTAGAGGAAAAGGCTCGACAGGCCCAGGATAAGAAGGCAGTGCTTGGCCCGGACATTGATCTTGATGCATACCAGTCAGAACCCGTTTCCCACAATTATGTAGAGGACCTGGGTGACTTATCTAAGGCTGATAAGAAGCAGATGCTGCAGGCGGGGATCGATGCCGAGGAAACGGATAGGTCGGGCACCTTTGTGCAAAAAGATACGGCGGTACTCCACGCCCATTCCAAGCAGGAAGGGCTGGAGGTGATACCCATCAGGGAAGCGCTGAAGCAATATAACTGGGTTGAGGATTACTACTGGAAATTGGTGGCCGTGGACACCGATAAGTACACAGCCAGGGCTCACCTTGACCTGCATAACGGCTATGTCATCAGGGCCCTTCCGGGGAGCAAGGTTGTCTATCCTGTTCAAGCGTGCTTGTATCTGGAAAAGGAAGGCCTAAGCCAGAATGTGCACAACATTGTGATCGCTGAAGAAGGGGCGGAGCTTCATGTGATCACAGGATGTGCGGCGGCCGCCCATTTACGGCGAGGGCTCCACATAGGAATCTCTGAGTTTTACGTCAAGAAGGGCGCAAAGCTCAGCTTCACCATGATCCACCACTGGGCTGAAGGGACGATGGTGCGGGCCAGATCGGTGGGAATGGTTGAGGAAGGGGGCCTTTTCCTCAACAATTACATTTCTATGAAGCCGGTGAAGTCTGTCCAGATGTATCCCACGACCCACCTGGTTGGAAAGGGGGCGGTGGCCCGTTTTTATAGTCTGCTTGTGGGAAGCCCTAACTCCGAAATGGACGTGGGGGGCCGCATTTTCTTGAAAGAGCCGGATACCCGAGCCGAGATCGTTTCCCGGGCCATCACCAACGGTGGAAAGATTATTGCCCGAGGGGATCTAGTGGGCGAGGTGCCACGAGTGAAGGCCCATCTGGAGTGCCATGGTCTCATCCTCAACGGGGGATCGATTCACGCCATACCTGAGTTGGAGGGCAAGGTGGATGGGGTGGAAATGTCTCACGAAGCTGCCATTGGCAAGATCGCGCAAGAGGAGATTCTTTACCTTATGTCTCGCGGTTTGAGTGAAGATGAAGCCACTGCGACTATTGTGCGAGGGTTTTTGAGTGTCGATATTCCTGGCCTGCCGCCTCAGCTCAAAGCTGAAATTGATCGTGCCGTGGAACAGAGTAATAAAGATATGATGTAACGTCTCGGAATTTCTACAACCTATTATTCCACCATTCCAATTGCGGAGCGAAGCGGAGCTAAGTTGCCTATGTTGAGTGGATAGGGGAGGGGGCTCAAGACAAGAGTGAAAACGATTGCTGTGCCCGGCTGGGGTTCCGTTGAACTGGAAAACCTGGTCCTGGATCTCAATGGCACACTGACCGAATCGGGAGATTTCATTCCCGGGGTTGTTGATTATCTGGAAAAGCTGAAGGCCAGAGGGTTCAAGATTTACGTCCTTTCTGGCGACACTCGGGGGACCCTCAAACGTACCCTGCCGGGTTCTTCAGAAATTGATCCGGTTGTAACCAGAACGGCCCATGAGAAACGGGCCTTTGTTGAATCGATCGGAGCAGAGCGCACGGTCTGTGTGGGCAATGGCAATATTGATGTGGAGATGTTCAAGGTCGCCGGGCTTTCCATATGCACAATTCAGGCAGAAGGTGCCACGACCAAGGCCATGCTGGAGGCTGACATTGTGGTGGCCCACATCAAGCATGCCTTTGAAATCCTGCTGGACCCAAAGAAGTTGATCGCCACACTCAGGTGTTGAAAGATACCGCTTTTTTTCTTGACAACTCAGCTACCATCCTTTATGTAGCCTTTAAACCAGAGTTGAGGCGCGGTACTCATAAGTAGCCGCAGGACAGGGGGAACAGGCCCCATATCTTGCGGTGAAAGGGTGTACCGCCGAAGCCTGCTTTTGGCCTGTTACGAAAGTGGGCTGGGCCTGTGGATAAGATCCGCAGGACTGTCACGGTTTTTTTCGTGGAGCGCTCTCTTGGTTGGTTGCAGCCGGAGTGGTCTCCGGCTGTTTTTTTTAGGGCAACGCAAAACAAGGAGGTGTTACCATGTTTAACGGGTGTTACACCGCACTGATGACGCCGTTCAAAGACGACTATGAAGTCGACTATGAAGGCCTGGAAAAACTGGTCGAGTTTCAGATCGCAGGTGGTTTGAGTGGGATTTTGGCTGTGGGTACCACGGGTGAGAGTCCTACATTGAACTGGGAAGAACACAATGAAGTAATCAGGGTGGTGGCAGAGAAGTGCAAGGGGAGGTGCCAGTCCATTGCGGGTACGGGCAGCAATAATACCCGTGAAACCATGGAAAGCACCGAACATGCAGTCAGTGTGGGGGCTGATGCAGCCCTGCTGGTAGATCCCTATTACAATGGACCTAGCTCCCTTGAGATACGCAGAGAATATGTGGCCCCCGTGGCAGACAAATTTCCCCAGATTCAGATCATCCCGTACGTCATCCCCGGACGAACGGGAGCCCAGCTCTTGCCCGAAGACCTGGCCATACTACAAAATCAATTTGCCAATGTGAGCACGGTCAAAGAGGCCACAGGGAACATCGAAAACATGAAACGCACTCGGGAATGCTGCGGAGATGATTTTACCATACTGTCCGGTGATGATGATAAGACCTTTACCATGATGACCGACCCTGCCATCAAGACAAAGGGCGTCATCTCGGTGGCCTCCAACATAGCTCCCAAGGCGGTCCAGGATATGACCACACTCATCAGCCAGGGTAACCAGGCTGAGGCAGAAAAACTTCGGGATGCCTTGAAACCTCTCTTCGGCATTGTAACCGTAAAAACTCAGGAGGAGACCCCTTACGGGGCCGTGAGTTGCCGTGCAAGAAATCCCCTGGGCACAAAGACCCTTATGGCGATCCTTGGCATGCCGGTTGGGATATGTCGCCGGCCGCTGGGCAAAATGACAAAGAACGGGGTTGCGGTCGTATTGGAAGCTGGTCGCACGGTATGGAAAAATAACCCTGAAATTCTAAAACCCGTGGCCGATTTCTTTGGCGTAGATATCGAAGCCAGGCTATATGATGAGTCACTCTTGGCAGGGTTGACTTACGATGAATACTAGCGAAGCTTCGCCTCAAACCCTGGCCCAGACTAGGTTTAACAGCTTACCTTAGAATAAGCAAGCATCAGGGCAGGCCGACGAGGCTTCGCGATGTTGGTTGCTGGATGCTTGATGCTGGATGGCAAAACCTGTTCCCGACAGGTTCAGGAAAAGTAAAAGATTCCTTTTCAATCCAGTATCGAGTGACCAGTATCCAGTATCTGTCACAGTTCGTAAACAATGTTTGTCACAAAACCTGACTCATTTGTTAAGTTTTGGAGCAGCCACCCTCCTCCTCCTCAGCAGTAGTGCATAGCCACCCATATTGAGACCCACCCAGGCGATAGCGCCGATCCTCAAGTAGACCTCATCCAAGTCTAAGTAAATGACTTTTTGCAAGTTGTTCGTGATAAAGGACCCTCCGTAGAGAAGCTGCGGGTCGTAAAGACCATGCAAGTAGTTTTCCACGTGGGTGAGCGGGCAATACCATCCCCCAAGGTTCAGAACGAGGGTAAAGACCAGACCTGCCATGTGTATGAAGGATACCTTGAAATACTTCAATGCCAGGAGGAATCCAAAGAGGATGAAGATGATCCACAAGAGGTGAAGCAGTATTACGAAATCACTCAACAGTTGGTAGACCATCACCGACTCCTCGAGACCATGGCTTTGACTCCTCACAGAAAAATCCTGACCGACCCTTGACGTTCTGTTTGCCGGTATTATCTTTTGCTCAACGGATAGAGAATAGCTAACTATAGTAACATTGAAAGGAGGTGTCAAATATGACCGCTCTAATGCCAATTTTAAGACGAGGTAGATTGCTTAGGCGTCCTGAGTGGGACTTTTTTGATCGGTTCTTCGAAGATCTTGGACTGCCGAGGCTGTTTTCAGAAGAGACAACGCTCACACCGGCTCTTGACGTGTCTGAGACCGAAAAAGAACTGATCGTAAAGGCTGAAGTCCCGGGAATGGACAAGAAAGACATTAACATTAACCTTTCAGATGGGTTGCTGACCATCAAAGGGGAGAAAAAGCAGGAAAAAGAAGAGAAGAATGAGAACTATCATTCTGTTGAAAGACGCTATGGAAAGTTCTCCAGGACGATGCGGCTTCCCCGTGACATTGAAGTTGACAAGGTGGATGCAACTTACAAGGATGGGGTGCTGAAAATCACCCTCCCCAAATCTGAGTCCGCTAAGTCAAAAAAGATAGAGATCAAAAGCTAACCCCAGTTCATGTAAAGCGTGTGCCGGGCAGAAGCCTGGCACACGCTTTTTTATTTTCCCTCCCGCTAACACCCTCTATTTCTGCAAACATAGGCATATCATCCCACGTTCGACCATCCCATGCTGGTCTGTTGGATTTTCCAGTCATCCCAATTCGTGTTTACTTGTGGATGGTTATGGGGTATAAGATAATGCTGAGGTCAGGAGCGGACTGAACAGATCTGATTCATTTCAGGGTTACTCATGAGAATTGTGCTTTTTGCAGGAAAGGGTGGTGTCGGCAAGACCAGCATTGCGGCCGCAAGCGGCGTGGCCTGCGCCCAAAAGGGCCTCAAGACCATCATCATGTCCCTTGATGCAGCCCACAGCCTGGTGGATTCTTTTGACCTTGATAAGACCCTCATGGACAGGAATAAGGGAAGGCCTATCCGGGTGGCCAAGAACCTTTCCATCCAGGAGGTGGATGTCCAGGAAGAGATTAAGAAGAACTGGGGGGAAGTCCACAAGTACATTAGCAACCTGTTGAACATCTCAGGCATTGATGAGGTCCTGGCAGAGGAGCTTGCCATCCTTCCCGGGATGGAGGAGGTGAGCTCGCTTTTGTACATCAACCGCTACGTGGCTCAGAAGAGCTATGACGTCATCCTCCTTGACTGCGCACCCACGGGAGAGTCGATCCGGTTTATCAGCATCCCCACGAGTCTGGAATGGTATATGAAAAAACTCTTTGATGTTGAACGCAGGATCGTCAAGATAGCCCGGCCCATTACCAAAAAGCTCTACGCGGTCCCCCTCCCAGAAGACAAGTATTTTGCAACGATCCAGAGACTCTTTGATCGGCTGGAAGGGATCGACAAGATCCTGTCAGATCCCAATATCACAACGGTACGTTTGGTTACAAACCCCGAAAAGATCATCTTGAAAGAAACACAGCGAGCCTACATGTATTTTAGCCTCTACAAGATGTGTGTGGATGCCGTTGTAATTAATCGCATACTCCCGGAGGCCGTTGACGATGGCTATTTTGCCCGGTGGAAAGAGACCCAAAACCGCTATATTAAGAAGACCGAGCAACTATTCAGCCCCATTCCCATCCTTAAGGTCCCCATGCTGAGCGATCAGGTCGTGGGCATGGCAAAACTCTCGAAGTTGTCCAAAGAGATCTACGGCAGCCTCAGCCCCGAGGAGATTTTGTATGCAGACACACCTTATACCTTTAGAAAGGTAGGTGAAGATTACTTTTTGGATATCAAGATCCCCTTTCTCACAAAAAAGGAAGTGGATCTCAGCAAACGCAACGAGGAGTTAATTGTTCGCATTGGTGGGTTCAAGCGGAACGTATTGCTCCCGCGCAACATTGCTGCCAGGCAACCTTCGGGTGCAAAGGTAGAACGAGACAAGGTTGTAATCAAGTTATAAAATCGGGCATCTTTCATTACAGACAAAAAGTAGTTGACACTTTTCATTGTTATTTCGAGGAGTGAAACGACGAGAAATCTTATAAACCAAACGCTTAAAGATTTCTCGCTCCCGCCTGCCAACGCCTGGTTAGCCTGGCAACCACAATGCCGGCATACATGGCTATGGCGGGCAGGTCGCTCGAAATGACAAAAAAGCGTAAACTGGCAAATGAAGGATGCCTAAAATCGCTTCGCGATTTTAGGCAACGTCCGCCTCCGGTGGACTTAAAAAAGAAAATACCTATAACTATAAATGCTTGGAGGAAATAATGGCTCCCAAAAAGACAGAAAAAAAAGCAGCCGAAGAAGAGGAGAGCTTTGTTTGCCCCATGTGTCTCGTTGTACGGTGCCTCAGGGACATGGTGGATAGGAAATCCCCATTCTTTGAACACATGAACAACGCCCGCATTGAATTTCTCGAGGGAATCAAGTCCCTCATAGATGAACGGATTGAGGCCATAAAGAAGGGTGCAGGGACCAGAAAGTCCAGGCTGACCAAGATTAAGGTCGAAGATTGACGCCTTGATATTCCCTTTTTTCGGGCTGTTGTCCAAAGCGCCACAATGCAGATGTGAGTGGTAAAACACGTGTTTGAGATAAGGGCTCACGCAAAAATAACTTACCATTTTGGCATCTCAGCTTCAGGTCGTCTTCGACCGATACTCATTCGCAAAATCCGCGAAATAGCCAGCTATTCCTGTGGTTTTGCTCAATCGGATCGGCCAAATCCGACCCAAATCTGAGCGCCAACTCTGCCAAGTAAGTTATTTTTGCGTGAGCCCTAAGGACTGAGACTCTGCAATTTTCTCAACAGATTCCACGACTTCGCCGATGATGTTCTTGGGTCTTGTTGTTGAACGCTCAGAAATTCCATGGCCTTATCGTCCATCTGATACGACATACCCTCTATACCGGTTCCCATACGGGTCATCATGTCTATCGCATCCGCCATATGAACTCACTTTCTTCTTAACTACACAGTCCAAAGTTCTGTCATTCCTGCGAAAGCAGGAATCCATAACCTCTTGATTTTTCTGGATTCCCGCATTCGCGGGAATGACGGTTCAACCAATACGATATTTCTTAAGAACTATGGACTCTCAAGTTCTTAACTTCTTCTAAAGAAATTAAGTCCTTATTGTACGGAATTCCAATACCCAAGAATATGCGGTCCCTATATCGACACGAAACCCCGGATGGGAATCTGGGTTAAGGCGTCTGAGCTCCCTGATGTACTGGATAAGCCATGGCCTATTTAGGGTGCGTTCACTCCCTGAGATGGTGATTACGCTGCCAAATGATCAAGCCAAGAGGCCATGCGAGTTTTAGCTTATAATTCAACTACTTGAAAAGGCTGCAAAACTTGAAATATCTTTCAGAGAAAGCGAAAAGGGATTTGTCCAAGAGTCTGTCAGCATTTGATATAGGGTAAGATTTATGATATGTACAGTAGGCGCTGGAAGTATGGGGGTCATACGTCAAGAGGGACTGATATCTGAATCGTGGCGATTTGGGCAACAGCCTGTTAATGGTAGACCCCTCAATTCGAAAAAATGATAACATCGATTTAGTGTCCATCCAGAAATGGTGGATTTTGTCCCGAGACAAGGCCGCACAAAGGTTTCTACCGCAGGCGTAGCAGCGCTACGTTGAGGATAGAAACGTGCGGAGAACGCAGTATCGGGACAAAAGATGCCGTTTCTGGATGGATACTAGGTAAGGTAGCCGTACCGTGCAACTCACTATTTTCAAAAGGCTAACCCTTGGGTACTTAGCAATTATGGTCCTTATTATCTTCCTGGGGGTATATGTAACTATAAAGCTGAATCAGTTAAATCGTGTCGCCCGTGCGGTCATATCTGTAGATAGCGCTACAATAAGAGTCACGGAAAACCTGTCAGATGCCTTGTTTTCCCAAGAGGGTTTTGAAAAAAAATATGTAATTTCCGGAGACCAGGATTTCTACGAAAAGTTTCGTGAAATACAGGAATATTTTTCAAAAGATCTGGAAAGACTTGGGAATCTTGTGGATACCTCAAAGAAAAAAAGATTGTTTGGCCGGGTAAGAAAAATGTATGGCCACTATCTTTCTTTGCTTAATGAGGAGTTTAGTTTTATGACCAATGGCCAGGATTATTCACACGAAGGATTTCAGGAAGAAAAGGAAAAGATCGTTGATGAGATTAACCGGAAACTAAGAGAAATTATTCAAATGGCCAGGTTGGACAGGGATAAAAAATTGGAGGCGTCGAGTCAGATAAGTTCGCGCGTATTAAAAATTACCACGGTCACTGCAGCAATGGTTATAGTGATGGGGATTCTGATATCTTTTTTTAACACCAGAAGCATAAATAATCCTATGCGACTTTTACAAGAAAAAACAAAAGAAATATCTAAAGGTAAATTTGAAGAGGTGCCGAATATTTCTTCACCTCCAGAAATCAAGGAATTGGTGGACGCCTTTAACTTGATGTGCGAACGACTAAAAGAACTAGACCAGATGAAGGCGGATTTTATAAGTCATGTATCCCATGAACTCCGTACCCCGCTGACTTCTATCAAAGGAGCTTCCAGTATGCTGATAGAAGGCATCTTTTTGAGTATGCCGGAAAAACAGAATAAGCTTTTGACGATTATACAAGAAGAGTGTGAGAGGTTAATAGAATCGGTTAATGGCATACTGGATCTTTCGTGTATGGAAGCTAAAATGATGGATTATGATTTTAGGGAATGCAAGCTTATTCCAGTAATACAGGAGACAGTTTTGAGGTTTGCGCCTATTGCCCTTAAAAACAAAATTGGCCTTGAGTCAAACCTCCCTCCTGACCTGTCTCCGGTCAAAATAGACGAGGACAGAATTCGCCAGGTCATAGAGAATTTGTTGGGAAATGCCTTGAAATTTACTTCCCAGGGAGACAAAGTAATTGTTTCTGCTACACCTGAAAGAAACCAGAAAGCATATGTTGAAGTCTCTGTTTCAGATACCGGCTGCGGAATTCCCAGGGCGGACTTGAAAAAGATATTTGATAAATTCAAAAGAACAAATACGGGAAGGGAAACAGCCGTAGGGACCGGCCTGGGCCTTTCAATCGCAAAATACATCATCGCGGCACATGGAGGGGAAATATGGGTAGAGAGCGAACCAGGAAAGGGAAGCACCTTCTTTTTTACCCTGCCTGTTGTATAGCCCTACTCCTTGGAATTCTCCTTGGAATTTGGGGGTGTACTCAGTTCCAGCAAAAATGGAAAGGTGAAGGCCGTCTTGCGAGGGCTGGGACCCTTTTGGTCAAAGGGAAATATGAAGAGTCCATGAGGGAGGCAAAGGAGGTGTTAAGGTTATATCCTCGAATTCTGGGTGATGAAGCACTCTTTCAAATGGGATTGATTTATGCTTATCCCAAGAATCCAGACCAGGATTACCAGAAATCCCTGAAACGCTTTCAAAGAGTGATAAAGGAATTTCCCAAAAGTGAGTTGAAAGACCAAGCAGAGGTATGGGCCTCTGTTCTCCAAAAGATCATGGATAAAGAGAAGGAAATTGGTAAGTTAGAGCAAAGAAATAGCTATTTGGGGAAGGCGCTTGAAAAAGAGGAAAAAAAGGTAAAAGGACTGGAAAGCCAGGTAGAGAAATTAAAGGACCAGGTAGAGAAATTAAAGGACCAATTATTGAGGCTAAAGGAGATCGACCTGGGTATTGAGGAAAAGAAAAGTCAGGCAAAATGATTGGTAGCTACTCGGGTTCAAAGTTCCAATTCAGCCGTCGTAGCCATAGGCTACTATGGCGAAGTCGGCGGTTCACGGTTCAAGGTTAGAGAGCGATGAAGAAAGTAGCCAACCGTGAACCTGACAACCTGAGTAGTTACAGTTATTTTTACGCAAGCCCTAAGTTCAATTGTGGGGGAAGAAGATGGATAAGATTCTGGTCTTAGATGACGAGAAAAACCTGCTCAAGGTCATAAAAATGAGGCTGGAGGCCAATGATTATCAAGTTGCCACAGCTCTTCAGGCGGAAACGGCGGTGGAGATAGCTAAAAAGGAAGAAATAGATTTGGCTCTGGTAGACCTTAAACTTGCTGGAAAAAATGGGATTGAGGTGATGGAAGAACTTCATCAAATAAATCCCGAGATGCCCATTATCATCCTGACCGCCTATGGAACGATAAAAAGTGCGGTAGAGGCCATGAAAAGAGGGGCATACAGCTATTTGACCAAACCTTTTGACTATCGTGACCTACTATTGCAAATAAAAAACGGGTTAGAAAAGAGTCGGCTTTCAAAAGAAGTTCTGAGACTCAGGAATATGGTTGAGAGGAGATATGGTTTTAAGAATGTTATTGGAAAAAGTGAAAAAATGAAAAAGGTGCTGGCACGGGTGGGACAAGCTGCTGAAAGTGAATCGAGTGTCTATATTGAAGGAGAAACCGGCACGGGTAAAGGGTTGCTTGCCAAGACCTTGCATTTTGCAAGTTCAAGAAAAAATGGACCATTTATTGTTATCAATTGTGCGACTATCCCTGAAAACTTATTGGAAAGCGAACTCTTTGGTTATGAAAAAGGAGCATTTACAGGAGCTACCCGTAGCAAGAAAGGGCTCTTTCTCCAGGCCCACAAAGGCACCCTTTTTTTGGATGAAATATCGGAAATGCCTATATTCATGCAGGCCAAGCTGCTTCAGGCATTGGAGTCAAAGGAGTTTTATCCCTTAGGAGGAGAAAAACCGGTAAAGGTGGACGCAAGGTTAATAGCGGCTTCCAACAAAAAAATGCATGAAAAGGTGAAAAAGGGTGATTTTCGAGAAGACCTCTTTTACCGAATCTACGTTATTCCAATAGAAGTTCCTCCGCTGAGGGAAAGAAAAGGGGACATACCCCTGCTGGCGGAGCATTACTTACAAAAAATTACGAAGGACAACAAAAAGGGAATAAGAGGTTTTTCTCCATCCGCGTTGCAAAAACTGATGCTTTACTCCTGGCCCGGCAACGTCAGGGAGTTGGAAAATACCATCGAATGTGCGGTTGCCATGGCAACGCAGGATGCAATCACCGAAGATTTGATCCTTCCGGCCCAAACAACCGAGGGAGACCGTTTAAGGCCTTTGAAAGATGCGAAGGAGGGTTTTGAAAGAAATTACGTTATTCAGATCATGGAGCTTACCCGGGGTAATATTAGCCGGGCAGCAAAACTGGCAGGGAAATACCGAGCGGATTTTTATGACCTTTTAAAAAAATATGATCTGAATCCACAAGACTTCAGGAAGAGGTGAAGGCTAAGATGACAATATGTGCTGAACTATTACCATTTATGCTTGCCTGCTTACGGCCGATTCGTCGCGGTAGAAGGTTGATGGATATTTCCGTTTCATGTTCAGAATACGTCGAACCGACGTAGTTGCCTTTCTCCTTGCATCCTCTGATTCTCGCACGGCCTTTAACACGGCCCGATAGGTCTTCTCCATCTTCAACCGATCATGGCATATCAATGCGATATCAATTTCAGCATGTGAAATTCTTCTGACCGTGGTTTCAACATCAAAGTGTTTGTCGATGGCCCCCATATCAAGGTCATCGGTCATGGTGATTCCTTTGAAGCCCATGGTCTCCCGCAACAGATCCCTTGCAATAGCCGTGGAAAGGCTTGCCGGCCACGCTGGGTCAATATCCTTATAGACCACGTGCGACAGCATCACAGCCTCCACACCGCATCCAATAGCAGCGCGGAAAGGGACCAGGTCAGTCGAATCAAGTACGTGGCGCTCCACGTCAAGGTATGGAAGATCAACGTGAGAATCGGCTGTTGTGCGGCCTATGCCGGGGAAATGCTTGGCAGCAGCCGCAATTCCGTTGTTCTGAAGTGTTTCGATAACTGCCTTGCCAAGGTGTGCAACCAATTCTGGATCCTCTCCAAAGACCCGATCTGCCATAACGGAATTGAGCCCGTGGGGAGCCACGTCTAATACTGGCGCAAGATTCATGGTAATTCCCACGCCTTTGAGTTCCCGTGCCGTTATTGTACCAAACTCCTTGGCAGCCGCCTCGGACCTGGCTGCCCCTATGGCCCGATTTCCTGGAAAAACCGTGAAAGGTGGTCCCAGCCGAGCCACCGGGCCGCCTTCCTGATCAATGGTAATCATAAGTGGCGGGTTACCACTTTCCACGGCACAGGCTTGTGCCGGCTGACAAAGCTCGGACACCTGGGAGGGATCGGACACATTGCGTTTGAACAGGATAAGCCCTCCTACGTGCATTTCCCTGATCATAAATCGCAGGTCATCGTCCAACACCTTGCCCCTGAAACCCACCATAAGGCGCTGGCCGGCCAACTGCTCATCGCTCAGAGAATCTATCTCGTACATCGTAACCTCCCAGCCCTTTTTTCCTGCCACAAAGCCGGCGGATCTTCGACAAGGGGAAGGGCAGGGTGGGGGTGGTTAGATCTTGAGGATCGAAAACACATTGTGGTCTTTGTAAAGGGTGCAGTGAACGGCTGCCACACGCTGAAATTCGTCAATCCTGCTGCATCCCTTCACATACGGACACATGGTATTTTCTACATACAGCTCGCACCGCAGGCAGGGGCTCCTATTAAGGATATCAACGTTTGGCTCATCTCTGCTTCGACTCACGGGTCTTACGCTTTTTCGGCCCGTTTCCTTGCCCTGTGCCCCGAATATGACAAAAAACTTATTCTTCATCGATAAACCTTGTAGAGATATGATATATAGAAATAGGGTAACCGTTCAGAGGTTCAGGGTTCAGAGGTTTAGGGTGTGTATGATCATGCTGGACGCACCCGCGCTGCCATTCGTGGTTTCATCAAGTACTTGCTGGCCTACAAGCAAGGCCAACGAAAGAAAGGTAACCCTGAACCCTGCCCGCCATTGCCAGAGATGCCAGCACTGCAGTTCGGGTGCGAGCCAGGCGTTGGCAGGCGGGGGTGAACTCTGAACCTGTGAACGCCTACGAAATAGGCAACAGCCCGTTGACAGGTAAAGTAGAACAAAGGGGTTACCCTGTATCAGGCAACCGGGTAACCCCTTGATTTTACTGGTGCGCCCAGGGTGATTCGAACACCCGACCTACGGATTCGTAGTCCGGCGCTCTATCCACTGAGCTATGGGCGCATTTATGACGTAATCAACATAGTTTTTTCGGACTATTCTGTCAAGGTGATTGCGTAAGTAATCACAGTTGGTATTTTCGTCTCTCACCCCGGTACGATGGTTCCCACCTACGGGGCAGGCAGAGGGCGCAGAGGCCCAGAGTTTTTCTAAGCTGATCGGTTAGGGTGATTGCAAGATCGGAGTTCGACATTGAACCATAGCCACTTTATGCGCGAGGCCCTCTTAGAAGCACAACAGGCTGCGCGTGAAGACGAGGTGCCTGTAGGGGCTGTCCTCGTTGCCCAAGATGGCACCGTTCTGGCCAAGGCCCACAACCGGACCATCGCATTGTGTGATCCTACGGCCCACGCGGAAATTCTGGCCCTGCGAGCAGCATCCCTGGCCCTTGGAAATTATCGGCTGCTAAACACTGCACTTTATGTTACGATTGAACCCTGTATCATGTGCATGGGTGCGCTGCTACAAGCGCGGGTTGCCAGGATCGTTTTCGGGGCCAGGGACCCCAAATGCGGCGGGGCGGGGTCTTGTTACAACCTGGCGGCCGACACCCGCCTAAATCATACGATTGCTGTCCAGGGAGGGCTGCTCGAAAACGAATGCAGAGAGCTGATCCAGGACTTCTTTCGAACCAGGCGCCTGGGGATCAAGAGAGAAAGGAGACTTATCACATGAAAGTGACTCTCGTTTATGACAACACGGCATACAAGAAAGATCTTTTACCTGACTGGGGGTTTTCCTGCTATCTTGAGATCGAAAACACTCCAAGGATTCTCTTTGATACTGGCGCAAACGGCAGTATACTTTTGAGCAATATGGAAAAACTTGGTATTGATCCCGCAGCCATTGACATCATAGTTGTATCCCACGCCCACTGGGATCATACGGGCGGGCTCCCGGAATTGCTGAAAGTCAATCGAAGTGCCAGCCTCTATCTCCCCGCCTCCTTTCAGCCGTCCCTTCCCGACAGAGAGGTGGTTGAGGTCAGGGATGCTATTGAGATCACCGGCAACGTGTTTTCTACTGGCGAACTCATGGGGGTAGAGCAATCCCTTGTAGTCAAAACCGACACAGGACTAGTTGTGATCGCGGGGTGTTCCCATCCGGGCGTAGGTCGCATACTGGAGGCTGCTTCGCCTCATGGCAAAGTCTCCACACTCATCGGGGGCCTGCACGGGTTCCGTGAATTTGATCTTCTCAAAGACTTGCACTCGGTCTGCGCCTGCCATTGCACCCAGTATCAGTCAGAGATAAAGAAGGTTTACCCTGACAAATGGTTGGACGGGGGCGCAGGCAAAGTCATAGAGGTGTGAAAATACCGGAAGAGAGTTCTTCGGCCTCATGATCGCTCGGTTCGTCAGTATATCGATGATGATTTTGGGCCTGATGACTGTCTTTTTCACCTTCTGGGGCACGATTCATTACATCTTTCCCTTCTACGCCCACACCTATCCGTTCGCATGGTATGGACTTGTTCTGTTTCTTGACGGCCTCCTGTGGTGGCGCTGGAACGAAGGCCTGATCCTGAGAAGGCCGCGAGAATTTTCCGTCCTTCTCTTCTGGTCGGCAGTATTTTGGTTCTTTTTTGAATTCTGGAATCTCCGTCTGCAAAACTGGTATTTTGTGGGTGTCCAGCCCGAGGGGCTCTGGCCCCATGTGGAGGCCTATCTCGATTTTGCAACTGTGCTCCCTGGTATGTTTCTGGTTTACCGGCTCCTTTGCCACCTGAAGATACCCAGGCATGTGAAAACCGAGTTTGTCCTCAAGGGCTGGACACAAAAGGCATCCCTGGTGGTTGGATTTTTTATGGTGATTTTGCCCCTGGTCTTTCCGGACTACTTTTTTCCCTTTGTGTGGGGCGCTTTTGCTTTCTTGCTCGAGCCTCTATGCGCAAGATTTGGCGCTCGTTCTTTACTCATGGAGGGCAAAAAAGGCGAGTGGACTGCCCTTGTTCGTTTGCTCCTTGCCGGGATTATTTGTGGCGGCTACTGGGAGTTGTGTAATTTCTGGTCTTTGGAAAAATGGATATACACGGTCCCGTTTTTCTCTGAAGGCAAATTTTTCGAGATGCCCTACCTGGGATTTCTCGGCTTTCCGCCCTTCTGTGTACAGTGCTTCGTAATGGCAAACGCCCTCTATCTTCTCCGGGGCGGTCGCCATTGGGACCCAGAAGCACCCCGGCCTCATTTTTTAGATCGTGAGCATGAAAGGCAAGGGGCTGTAAGAACGAGACAAAAGACCATCTACTTTGCAATGATCGTGCTGGCTCTTTTTTTGAGCGAATGGTCCTATGGCAAAATGAAAATTCACACAATTGACAGTCGCTCAGAATCCCTCAAGCAAATCCTTCAAGACATCAGCCCGAATGACGCAAGGAGGCTCAGCAAAAAGGGATGGCGCTACCCAGAGCAGGTCCTCCACGACTGGGAAGAGGCAAGGGAGCTGATTGAGATGTCATTTCGCAACAGAATCCGCCAACGGCTTGAACTTGTGAGCCTACTCAACATGGGAACAGCCAACGCGAGGCTTCTGGAAAGCGCAGGCATCGATTCCCGGGAAAAACTGGGCAGGCAGAAGGCCGATGTGCTATTTCCCGAACTGACCAGACTCAACCAAAGCTTATGCCTGCGCAACCAGCCGCTTCTCAAACGACGCGTAGTCGCGTGGATCAATGCTGCCAGACGCGAATCCGCTTTTCATTGATCCTAAAAGCGTAATAACCGCTGATACCCCCAAGAAATGGGACGGAAGCCACCTAGTTTCCATCCAGAAATGGTAGATTTTGTCCCGAGACAAGGCCGCACAAAGGTTTCTACCGCAGGCGTAGCAGCGCTACGTCGAGGATAGAAACCTGCGGAGAACGCAGTATCGAGGCAAAAGATGCCGTTTCTGGATGGAAACTACTTAACCTTCCAAATGGTGCCTTCTGCTCGATCCTCAATTAAGATATCCATGGAAAAAAGCTCATTTCTGATCCGGTCGGCAGTGGCCCAGTCTTTTTCGTGCCGCGCTCGAGTTCGCTCAGCAATAAGGCGTTCTACCAGGGCTGTGTCAATTCCTTTGCGCTGGAGGACATCGGCCTTTCTTTGTTCAAAGAACTGAGATGGAGCCTCGGTGAGGATACCCAGCACGCCGCCTATGCGCACTAAATCAGCGCGTGTCGATTCAAGCCCAGCCTGATCATGTTGGTCTGGCTTTCTACCAATATCGTCCATTAACCGATTCAGTTGCCGAACCGTCTCAAACACAATCCCGATGCCTCGGGCCGTGTTGAAATCATCGTCCATGGCCTGACAAAAGCTTGCCCAAAGCGTCCCCGGCTCTTGCTTTTCATCGCCAGGTTCACAGCGGCCGAGGTATCTATCGATCCTGTGCAAGAATGCATAGATCTTTTCAAGGCCGGCTTCGGCCTCGACCATCGCCTTATCTGTGAAATCGACGGGGCTACGGTAGTGATTGGACAGCAGGAAGAGGCGGAGTGCCTCGGGGTGGTATTCTTTCAGGATGTCCTTGATCATCAGGAAATTCCCGAGAGACTTAGACATCTTTTCCTGATTGATTCTAACAAATCCGTTGTGTATCCAGACATTCACGAATTGCTCGCCAAAGGCTCCTTCAGATTGAGCGATTTCGTTTTCGTGGTGGGGGAAGATCAGATCCTTGCCGCCCCCGTGGATATCAAAATGATACCCCAGAAAATGTGTGCTCATGGCCGAGCACTCAATGTGCCAGCCAGGCCGACCTTTCCCCCAGGGACTATCCCACATAGGCTCTCCGGGCTTGGCCCCCTTCCACAGGACAAAATCAAAGGGATTGCGCTTCCTTTCATCCACCTCCACGCGAGCTCCTGCCTGCATCTCCTCGAGCCTTCGGCCAGAGAGCTTACCGTAATCCTTGAAGGTCTCTACAGCGTAAAACACATCGCCTCCGGCTTCATAGGCATGACCGCGCGAAATCAGGCGCTCGACCACTCCGATGATCTCGTCAATGTGGTCTGTGGCCCTGGGCTCTATAGTCGCCCGTCCCACCTTCAGGGCGTCCATATCCTCATAGAATTCGTCAATATACCTTTCTGAAAGCTCCCGTGTAGAAATCCCCAGTTCCCCTGCCCGGTTGATAATCTTGTCATCCACATCAGTAAAGTTGCGAACATAGGTGACCTCATAGCCGATCGCCCCGAGATAGCGAACAATCACATCAAAGACCACCACAGAGCGGGCATGGCCAATGTGGGAGGCATCATAGACCGTAGGCCCACACACGTAGATCCCGACCTTACCCGGCTTTATTGGCTCGAAGGCCTCCTTTCTCTTGTTCAATGTGTTGTAGATTTTCAGCATAGCGAACACGGTTTGTTGTGTTTGTTGTGTTTGTCGGGTTTGTCGTGTCAAAAACCTATAAACCCAATAAACCCAACAAACTTAATACTTCTCCTGAAGTGTGACTACACACATAGCGGCAATGGCCTCCCCTTTTCCGATGGTCCCGAGTCCCTCCATTGTTGTTGCTTTGATGTTGACGTCCGCAGGGCTCACTTCCAGCACGCTGGCCATATTGGCTTGCATGGCCGAACGATGTGGGTCCAGCCTGGGGGCTTCGGCGAGTATGGTTGCATCCACGTTATTGACAGAAAAGCCTTTATCACGAACCAGTTGAAACGTCCGAGCAAGGAGTTCCATGCTCGAAATACCTTTGAAGCGGGGTTCAGTATCCGGAAAATGCTGTCCAATATCTCCTAAACCAGCAGCGCCCAGCAAAGCATCGCACAAGGCATGAAGGACCACATCTGCATCAGAATGGCCCAGAAGCCCCTTTTCAAATGGTATGACTACGCCGCCGAGGACCAGTTTGCGTCCTTGAATTAGCCTGTGGATATCATATCCGGAACCCACTCGCATCGGTCATTCCGCCTTTGTGCCAGATCCTGTTCCGTGTGGATTGTGACATAAAATAACATATACCAGAATGACTAACCACCTGTCAAAACAAATAATATTGAAATTTTCTTGGATCCGTGTTATTCGTAATTTGTATCAATTGAGCCTCTTGAAAAAGCGGGCATACAGGTGATCCGATTCTCTCGACCAGGCCGAAGTACCAGGTCAGGCTTACACGAAAGGAAGGTCAAATGCACAAGGTAGTCTTATTACGGCATGGAGAAAGCACATGGAACAAGGAAAACCGGTTTACCGGATGGATCGACGTTGATCTGTCCGATACAGGAGTGCAAGAAGCTCGATCGGCTGCAAGACTGCTCAAAGAACAGGGGTATACCTTTGACGTCGCCTATACCTCAGTATTGAAGCGTGCCATAAGGACGCTGTGGATTGTGCTTGATGAATTGGACCTTATGTGGATACCTGTCTATCGAAGCTGGCGACTCAACGAACGACATTACGGTGCCCTCCAGGGATTGAACAAATCAGAAACGGTCCAGAAATACGGTGCCGAACAGGTCCATATCTGGCGTCGAAGCTATGCAGTTCAACCGCCGCCCCTTACAAAAGAAGACGATCGATTCCCAGGACATGATCCCAGCTATAAAGAACTGGATGAGACGCAGCTTCCCCTGGCCGAGTGCTTGAAGGATACTGTAGAGCGTTTTCTACCTTACTGGCATGAGACAATAGCACCTACCATAACAGCGGGCAAGCGGGTGCTTATTGCAGCCCACGGCAACAGCTTACGGGCACTGGTCAAGTATCTGGATAACGTCTCAGATGAAGATATCCCAGGACTCAACATTCCAACAGGTATCCCCCTGGTCTATGAGTTGGGCGACAACCTCAAGCCAATGACCCATTACTACCTCGGAGATCCCGAGGTGGCAAGAAAGAAGGCCCAGGCCGTAGCTGATCAGGCAAAGATTTAGTTGCAGACACGCACTGATGAAGATTTTAGACAAGTTAAATATCTTGGGTCAGATATACGATATTTATGAGACCTTCTCAACGCGCCTAAGTGTGGCTTGCATGCGGGGCTGTTCGGCGTGCTGCACCCAAAACGTTACCATGACTACCCTGGAAGGATGCCGGATTGTCGAGCACTTGATTTCCACAGGGCAGCTAAATCTGTTTCAGCGCCTCCATCGCTCAGCACACCAAGAACGCTTTCAGCCCACCGTCACCACCAATGAGCTTGCAGCCCTTTGCATGCAAGGGGAGGACCCACCTGAAGAGAAAAACGACTGGCCCCGGGCTGCCTGCCCGTTTCTTTCAAACAACGAATGTCTTATCTATCCGGAACGACCGTTCGGCTGCCGGTGCTTCTTTTCCAGACAAAAGTGTGAGGCAATCGCCTCCGCTGTGGTGGACCCGTTCTTGCTCACAGTGAATAGTCTCTTTGTGCAGTTTATCGAGCAGATCGACGCGGGAGGGCTCCTTGGCAATATGACCGATGTATTGCTCTTTCTAGAATCCGAGGCACAGCGAAAGCAGTATGAGGTAAACGTGAGCCTGAATCATCCTGTGAGGCTTCCTGTTAATCGTTGCATACCAGGATTCTTGGTGCCACCAGAGCACCACTTGAGGATACAACCCATCTTGCAGAGAATCAAAAATATCAGGCTGTCCCAGGGTAGCTTCGGGAACCAAGGCTAGACTTGACGGCTTCGTAAAAAGTCCATCTGCGGCGTTGTGCTTCATCTTTCGTCATTGCGACGTACTATAAGTACGCCTCATTCCTCAAGATTCGCACGCCTTGCATATGAACTTTTTACTTTGCCGTCGATTTGATGACTTTTTACGAAGTCATCAGACTTGGAAAGGAAATAGACTGAACCTCAAATTCCTCCCCTACATGCAAAGGGGCGCGATAGGTTATCTGGAGTGAGGTAGTAACCGCCTGGCCCACGTAATGCATTACGGCATGGGCCATAATTTCGTCCAGGATTGTGGCCACCACACCGCCATGTACTATGTCGTTCCACCCCTGGAATTCTCGCTTAAGGGCGAGCCTGCTGGAAGCTTTATTGTCACGGAACGAAACCTCCATACGGAGGCCAATGGGATTCAGAGGACCACAGGCAAAACAGTATCGGTCGTCAGAAAGCTTCTTCTTCAGTTGTTTGCCGGCCACGGATCACTGCACGGCGTAGACGCCCCGTCCGGCTCTTTTGATGGTCCCCTGTTTGGCAAGCCTGAAGACGATGTTACGAATCTTTTTGTCTTCAAAACCGGTCTTTGTCTTCAGTACTGCAATATCAGCACCACCGGCAGACCTCTTAATGACACTAAGAATCTTTTCAGTTGCTGTCATTTTGGCCCTGCCTCTTCGGGCCTCCTTTTTCTTTGCGGCGGCCTTCACAGCGACTGGCTTCTTTGCCTTCCCAGCGGCTACTAAGTTCGCCTTCAAGGCCTCTTCCAACCGTTCCATTCTTTTTCCGAGTTTTTCGATGTCTTCTTTGGTTGGAATGCTGTAGCGTTGAAGTAGGAATCTCATAATTACATCCAAACTAGGCGATTTCCCTTTTTTCTTCATACATATGCCTCCTTGTCTTGAAGTAAACCCTGTTAGATTTTACATGATGCATTATACTCCGTGTGAAAAAGCGGAATACTACTTTGGATGCCATCCCCGTACTTCCACAGGGAGTATTCTAACAGGGTAAAAATAAAATAACAACTATTATTTAATACACACTTTCCGTAAAAAGTCAAGTTATGAAATCAAATCGCTTCGCAATTTAATACTAGGCGGCTACGCCACCCAAACAGGAAGATTCCTGTACTACGATTTACTTCTGCACCCTTTTTCTTGATTTTCTCTTCCCGGGTTCACTGAAAATCATTTTAGTCATTTTTATCTCATCTTCATCCACCCTCAATTGTTCCATTTTTTGAACAGTTTCAACAAATCTCTGCCCCTCAGAAGCCGAGACCCACTCCAGCATCAGCCTTTCCGGATTGATCCCTTTGCTCACAAGCCCTTCTTTCAACTTCATAACCCTCTTTTTTGTAAACATGTTATTGTCAAGGTAATGACAATCTCCAGGATGACATCCCGACACGATCACCTTCGGGGCACCCAGAGCAAAGGTATATCTGACGAGATCGGCTGTTACACCACAAGAGCACATCGTTCTTATGATTCTAACGTTGGGACTGTACTGGAGCCTGCTCGTACCGGCAAAATCAGCCCCGGCATAGGAACACCAATGACAGGCAAACACAATGATTTTATCTTCCGGCTCCTGCAGGGCCGCTTTGAGCTGGGCCTTCAATTGCTTTTCATCGTAATTGCTTATGGAAATGGCGTCAAACTCGCAGGAATTGACGCAATTGCCACATCCACGACACGCAGCCTCTGTAATAACTGCCACTTTGTCCTGTATGCGAATAGCACCAAACAGACATTCCTTGCTACACTTGCCACAACCTGTGCATTCTTCAAGATCCACCCTGGCTATGATGGGCGAGAGCTCTGCCGTGTCTCTTTGAAAATGTTTTGATACCTGCATAGCTGCATTACCAGCCTGTTCAATGCACTGTTTGATGTCCGAAGGGCTTCCCACGGCACCGGCAAAGTAGATTCCGTTTGTAGGGGTAGAGGTGGGGGACAATTGATTCTCTTCTTTGATGAACCCTCTTTTATCCAAAGGGACCCCCAAGAGCTGTGACATCTCCTTTGACGTGGGTACAATCCCGATCGCAAGGACAACAAGATCAAAGTCCTTTCTCATAAGCAATTGCTGATCAACCAGGGGGTCGAAAAAGGTCAAGACTTGGCCTTGAGTGATTTTAGGAAAAGAGTTAACAAAAACAACCCCATCTTTCCTTGCTTCCCGAAACATCCTCTCCTGCCTCTTGCCGCTGGTGCGGATACCATTATGAAATACGTATGTTTCAAGCTCTGGAAAGCGTTCTTTCAAAAGAAGTGTGTTCTTTACGGTATTCGGACAACAAAGCTTTGAGCAATAAGCGAGCTGACCCTCTTTCTCGGATCTGGAACCCACGCACTGTATGAAAGCAACACTGCTTGGTGCCTGCCCTGTGGACGGTCGGATAATCTCTCCTTTTGTAGGCCCCTCCGGAGACATCATCCTTTCGAGCTCCATGGAGGTAATAACATCCGGAAATCGGCTGTCACCATAGCCATATAATCCTGTTGGGTCGTACGGTTTTATCCCGGTGGCAGCAATAATTGTGCCCACATGGACGGTTTCCTCTTCAACAACCTGAGAAAAATCGATGGCATGCTTCTTACAGTCTTCCACACACCTCTGGCATGCTTCCTCAGAAAAATGGATGCAAACCTTGTCATCAATCACATACTGCCTGGGGACGGACTGTAGAAAAGGCGTATAGATAGCTTTTCTCAGGGCGCGATTTTCATTGAACTCATCTTCCGTAAAGATGTGGCAACGTTCCAGACAGTCACCGCAGAACGTACAATCTTCAGTGACATACCTTGGATGTTTTCTTAACGTGACCTCAAAATTTCCCAGGTAACCGTTGACCTCGACAACTTCACTCAAAGTGAGTAACTCGATATTCGGATGCCGACCGACATCCACCATCTTGGGTCCCAGAATTCAGGGACTGCAGTTTTGATCCGGAAAAATCTTGTTTAGCTGCGCCATCTTGCCGCCAATCGTCGGGCTTCTTTCTACCAGAATCACCTTATGGCCAAGATCAGCCAGTTGCAGGCTGGCTTCAATACCGCTTATGCCCCCACCTATGACAAGCGCCCTTTTGGTCATCAGAACCTCAATAGGTGTTAAGGGCTGATTGAGCTTCACATTTTCTATGCCCATAAGAACGAGGTCTATGGATTTTCGCGTGGCATCATCAGGCTGATACATATGACACCAGGAACACTGCTCCCGGATATTAACCATTTCCATCATGTATGGATTGATACCCGCCGCCTTGCATACTGTCCGAAATGTCTCATCATGTATCCTCGGAGAACAGGCTGCCACTACGATCCTGTCCAAGCCATATTCCTGAATGTCACTTACAATCTGGGCCTGTCCCCCTGTACACAGGTAAGCATGCTCCCTGACTAGTGCCACGTCAGTCCGGGCTATTGCCTCTGTTACCCTCGGGCAATTAACAGTGCCAGCAATATTGGTCCCGCAATGACAGATAAAGACTCCTATACGATCCTCTGACATCTACTGTGAATTCTCCTTTTTTACACCTAGGTTCAGCGGTTCAACGTTCACGGTTCCCGGTTGAAGAGCCCTAACTCTCTGATATGAAAAGGATGATGCCTCAAGTAGTAAGGTTCAGCGGTTCAACGTTCAGAGGTTAAAACCGTGAACCGTGAACCTTGAACCTTGAACCGATCACTTTAGGTTATACCTATCTCATCAGGTGTCACGACTCGTTCGCCAATCTTCTGGACAAAGATGGCGTTTTCACTACAGTAAAGCTGACATCTGCCGCACACAGTGCACTTCTCCTCGTTTACCACAACCGGCGGAAAATACCCTCTTTCGTTTGGTACTGTGCCGCGATCTAACACCTTCTCGGGGCAAAACCGTATACACTCATCACAGTCGTCACCACCCTTACAAAAGTCTGCTATGATTGTTACCTTGCCAACAGGTATGGTACATTCTTTAATGTTCCAATACCGAGCAGGTGAAACTTCATGTTTCATGATTAACTCACCTTATTCGATTGTCGATTTGTTTCATTCAATCATCAATCCAAACATTCACGAACTCCCAAATTTGTAACCGCTCTCAAAGGCCGCCAGGTTCATCTCCTCGGTGCCCGGAGGTGCGGACTTCAAGATCGCTGCTTTCAGACAGTCCTTGTCAATGACAGATGTTACCTTGCAGACAAAGCCCAACAGCACATTGTTGGCCACCACAACCCTGAAATTCTCACGAGCAATCTGTGTTGCTGGTATCTTGAAAACCTTGACGGTCTTGGGGAGGTTGGCGAGCAAACGAAGATTGACCATGGACTCATCTACCACAATTGTCCCATCATTGTTGACAATCACCTTGTCGCCGCGCTCTTTGGCAACGATGTCGGACATCATCAGGAGGAGATCCGGAACATCCACAAAGGGATAATCAATCGGCTGAGATGAAAGGAGCACGTCTGTCAAACAGCTTCCTCCTTTCATCTCAGGCCCATATCGCTTTATCAGGGTGCTGTGCAACTTAGGATCCATGTTCATGGCCGCGTGAATCAAGGTCTTGCCGCCCTGGACGATGCCCTGCCCTCCGGTTCCCTCCATGCGAATTTGCATATACTCGATGCCGCTTGCCCTTGGTTTAAAATTCACATCATACTGCCTGGCGGCCTTTCTCTTGCCCGATTTGACCAGGCTCAAGTGCGGTCTTTCTCGGACAGGCGCATCTCTGAAAATCCCAAGGCTTATCTCCTTCATGAAGTCGCTCTGATTGATGTCTTCTTCACTGAGAGTCTCTTTTATTTTCGCCTTCTCCAGAAACAGGGCCTCAAGGGATTTGATCTTGTTGCGCCTTTCGTACAGCATGCAAGGAATTAGAATCTCAATAAAGCTCGGGCCCCTGTTTTTCATAGCTGAAATGATGCAATCAATGAGGTGATACGGGTGGGCTGAGGTGGAGCGCGCCACAAAGGTATAGCCAGCCGCCAGGGCCACGGAGACCGGATTAATGGGCGCGTAAGGGTTACCACTCGATGTGGTGATGGTACGTGCCCCGAGTGGTGTGGTGGGGCCATGCTGAAAACCTGTCATGCTGTATCCGAAATTGTTCATACAAAACACGTTTATGTCATGGCCGTGGCGGGCCAGGGCCAGAAAATGATTTCCACCAATGCCCAGGATATCTCCGTCACCCCCCATTACAGAAACCTTCAGCTCAGGATTGGCCAGCTTGACCCCGAGGGCCGTAGGTATGGCGCGGCCGTGGGTGGCGTGAATGCTGTCGAGGTTCAGGTAGCCTGCAATGCGTGAGGAACACCCGATACCGGACACCACGACACACTTGTCAGGGTCGTATCCCAGTTGTTGAATAGCCTCTATAAAAGTGTTTTTGATCCTTCCGATTCTGCAGCTCGAACACCAGATGTTGGGCATCATCTCTTTTCTGAGTAGATCAGCATACGGGTGCTGGTCGATCTCCATATTTGACCCCTTTCGATTGAATATTGATGATTGACGATTGATGATTGAGTGCTTCATTCGTCTTTACTCATTGGCTACTCATTGTTCGTTGGCGGTCTCATCTTCTATTATTCCGCACTCTGCATTGCGCCTGACGGCTTGAGAACATTACCGCACTCCGCATTCCGCACCCCCTCAATTCTTCGATTCTCCAATCGTCAGTCATCAGTCATCAGTCATCAGTCATCAGTCATCAGTCATCAGTCACCTAATGACCAATGACTCAACGGCCTCTAAGATCTCCCCAGGCGTGTGAATTCTGCCCCCCATCAGGTTCAAGCCTTGAACTGTCCCTTTCTTGATATACCGTTCAACCTCGATTCTCATCTGCCCGGCATTGATCTCGGCCACCAGAAATACCCTTTTCTTTGTGTCCAGCCCCTGTGCCTGCTTGACGGCTGCCCTGACCGCTCGGGATTCAGAGCCATAACAAACGATAATGACCTCTGCATCCTTAACCGCCCCGAGGGTTTCATACTTGACAAGTTGCTTCGCATCCTTCTTGAGCTTGTGGAGTAAATATTGGACTAATTCTTCTTGAGCATCAGGATTAATCCTTGGGAGATGTCTTTCCAGGTCATGGGTAAGACCGGTCCGATGGAGCCGGTGCCCTTTACCTATGATCTCAACATCCGGAGCAAGCGGTATGGGAGGAAGTTCCGGGATAGTGATCGGTTCTTCCATATGTCCTATGATTTCATCGAGCATCAAGAGCACCGGTACCAAATACTTCTGAGAAAGCTCGCAGGCCTCATAAGTAAGGAGCAGGGTCTCCTCAACAGAGTTCGGAACGAGGACTATTACAGGTCTGTCTCCGTGGGTTCCCCATCTTGCCTGCATCATATCCCCTTGTCCCATCCATGTGGGCATACCAGTGGAAGGGCCTCCCCGTTGGACATTGATACAAACCACGGGGGATTCAATCATAGCAGCAAAGCCGAGGCCCTCAGACATCAAGCTGAAACCGGGGCCTGATGTGGCCGTGACTGCGATCGCGCCTGCGAGGCCGGCACCTGCGGCCGCCTGTATCGACGCAATCTCATCTTCCATCTGTATGAAGACCCCCTCTCGCCTTGGAATAACCACAGAGGCCCGGGTGGCGATCTCAGATGCCGGGGTGATTGGATAGCCTGCATAGACAATACGTCTCTTGCTGCCTGCCGCACAACAGATGCCCTCAACCACGGCATCATTTCCGGTCAGCAGCGTTCTCTGGTTGTGATTACTCATTAAGGAGACTCCAATAAAACAAGATTAGATTGATGGGTAAGATTGCATTCTATACCAGAAGGAGATGACTGGTGTCAAATTCTTAGGGCTCGCCCTTAGTCCTTCTTTGTCAAAAACTTGGAACATTCCGTATCTTTGGGAACAGCCTGTTGAAGGGCTTAAGCAAGTGTGTTATTTTTGAAAAAAATCCGGTATACGAACAGAGGAAATATCGCATGCCCAAAAATGTCACAAAAGCCGTGATCCCGGCTGCCGGGCTGGGAATACGCCTGAGGCCCCTGACATCCTTCACCCCAAAGGAACTCCTGCCGGTAGGGGGAAAGCCCATGATTCAATATGCCCTTGAGATGTACATGGCCGCGGGTATTTCCGAATTTTGCATCATAATAAGCCCCGAGAAACCTCAGCTCAAGGATTTTATCACAGGCAATTGGACTCCCCCTGCCATTCCCTATGAAAAAGATGCTCGATTTTACAAACAACTGGAACGATGCCGAATCGTTTTTGTTACGCAAAGCCATCCCGGGGGTGTCGCGGATGCTGTCGGGATGGCTAAAGATTTCGTTGGAGATGAACCGTTTGCGTGCATTATGCCAGACTGCCTTCTCTTTTCAGACAGGCCGCACGCACAACAACTTGTGCAGGTATTTGAAAGGTATCAAAAAAACGTGATCAGTACGGTTTTCATACGGGGTGCGGACGTAAAGCGCTTTGGTAATGTGGGTTTGCTACGAACCCAAAGGCTCGATGGTGAGTCTTTCCTTATTACATCACTTTCTCATAAGAAGCCGGAACCATTGACCGCAATGCCTGGTGAGACGATTCATAAAGGATTTGGCGGAGGGATTTATCTTCCGGAATACTTCGACCTGGTTGAAATCGTACGTGCCCTGGCCAAGGGAGAGGTGGACGACGTTCCCATTCACCAGATCCTTATCAAGCAACGCAAACTACTCGGGGTTCTGCTTGAAGGCGCGGCCTTTGATGCGGGCCACCCCTCGGGCCTTCGCGCGGCTGTCCATTACGCAGGACGTCGGACGAATAGTTCCTAACCCGGACAAGCCGGAACAAGAAAAATAAATTTATCACGAAAGCACGAAAGTATGAAGACACGAAAGTCTGAAAGTTATTTTATTTCGTGCTTTCCCTGGCCCAGACCTGGCCTATAAACTTTGGAGACTGATTCAAGCGAGTCGCGCCAGGGCAGGCAATCTTTCGTGTTTTCGTGATTGTCTTTTATAACTTTCTGCCAGAAAAAACACGAATTTTAAAACTAAGGGACTAAGGAGTCGCTTTGGAAAGTCACCCCGGTGTACCCATGAGATCTCCTCGTGAACTTCTCAGGGCCAGTGAAATCCGGCCCCGCAAGTCCATGGGACAGCATTTCCTGGCAGATCCCAATGTGGCGGCATTGATTGTCAGGCGGGCTCAGTTCGAGCCCGATGATGTAGTCCTTGAAATAGGTGCGGGTCTCGGGGCCCTGACTCTACCCTTGGCCGCACAGGTAAAACATGTCCTGGCAGTGGAGTCAGACAGAAAAATTGCCGCCCTCCTTGGCAGTGAGGTCCTGGCCGCAGGTGCCTCCAATGTCACCATCATTGAAAGGGACATTCTCCAGTTGGACATTAAAGCCCTTGCAGGGAAATCAGATGCATCCCTCAAGGTGGTCGGCAACCTTCCGTACCATATCTCTTCTCAGGTGCTCATACGCTTGATCCGTTTTCGCGAGGTCATTGACGCTGCTTTTCTCATGTTCCAAAAAGAGGTTGCTGAACGTCTCACGGCCAGGCCAGGAAGCAAAACCTACGGCAGGTTATCGGTATTGATTCAGTACTGTGCCAAGATTTACCCTCTGGTCTCAGTGGCTGCCTCAGCCTTCTTTCCAAAGCCAAAGGTAGATTCTCAAGTGGTTGGTATTGAGTTCCATCACCCTGTTACTTTCCAGGCAACCGATGAGGGTCTTCTTTTTCAGATAGTCCGGGCAGCCTTTGGGAAGCGACGTAAGACTTTAAGAAATGCCTTGTTGGGGAGCAATCTGGGGTTCGGAGACAAGAGGGTGTCGGCGGCACTGGAACTCGCCGGGATCGATTCGCGAAGGAGGGCTGAAACTTTAAGTGTTAAGGAGTTTGTGACGCTAAGCAATTTACTCCAAGGAGAGACTTAGGGCTTTCGCCCCAATTGGAGTATTGGAGTGATGGAATGATGCAATGCGGTCGGCATAAAGCCGACCCTACGTAGGGGCGGGTTTACCCCGCCCCTATTGGATGACTCCATGTCAATGGCATGAATTCGTTCCCGCCAACAACGTATGTTCTCAACGAGTTGTAGAAACGTCAAATTATCATGCTGCACTCCGGCAATACCACTGATAGGTTTTTCTTATTCCTTCTTCTAAGGATATCTTGGGCTTCCACCCTAAGCCCCTGAGTTTGCTAACATCAAGCAGTTTGAGAGGTGTGCCGTCCGGTTTTTCGGTATCATATTCAATATTGCCAGTATAACCGACTATATCCTTTACTAACAATGCAAGTTCTGCAATCGAAACATCTTCACCACAACCAATGTTGATGATATCTGATTCATCATAATGACTCATGAGAAAGATACATGCGTCCGCTAAATCATCTACATGAAGAAATTCCCGTTTCGGTGTTCCGGTACCCCAGAGAACGACCGATTGTGGATTGTGGATTGTGGCCTCCGGCCCGGAGGGGCCTACGCCCCGGAGGGATTGCGGATTTCTTACTGAGAAACCGATGGCAGTGCGGACGTCTTCGGGAATGGGGCCGTAGTAGGTCTCGTCGTTTTGAATTCCTTCCCAGTCACCCTTGGCAGCGAGTTTAGCCAGGTGGAATTTGCGGATCATTGCGGCTAACACGTGGGATGTCTCCAGATCAAAATTATCATTCGGTCCATATAGATTGGTGGGCATGACCGAAACATAGTTCGTACCGTACTGCCGATTGTATGACTGACACGTCTTGATACCTGCGATTTTTGCAACAGCATAGGGTTCATTCGTAGGCTCAAGCGGGCCGGTGAGAAGGTGTTCCTCCTTCATGGGCTGCGGGCAGTTCTTTGGATAGATACATGATGACCCTAAAAAGAGGAGCTTTCTCACTCCGGTGCGATACGCTGAGTGAATAAGGTTTGTTTGCACCATTATGTTGCTATAAATGAACTCAGCAGGAAAGCTGTTGTTAGCCCATATACCCCCTACCTTGGCAGCTGCGAGAAAGACATACTCGGGTCTTTGTTCCTGAAAAAAGGACTCGACCGGTGCCTGCCTTTCCAAATCCAACTCTTTGCGGGTGCGCGCAATGATGTTCGCGTATCCCTTTTCCTTTAATTTTCGGTGTATGGCTGACCCAACAAGTCCCCTGTGACCAGCAATGTATATCTTGGAATCTAATTCCATCATTCCTGTGCCTAAAGTGAGCTAAAGTGCCTAAAGTGCCTAAAGTTGTAACCGTTCACGGGTTCAATGGTTCAGGGTTCACCGAACAAATGTTGAGACCCCTTGTCACCGCCCCATTGATGATTGATGATTGAAAAAACAATCGACAACCCCTGGCCCAGACCTGACTTACGGAGGCAACAGCCTCTTCCAATCAGGTCGCACCAGGGCGGGCGTAAATCGACAATCAAAAAAGGTAACCCTGAACTCTGAACCTGTGAACGCCTACCTAAAGTTTAAAAAGGCGAAACTTTAATCCTCTCAATAACCCTGGCCCAGACCTGGTCTGTAAACTTTGTGGACTCATTCAAGCATGTCGCGCCAGGGCGGGCTTTAGTTCACTTTAGGCACTTTAGTTCACTTTAGGCACTCTTCATCTAATCAAAACACCCGCTATTTGCAAAATGGCCTGCGTCCCGCAGTGTTTTTTCCTGCCGAGCCAATTCCATATCGCTTTCAATCATCATCTTTACAAGGCCATTAAAGTCAACCTTTGGCCTCCACCCCAATTCATCAACCTCGGCAGGCCTGAAATATCGGGGATCTGTTTCCACATATTCTTTCCAATCCAAATCCAAACGGGAAAACACAGTGGTTAGAAATTTTTTTACGGAATAATTCTTCCCGGTGGCAATCACGTAATCATCCGCCTCCTCCTGTTGCAACATGAGCCACATAGCTTCCACATAATCGCCCGCAAACCCCCAGTCTCGTTTTGCTTCAAGATTTCCAAGATAAAGTTTTTCTTGCAGCCCAAGTTTGATGCGGGTTGCTGCTCGGGTGATCTTTCTGGTTACGAACGTTTCCCCGCGGCGAGGCGATTCATGGTTAAACAGAATCCCGTTACACGCAAAAAGATTGTAGGCCTCCCTGTAGTTGACCGTCTGCCAGTGGGCATAAACCTTTGCTGCTGCGTATGGAGAGCGTGGATAGAAAGGTGTTGTTTCTGATTGGGGGATTTCGGTGACCTTTCCAAACATCTCAGAGGACCCTGCCTGATAAAGTCTTACATCCTTTCCGGTCCTTTCCCGAAAATCTCGAATCGCCTCAAGCACTCTGAGTGTGCCCATAGCAACCGCGTCAACCGTATATTCGGGTTCATCAAAAGAGACTCTAACGTGAGACTGGGCACCGAGATTATATACCTCATCGGGTCTGACCCTCTCCAATATTCTTCTCAGAACCGTACCGTCACACAAGTCACCGTAATGGAGAAAAAAGCGAGTTTTCTCCTGGTGAGGATCCTGATAGATTCTGTCAATTCTTCCGGTATTGAAAGACGAAGATCTTCTTATGATTCCATGCACCTCATAGCCTTTGCAAAGCAAGAACTCCGCCAAATAGGAACCGTCTTGACCAGTCACGCCGGTGATAATCGCCCTTTTCATTCTGCCTCTCCTTGCTGTGAACTATTAGTAACTACTCAGGTTGTCAGGTTCACGGTTCACGGTTGGCTACTTTACGCTTTTCATATCAATTCACGTGCCAGTTGCCATGGCTCAATATCTTCAAACCGTTCAATCTTCATCGCTCTCTAACCTTGAACCGTGAACCGCCGACTTCGCCATAGTAGCCTATGGCTACGAGCCGACTTCGCCAAAGCACTGGCTGCGACGGCTGAACGGCTGAATTGGACTTTGGTCAAACCTTGACATGGATCTTCCACGCTGGCATCATGGTTATTATGAAAGCAATGATCTTGGCGGCAGGCCTTGGCACACGCCTGTTGCCTTTGACCGAAAAGAGACCAAAACCCCTCTTTCCGATTCTTGGCCGTCCTTTGATTGATATCCTGATTCGCAGGCTTGAGACCGCGGGATGTGAGGATGTCATCATAAACACCCACCATCTGGCCCATGTGATTGATGAGTTCGTCAAAGCACAAGCCTACAGCATCCCGGTTGCGACCCGCTACGAGCCAACCGTACTCGGCACAGGGGGTGCGATTAAGAACGTTGAGGATTTCTGGGATGACAAGCCATTTCTGGTCGTCAACGGCGATATATTTACTAATATAGACCTTGTGAAGGTCTACCGGTTTCACCTGAACCACAAACATCCTGTCACCCTGGTGGTTCACGACTACGCACAGTTTAATCATGTGTGGGTCGATTCAAGCGATCATATCAGCGGGTTCGGTCACACGGCCCCCTGCCCCCCTCCGGCCCTTGACTCCGCTCACGGCACGCCAGACCTTACGGCTGACGCTGCCAATAATCGGCAACTTGCCTTTACAGGCATACACGTGCTTGATCCACAGGTTTTGAGCTTCATCCCGAATGGGACCTTTTGCAACATAATCGATGCCTACTGTGAGATGATTCACCAGGGCCTTACGATAAAAGGATTTATTGCCAGAAACCACTACTGGCATGATATAGGCACAATGGCAGGATATCGAGCGGCCACAAGAGAGGCTCTGGCCCGCGAAACCTTTAGAACCGTCATCTCTAAGGTTGGATCAGACAGCCTCGTCTGGTCCAACCTGAAAGGGGATGGCTCGGATCGAACATGGTATCGTGTGTCCACCACCCCCACCGAGGACAATGGCATACCTGCTAAAGGCACCTGCCCGCTCGTGCCACGCAGTGGCAGGCGGGTTGGGGGCCGAAGAGAAGCGGTTTCCATTACCTCAAGTGGCAAACCATTACTGGACCAGTCGAGTGTCATTTTGGTTGATCATGGCCTGCCTTCCGAAGGCAGTACGTGTGAAGCCGACGCGTTTGCCGCTATTGGCCGGCACCTCCACCACAAAGGGATCCCGGTTCCCCGTATCTTTGCCTATGATCGACCCTCGGGCTTGGTGGTACTGGAAGACCTGGGCGATCTTCACCTTCAAAGTTTTGTCCGCCGCGCGGTAGATACCGAGGAAGTTGCCAACCATTACAGGGCCGTTATTGATCTGCTGATTGCTATGGGCGTTGAGGGGGCAAAGGGGTTTGACCTGTCATATACGTATCAAACACCTTATTATGACCGAGAGCTTATTCTTAAAAAGGAATCGCGATATTTTGTTGAGGCCTTTCTAAATGGTTATTTGAGGCTTAAGATAGACTTTGAGACCTTTGGTGACGAATTTGAGGTCTTAGCTCAGAGGGCGCTTGACCATCCATACACAGGGTTGCTCCACCGGGATTTTCAGTCCCGCAACATCCTGGTAAAAGACGGAAACTATTACTTCATCGACTTTCAGGGTGCACGGCTCGGCCCCCTCCCCTATGATCTTGCCTCATTGCTGATCGACCCTTATGTGAATCTTCCTCGGGCGCTTCAACTCAAGCTGTTGAACTATTACGTGAAACGGCTCTCAGATTTCATCGCAGTTGACGCGGGTGAGTTTCTTGATGCCTACACCTACTGCGCTATAAACAGGAATTTACAGATCCTGGGAGCCTTCGCCTTTCTAAGCCGGGTCAAAGAAAAAAAGGATTTTGAGACCTATATTCCCCCTGCCGTATCCTCCCTCAAAGCTCGCCTTCGCGGTATTGGACAGAGCGTGTGTCCGAAACTCAATGGCATTATTCAAAGCATTTAACGCTAAAGCACTCGTGTCAAACATAACTACCCTCGCCCGAATCGGAATTGTCCATCACGGAAGAATGTCGTATGAAGAGTGTAAGATGTTACAGGTGTGTTACGTTACACCTGTGTAATATATTACATTTTTTCCGTCCTTTAGAATAACGCCTTTCTCTAGTTCACATAAAATAATCCCACTTCGCTACGCAATTTCATGCACAGCGACGTCGTGTTTCAGGATAGCTAGGCCTGTTGACTCGGCAGCCAATTATATTAATAAAATCAGCTAAGTGCACTTCCCTAATTACATCATTTTTGGCACGGACCGTGCTCAGTATGGATGGTAAGTGAAGAGGATCGATCTATAGGAGCTGCAAAATGTTAAAAAATCAAAGAACAAACCATGAAAAGGTAGCTGCATTTTCGGCCACTTTAGTGCTGATTCTTTTATTGATTCTCTTCCTGCCCGGCAATTCCTCTGCCAAAGTCACCGGTGTCTGCTCCAACTGCCATACCATGCACAACAGCCAGGGTGGCAGCGAGATGCAGACAGGTTTTGGCTCAACATCCGGGGAAAAGGCAACTCTTCTTCGGGTAAACGGCTGCCTTGGATGCCATGCGTCCACTGATTCCGCCGAATGGAAAAACAGCCTGGGAGCTCCCATTGTGTACAGTTCAACTGGAGTGCCCAGCAATCCTCTGGCAGGCGGCAACTATTATTGGGTTATGAATACGGGCGATGGCTACGGGCACAATCCTGTTGAGATAGGCAACCCAGACGGCCTGTCTGATCCTCCCGGTATTCCTCACAGCGTCACAGGCGGCTTCGATCTCCGATGCTCGGGAGGGAATACAGGGTGTCATGGTGACCGTTACTTGGATGACTCCATAGCCGGATTCCATCACCAGAATGAGGGAGGGACGCTGACGACAGCAAATACTGTCGCCAACAGTTTTCGCGGCATTCTTAAAGTAAAAGGGGCTGAGGACCCCGATTGGGAGCAAGCCCCAGCAAGTGCCCACAACCTGTACTCAGGCGCAACCTCTCCTCCCGACCCGGATACGGTAATCACCTGCCGTGCCTGCCACGATGGATTTGGCACGTTACCATATGATACCATCAGCGGGTTCTGTGGCGCGTGCCATCCGCACTTCCACCGGCTCGAGCCGGATATGTATGAGCACGGTGGAACACAGAACAGTGGCGGCCAGTGGATCCGTCATCCCAGCGACATCCTACTCCCGCAGACCGGGGAGTACAACGGATATCCTACCTACAGCGCGGAGGCCCCGGTGGGTTACACTGATGTGTCTGACCCCACGCGGGCTACGGCAGTGGTAACCTGCCTTTCCTGCCACCGGGCGCACGGAAGTCCCTATCCGGACATGCTCAGGTGGGATTATACTGGTATGAACGCAGGTGGCGGCACGAACACCACAGGCTGCTTCACATGCCACACTGAAAAGGATACGGGAAGCTGATCCAGTAGCCCTTATCTCTTGACACCTAAGGCCGCTTCTTGCGGCCTTTTTGATTTTCTATAGACCCGCCGCCCCACTTATTTCTCTCTCCGCTATTTTCGGTAGAGGCTGTTTCAAAAGGAAACCCCCTGAAAGGACTGGACGGAAAGCCTTCGGCCTAACTGTGCCTCAAGCGGACTGAGCAAAGCGGAGCTAAGTTCATCCGGTGCCCATTTTTTCGGAAGAAAGATGGGCTTTTTTGTGGCGAGGATTCGACCGTATACAACTAAAGTACTACGTGGTTCGCGAATAATCTCCATAAAATACAACCAAAAATACGACTTTCTTACGATTAACTGTACGTTTGAAGATGGTGTACATTGCGTTATCAACGGTTACCATATCAAGAAAGACCACGATCATTACCAGGCAATTGGCCGGCTTTCTGGTTGCGTTTATGAAAAAATTGTGATACCGATCCGAAAGTTATTATGTGCCGCTGGAATACGGGGGAGTGTAAGATGGTGGCAAGCCCATGGATTGCCGCACAAAGAGTAGCTGCATTTTCAGCCACTTTAGGGCTGATTCTTTCCTTGATTCTGTTGATCCCAGACATTTCCTCTGCCAAAGTCACTGGCCCCTGTTCAAACTGCCACACCATGCACAACAGCCAGGGTGGGTCCAGTATGCACACAGGCTACGGGGCCGACGAGGGGCCCTATGGAACCCTTCTTCGGACAAATGGTTGCGTCGGGTGCCATGCGTCCAATGATTCTGCCGAATGGAAGAACAGCCTGGGAGCTCCTATTGTTTACAGTGCAAGCGGCGCGTCTAGTAATCCGCTGGCAGGCGGCAACTATTATTGGGTTATGAATGCGGGCTACGGCGACGCCTATGGCCACAATCCTTTTGAGCTGGGCAACACGGACGGCGTCTTGAGTGCCCCTCCTGGTGGTCCTGGTCACGAATTCCAGGTCCGATGCTCTGGGGGCGGAGGAGGCCCAGGGGCAGGGGCGCGAGGCTGTCATGGTAACCGTTTTTTGGATTATGAGGACGCTGAACATGATGCCTGTATCAAAGGTTTTCATCACCAGAATGAGGGAGGAGAGCTGACGACAGCAAACACAATCGGCAACAGTTTTCGCGGGATCTGGGGAGTAAAGGGGTATGAGGACCCCGATTGGGAGCAAGAAACAACAACAACCAAGCACAACCGGTACTCGGGTGCAACCTCTCCGTCCGAGACGACCTGCGGCGGATCCTGTCATGCACCTATTGGGTGGCACGGAGAGACTCCAGAATATGATACCATCAGCGGGTTCTGTGCAGCCTGCCATGGGCACTTCCACCAGCTCGATCGCAATGCTTATGGCCAAGTCGAATATGGCTTCGGTGGCACACAGAGCAATGGCCAGTGGATCCGTCATCCTTCCGACATCTTACTCCCACAAACCGGAGAGTATAACGGATACCCTGCTTACAGTGCGGAGGCCCCGGTGGGATACACTGATGTGTCTATCCCCACGCGGGCTACGGCAGTGGTAACCTGCATCTCCTGCCACAGGGCGCACGGAAGTCCTTATCCAGACATGCTCAGGTGGAATTATAATGACATGAACGCAGGAGGCGGCACGAATACCAGTGGGTGCTTTACATGCCACACTGAAAAGGATACAGGAGGATCATAGGAAGAAAGTAAGCCACAGTAAAATAGATAAATCATTTCACGTGGTAAACAGCAAGGAGTAGACAGCAACAAGGTTCGGCGGCATACCATTGCCGCCGAGTCCGTTTTTGCCAATAAATTCGGGCAATGCCCCCAAGTTCGATCTTTGTATCCACTTCATCTTCCAATCACCTTCCAGCAGCGCACCCTGTGGTTGTCGCCTGCACGGTAGAACTCCACTTCCTCTTTTCGGCATCGATCTTCAACAAGAGGACATCTCCCCTGAAATCTGCACCCGGGAAGCGGGTCCAAAGGGCTCGGTACATCACCCGAAAGGGTTTTCAGTTTACGTCTATGATCCGGTTCAGGCACGGGTACTGCTGAAAGCAATGCCAGGGTATACGGATGGAGGGGATTATCATAAAGCTCATTTGCCGGAGCATACTCCATGATGTGGCCCAGGTACATGACAGCAACCGTGTCGCTGATGTAGCCCACCACATTCAAGTCATGGGCGATAAAGAGATAGCTGAGGCCGAGCCGGGCCTGTAGATCTTTGAGGAGATTGATAATCTGGGCCTGGATCGAGACGTCAAGAGCCGATACTGGTTCATCACATATGATCAAGGAAGGCTCCACGCTCAGGGCCCGTGCTATACCGATGCGTTGTCGCTGGCCACCGCTGAATTCATGGGGATAACGATCAGCCCCCCTTGGCGACATACCTACCATCTCCAGAAGTTTTTCGACACGGGCTTTCCGCTCAGCCCGTCCTTTCACACCCAAGGTCCGCAGCCCTTCTTCTATTGATTCCCCCACAGTCATCCGGGGATTCAGAGAGCCGTATGGATCCTGGAAGATGATCTGCATCTCTTTTCGCAAGGGCTTCATTTGGCTCTGGGAAAAGCGGCTGATATTCTGATCCCGAAAAATGATCTTTCCCTCATCGGGTTCAAGCAGCTTTAGGATAAGTCGGCTGGCCGTGGACTTACCGCACCCGCTCTCTCCCACCAGACCCAGAGTCTTTCCCTCTTCAATATCAAAGTCCACCCCGTCAACAGCCTGGATCCATCCGATGACCTTTTGCAAAAACCCCCTACGCACCGGGAAGTATTTTTTCAGCCCTTCCACCCTGAGCACAATCTTGTTTGATGACTTGATTTGTTCCATATCTAAACTATATCTCTCGCCCGCTCTCTTCGATCGCTCGAGATCACAGAGCACTCTGAGATAACCTCTTTGGCCTGATTTCTTGAGAGGAAAAATCAGGCCAAAACGCTCAATCCGCCGTTGGCGGAGTATTTATGATTCTGGTAATACCGTCTTTGAGCAGACCTTCGTTGAATCTGAGATGAGAGATGATTCAGGTCCATAGCAATTTGCGTCGTTTGCCTTGTAAATATTTCCCGCCGTAGCGGGATGCATCTTGAGCTGAATTCCCCTCTTCCCGCCTTGCGGGACTCAAAAACTCTGTGCCTCTGTGCACTCTGCGAGAGATAAAAAACGTGCATCATTTCGCCCTGCCCTTCCCTGCATAAAGCACGGGACAGCGGCTCAGGTGGCCCTTCCCATAATCGCACATCTCCGGAAACTGGCCCTGGCAGGTCTCCAGAGCAAAATCACATCTGGGGTGAAATGGGCAGCCACCCGGCTTGCGGGCAGGGTCTGGCACTGTACCAGGGATGCTGTAAAGCCTCCTCCCACGTTTAGCACGATTCGGCAGTGATGCCAGGAGTCCCTGGGTATAGGGGTGACGGGGATTATGAAAGATTTCAGAGGCATTACCCTGCTCCGCAATGATGCCTGCATACATGACGTAAATGCGATTGGCTATACTTGCCACCACGCCCAGGTCATGGGTGATGTAAAGAAGCGACATGTGTCGTTTTTTTTGAAGTTCACCGAATAGATTAAGAATCTGCGCCTGAATCGTCACATCAAGGGCCGTGGTCGGTTCATCGGCAATCACCAGCTCGGGGTTGCATGCCAATGCCATGGCAATCATGACCCGCTGGCGCTGGCCGCCGCTCAGCTCATGGGGATAGTCGGCAAGGCGATCTTCGGGCGAGGGGATACCCACATCTGTAAGGAGTTGCACACACCTTTGACGGATCTCGCTTTCGCTCACCTTTTCATGAACCATGATCGCCTCCTGGATCTGATGCCCTATGGTAAACACAGGATTCAGAGAGGTCATGGGTTCCTGAAAGACCATGGCTATGCGCTTTCCACGAATATTGCGCATCTCCTCTTCACCCAGATCCAAAAGGTTTTGCCCCTTGAACAGTACCCTGCCCCCAGCGATCTCACCCGGAGGTCGTGGGATAAGACCGAGTGTGGTCAGGGCTGACACTGTCTTTCCAGAACCTGACTCACCCACAAGACAGACCGTTTCTCCCTTGCGGACCTCATAGCTTACGCCATCCACGGCCCGGGCAACCCTTTGGTTGCCGTGGAAATATACTTTCAGGTCCTGGACGGAAAGCAGGGCGTTGTTGTTTTTCATAGAAATTATGGCATCTTTCAAAATCGAGCAGAAGTAGTTTACACTTTCTTCGAAATGAAGGCCGGGTTTCAGTGTTCAGGTTTCAGGTTTCAGTGTTCAGGTTCTGCCCGTTTCACTCCTGACACCTGACACCTGAAACCTGAATGCAACCAAAATGCCAGGAAAAAGTGTAAACTGACTCATGAAGGATGCCAAAATTATTTTCGAATGAGAGGTTTTAAACCATATCGGCGAAAATGCCTATTGACTTAGCTGCCAAAACTCATTCGGGTGGCGGAGGGTCGACGTATGATTTCGTTGTATGTGACGGTTTGGGTGGTCACACAGGCCCGAACCAGCCGATCAA
>JAFDKF010000183.1 GCA_019307135.1 Deltaproteobacteria bacterium
TAATTTTCATCTTTTGGTGAGAGGTTGAACCTCAGAGCGACTTCCTGAACAAGCAGATTGATTGCTTTCTCCTTATCCTGAAGCCGCTCCGAGGATATCCATTTCACTGCTTTTCTCAGATTTTCACCTTATAAAATCCGGAACTAGCGACTTTGATCAACCATTGTCAGAGCTTTTGTGAAGGTCCACCGATCGATGGGACTTTTACAAAATAAATAATCCGTATTTTGAGACTGTCAAGAGGGGCTGCGAAATTTTTCACGAACCTGATAAAAGATCATGGCCCCTTTCTTGACAGAAAAAATTTTGTGATTATTTTTTTATCAAATTTCAACACAACACACTGTTATTGTTGTTTTTATTCTATTTTTTCTTAACAGCGTGTTTTCCGGAAAGGGGGTGAGTATATGAAACACTCTGGATGGAAAAAAGGAATAATGTTGATAGGCAATTTCAGTTGGCGCGTCGGAGGACTTCTTTCTGCTTTTCCTACAAACAGCTATAATTTTGACATTACTAAGGAGGTGATGATTTATGACAAGTTTAATTCCATGGCATGAGCGGGAAGTTGGCCGTTTGAGAAGTGAGATCGACAGACTGTTTGGTGACTTTTTTACCCGGAGTCCTTTCGGTCGTTTCATTGAAGGAGTAGATTACTTGCCTGCGATAGATGTGTCGGAGACCGGCAAGGAGATTGTTGTCCATGCCGAGGTTCCCGGCATGGATGCAAAGGACATCGACATTTCCGTCAACCAAAACCGACTGACCCTTCGCGGCGAGCGGAAGCACGAGCATGAGGAGAAAGGCGAGAACTTCCATAGAGTGGAAAGAAGCTACGGCGCGTTCTCCAGGACAATCGAGCTTCCGGCTGAGATAGACAACAACAAGGTCGAGGCTACCTACAAGAAGGGTATCCTGAAGGTCAATCTGCCCAAGACCAAGGAAAGCGCTGTGAAGAAAATCGAAGTCAAAGCGGCTTAATCGCCATAGCCAGGTTATAAATGGGCTAGCAGGCAAGGCCAAGCGGGCACCACAGCCCGCTTTCTCAACTACAGATCTCGTTACGGCTGGGCGCCCATCGCCTTGGAGGGGTCTGCATACTTTAATACAATCCCGCGTGGGCGCTTCCCAGCCGTACACCGATTCCACATTTAACATTGCTACCAGATTCAACAGCTGAGTAGCGGACTTTACTCCGGTAGGAAACCGTCTCTGGCTTTGTTGTTTTCTGTTTTGCAAAGATGTCAAAGATCGAAGGCCTATTACGCCTGGCACATATTTCGATGCCTTAGTTTGCAAACTTTGTTGCTTTACCAGGATTATGGGGGCTCAGAACCCGACCACGGTCAGTCATGTGTGGTATTTCGGCCAGACGGAGAGATGGACTTAACGGGACGAAAAAGCGTCAAGGTAAAGGATCTAGAACAGCTGATAAGGAAAGGTAAGAGCCGGGGATACGTGACTTATGAAGAACTCAACGAGGCCCTGCCTGAAGGGAGAATCTCGCCTGACCAGATCGATCGCGTTTTCATGCTTTTTGACGACCTGAATATCAAGGTGAATAATGGAAGCAAGATCAAGGTATTTGAGCCAGAAGTGGAAGAGAAAAAAAAGATCTCGGAAGAGGAAACAACGCCTTCGCCAGAGCTGGGCCGAGACATTTTCAGCAGAGTTGCCGATCCGCTTAAGATGTACCTCCGCGAGATGGGATCAGTGTCTCTGCTAAGCCCGGAGGAAGAGGTGGAAATTGCCAAGCAGATCGAGGCTCGCGAACAAGAAGTGCTGAAGAGCCTCATGCAGTCCACTGTGGGGGTAGAAAAGATTATCACCCTCGAAGAATCTCTTGCAAAAGGTGAGATCAGACTGAGGGACGTTATGCGTGATGTGGACGAGGTCAATACCCTTGTTGAAGAATCCGAACATACGCAAAGAATCCTGAAAATCATTGGAGAGATCAAGGAGATTCATAATGAGGCCACTAAATACAGGGAATTACTCTTATCCGCGAAGATGGACCCCGAGACACGTCGCAGAGCGAGGCGAATCGTAAACCGCAGGAGCCAGAAGCTTTTCGAAAAGATGAAGGACTGGAGGCTTCAGCCAAAATGGATCGATGCGGTGGTTGACGAGATCAAAGAGCAGATAGCCGACTTCGAAAGGCTGGACAAGAAATTTGCGCAGGCTGCATCTCAGGCCGGGATCACGGTGACCGAGCTGTGGGAGGGTTGCAACAATAGAACCAGGTTTGTCGACAAATTCTGGAAGCAGAGTGGGCTCAAGAAGACCGAGTTTGGTCAGATTGTGAAGCGAGCCAGTGAGATCCGTGACACCATCTCTAAACAGGAACTTGCGCTGAAAATGACAGCCTCTGGCTTGAAACGTATACTGGCCCGCATAGAACAAGGGCAACACAATACACGGGTGGCCAAGGCGAAAATGGTAAATGCTAACTTGAGACTGGTGGTCAACATCGCCAAGAAATACACAAACCGTGGGCTGCAGTTTCTGGACTTGGTCCAGGAAGGGAACGTGGGTCTCATGAAAGCAGTGGACAAGTTTGAATACCGAAGGGGGTACAAGTTTAGTACTTATGCGACCTGGTGGATCAGACAAGCCATCACCAGGGCCATTGCTGATCAGGCCCGCACTATCCGAATTCCCGTACACATGATTGAGACCATTAACAAGCTGATTCGCACGTCGCACTGTTTGGTCCAGGAACTCGGCCGAGAACCCACACCTGAGGAGATCGCTGAGAAGATGAAGTTCCCGTTGGAGAAGGTCCATAAGGTACTAAAGATTGCCAAGAAGCCCATTTCTCTGGAAACACCGATTGGAGAGGACGAGGACAGCGATCTAAGCGACTTCATTGAGGACAAGAAGTTCATGTCGCCCTCCGAGGCTGCCATCAGTATGAACCTGGCTGAGCAAACGCGAAAATGCCTTGCTACCTTAACGCCCCGTGAAGAAAAGGTGCTGCGCATGCGGTTTGGCATCGGTGAAAAGGCTGACCACACCCTCGAGGAGATCGGCAAGGACTTTCACGTAACACGCGAGCGGATCAGGCAAATTGAGGCGAAGGCCCTGCGGAAGTTGCGTCATCCAACAAGAAGGCGCCGGCTGAAGGCCTTTTTAGAGACTCAGTGGTCTTAGTCTTCTGATCTTGGCAATGATATCAACGTCCCAACCTTAGCCGGGGGCGTGGCCCCCTGCTTACCGTCATTTAAGGAGGGAGGCTCTCATGCGATCTACCCACTACGGCGCAAGCATTGGAACTCTTGCAATTGTCGGTAATCACTTGCCGCGTAAGTGCGGTATTGCCACGTTTACCACGGATCTTCTGAACTCCCTCATGGCCGAAGCGCCGGATGCCGACTGCTGGGCCATAGCCATCAACGACACGCCCGAGGGTTATCCATATCCTACACAAGTCCGTTTTGAGCTAAACCAGAAGAATCTCCAGGATTACCGGTTAGCGGCCGAGTTCCTGAACATGAAGCAAGTAGACACAGTCTCTCTTCAACATGAATTCGGCATTTTTGGGGGAAAACATGGCGCCCACATCCTGGAGCTTGCCCGCAACCTCCGGATGCCCATCATCACAACTCTGCATACCGTGCTGAAGAACCCTAACGAGATACAAAGATCGAACTTGCGCGAGATTGGCCGTCTCTCTGACCGTTTGGTGGTCATGAGCCACAAGGCAAGAGAGCTGTCGCAGGAAGTCTATGGCATACCCGGGGAGAAAATCGAACTTGTTCCCCACGGCATCCCGGATGTTCCTTTCGTCGATCCCAACTACTACAAGGATCAATTTGGGGTGGAGGGACGCAAGGTTATCCTCACTTTCGGGCTGTTATCGCCGGGCAAGGGTATTGAACACATGATAGACGCGTTGCCTGAAGTGGTGCGGATACATCCTGATGCCGTCTACGTTGTCTTGGGCGCCACCCATCCCCATGTTAAGCGGGACCAGGGAGAAGCCTATCGCTACTCTCTCCAGCGGCGAGCTCGAAGCCTTGGCGTGGAAGACCACCTGATCTTTCACAACCGCTTTGTGGAACTCGAGGAGCTGTGTGAATTCCTCGGTGCAGCGGATATATACGTCACACCTTACTTGAATGATGAGCAGATCGTCTCGGGGACGTTGGCTTATGCATTAGGGGCGGGAAAGGCAACGATTTCCACCCCGTACTGGTACGCCCAGGAAATGCTTGCCGATGGGCGTGGCCGCCTGGTGCCCTTCAACAATCCAGAAGCGCTGTCAGCGGAGATAGTGGGCCTTATCGACAACGAAGTTGAGCGCCATGCTATGCGTAAACGAGCCTACCACCACTGCAGGGATATGATCTGGAAGGAGGTGGCCCGGAAGTACTTGGAAGTGCTCGCCCAGGTCAAAGAAGAAAGAGAACGTCAGCCGAGGCCAGTCTATCGAGCTGCCACACTCCAGTCCAATCCCTTGGAATTGCCAAAGCCGAAATTTGATCATCTGAAACGGCTGACAGACGACGTGGGTGTCTTACAACATGCCAAGTACATCGTGCCGGACCGTGACCACGGCTACTGTACCGATGACAATGCTAGGGCCCTGATTGCGGTGTTGCTGGGCCAGGAATTGTTGCCGGAAGATGACATTCTTGTGGAGCTTTCGTGTGTCTATCTAGGGTTTTTGCTACACGCTTACAACGACAGCAGGGGGCGTTTTCGCAATTTCATGAGCTACGATCGCCGCTGGCTGGAAGAGCAAGGTTCTGAAGATAGCCACGGCCGCGCTCTGTGGGCGCTGGGCATGGCGGTCGCTCTTTCGAAATCTGAAAACCTGACAGCGGTCGCCCTTAACTTGTTCGAAAAGGCCATGCCGGCAATGAACCAGTTTGAGTCACCAAGAACGTGTGCGTTCGCCCTGGTGGGAATTCATGCCTACTTGAGGAAGTTTAGTGGAGATGCAGAAATCAAACGTAGCCGGGAAAAGCTTGCTGAGCGCATCTTCGGTCTGTTTCAGGCAAATGCGAGCAATGACTGGCCATGGATAGAAGATATTGTCACATACGCGAACGGCAAGATTCCTCATGCCCTGCTTCTGTCGGGGCAGTGGCTCCAGCGCGGAGAAATGGTCGAGGCGGGGCTGCGCTCGCTTGAGTGGTTACTTAGAATCCAAACTGACGCCAGTGGTCATTTCAGCCCTGTTGGCAACCATGGTTGGTATCCTAAGGGTGGGGAAAAAGCCAGGTTTGACCAACAGCCACTGGAAGCCTCGGACATGATTGAGGCCTGCAGAGAAGCGTACAATGTCACCGGCGACGAGAGATGGATTAAAGAGGCCCAGCATTGTTTTGAGTGGTTCCTCGGTAGAAACGATGTCAACGCGCCTTTGTACGATTACAAAACAGGCGGATGTTGCGACGGCCTTTCCGCTGACGGAGTAAACTTCAACCAGGGCGCAGAATCAACTTTGGCCTGGTTACTTTCCCTTCTGAGCATGCAGGCAATGCGTGTCTCGCTATCCGATGGTGTCATGAACGATCGGTTAGATGAAATTGAGGATAGAGCGGCATGAGTTCAGAGCCAATAGTGATGGTCAGTTCGTACCCGCCACGATTGTGCGGTATCGCCACGTTTTGTGAAGAAGCGCGGGAGTTCATTCAGAAGGCCAATCCGGACCGCGAGGTACGGGTCATTAGCCATACCGACGGAGAGGGAAATGGCGTATTTCCCATCATAGACATAAGCCGCCGGGATTGGTGGAAAGCTGTAGCCAGAAAAATCGAAAAGCTTGCCCCCTATGCGGTGCACATCGAACACGAATATGGACTATATGAGTACCGAGACGAACGGGGGATTGGTGACGGGAATGAAGGTTTCTTCGATTTGCTTGAGGCCATTGGAGATTACCCCATTGTTGTTGAGCCTCACACGATTCACGGAAGGCTGCGGGACTTTGAGGCGAATTTTG
>JAFDKF010000039.1 GCA_019307135.1 Deltaproteobacteria bacterium
CTACGATCTTTGTGAAGCCGATTTGTTTAAGGACATTTTTGACAATGCGACGCATTGTCGCAAAATCATCAACCACCAATATTTTCATGTTTAGGTCCATAATTCAGTCCTCCTGGTGAGTCAGTGGTCAGTGGTCAGTACTGTTCACTGTCCACTACTTACTGTTCAAAACATACCTCGATCGTAAAACCCCCATTGGCGGTACTGAAAGGGATGGCTATGATGGGGTAACTGGTCACATGGGTTATGCTGTGATTCTTGCCCATAATCACCGTTGGTATGGCCGCCTGCAGGGACCTGCCCAGGTTCTCCAGCTCCTGCCTTGCCTGCCCGGAGATCATGTTGGTAATCTCACCGACCGCATCCTGTATCTCTTCGTTTAGTTCCTTCATCTCCTCTCCAAACATGTTGGAGACAATGGACAGAATGCTCTTTTCGGCAAAGCTGACCGAAATAGTCCCGCTCACATCCCCTGTCAGGCCAATCACCCCTGAAACATCGCCCGGGGCAACGTGGTCTTTCTTTACGTATGGCTTTCCGGCTTCGGCCCTGGTAAATGCCATAGTCTCAAGGACGTTGATCGTAGCATTGATGAAAGGATTAACATATTTTATATCCATATTCGCCCTCCTTAGAACTAAAATTAGTCGAGTAGTTAAGTGGTCGAGTGGAAAAATGGTCAACTGGTTAACCCTGGCCCAGACCTGGCTAAGTGGCTATGTGCTTACATATATGAAGTGTGCACCAGGGCGGGCGACTCGACCACTCGACCACTCAACTACTTGACCGGCCTATCGGTCGGCATAAAGCCGACCCTACGCTTACGTAGCCTATTGGTCGACGCTTACGTAGGGGCGGGTTTACCCCGCCCGGCCTTTTGATAGACGCTTGGTCTGATGTATTTGAACCGATGGTTAATGCCGGTCAGGGTTTCTGAGTGTCCGATGAAGAGATAACCCCCGTCAAGTAGAGCGTCGTAGAATCTCTCCGCCAGGGCCTGCTGAGTCCTTTTGTCAAAGTAGATCATCACGTTTCGGCAGACAATGAGATTAAATGCCTCTTTGAAAGGAAACGAATCCATAAGGTTAAACCGCTTGAATTCAATCATTTCTTTTAATGACGGCTTAACTCTGAAATAACCCTTCTGCCTGCCGTAGCCCCGTTGAAAATACTTCCTGACCACAGCTGTCTGTATCTTTTCGAGTCTCACTGCCGGATAGACGCCTCTGTTCGCCTGTGCCAGGACCTTTGTGGATATGTCAGTCGCCAGAATCTTCACATCAGAGCGTGGGCTTTTCCCAAGACATTCCAACACCCATATGCCCAGAGAATAGGGCTCCTCCCCGCTTGAACATCCTGCGCTCCAGAATCGCAGCCTGTGGAAGCCTGCTCGATTTTTGTCCCCCACATAAGCCGGGAAAACCACCTGCTTCAGAAAATCAAAGTGCTTTTCTTCCCGAAAAAATTTGGTCAGGTTGGTGGAGATCGCATCCAGCATCCTCACCAGCTCGTCCCCGGTGTCCTTTTGGGTCACAAACCTGTAGTAGGCATTAAAATCTTTAAAACCTGTCTCACGCAGCCGCTTGCCCAGCCGGGCGCGGACCAGTTCCTTTTTGCCCTGATGCAAATTGATACCGCATTTTTCATAAACCAGGTCGCTGAACCGTCTGAAATCCCGGTCTGATAACTCTGTAGAAGGCATGTTGAGTTTGTTAAGTTTGTTAAGTTTGTTGGGTTTTAACCCTGGCCCAGACCTGGAATCAAGCGGTCGGCATAAAGCCGACCCTACGTAGGGGCGGCCCGCCCTAACTTTAGCTCACTTTAGGCACTTCAAACCCTGGCCCAGACCTGGCTTCTATGGTCCATAGACCGTTTGTGTGCGTCGCGCCAGGGCGGGCTTTAGGCACTTTTTTGATTCCAGTTTACCCGGAGTAGCCGTCCTGACATAAAATACGTTACCGGATTTACGAATTAGAGCCCTAAGTACCCTTTATAATCAATAGCAAAGCATCCGGTAGGTGCTTCAGGGAACTAGCTGAAATCTCAACCCTCTTTTCCCCCATCTTATCTGTCTTCAAGTGGGCTTCATAGTGTCGGGGGCCCTGATCAGAATCCTCCCAGCGCTTTTGCGCCAAATCAAGTAATCTTTCGTGAAAAGTCCCGTCTATTACTTCTACAACATCCTGGCCAATTAGATCCGCCTGGCAACATCCCACCAGATTTGAAAAGGCCTGGTTGGCACATATGATAGCCTCCTTGCGGCATATAATCGCCGGATCTTCTATCTCCTCAACGATTAATAGCTTTTCCAGGACAGAACCACGATGGCGTACTGTGGATGAGCCATCACCCTCGTTTATTGACCCAAGCTTATATTTGCGTAACGATTCAGGCAGGGGCAGGTTATGATCATCCAATATTCGGACCACTTCATCAGCCGGAATCTTGTAATTTCTTCCCACCCTGATACCCCTTATCTTGCCCTGCTCGATCCATCGCCTGATAGTGGTATGAAATACACCCAGAAAACGGGCTAACTCTGGCGTGGAAAAGAGGATTTTCTCCATTGCCCTACTCCTGAAGATCCAAAATATCCTGATGCTCCCATGTATCGGCAGAATAGCACCAAATCTTTAAGCCCCTTCTCCCTCCCCCCTAAGTCGTGTGACAAACTTAATGCATTAATTGCACCAAAATGGACAGGTGCTCTAAAAAAACAGGTAGGCGTTCGACGACTTGACTACTTGACCTTGCAGGGGAACTGTACAGTAAAGGTAGTCTTTCCAGGATTGCTTTCACATGCAATGGTTCCGTTGTAATCCTCAAGCAAAAGGGATACAAGTGAAAGACCGAGGCCTGCATGTTCATCAAGCTTGGCCTCATATCCGGCTCCTTTCTTGGTCGTGAAGAAGGCCTCGTATATGTGTTCACGGTCTTCTTCAGAGATGCCGCAACCAGTATCCTGAATCCTGATGATCACCTTGTCCTCCTGGCTGAATGTTTCAACGGTAAGGTCTTTGTCTTGAGCATCGACCATTGCCTCCAGCGCATTCTGGATAAGGTTCAAAACAATAATGCAGAAGTCCGTTTTTCGCCCCTTTAACAGTGGAAGGGCATCATTCAACTTAACGGTCTTTTTCACGTTGTGCTTGAAAAACATGTTGGCATTGAGAAGAAAAAGACAGTCTTCTATGACTTGATTGATCTTAACGTCCCCGATGTCAGAGCACCTTTCAACGACCAAGTCACTTGTAAGATGCCCCAACCGGGCATTCAAATCATCAAGACTCCCTGAGATCGATTTGACTCTTTCTTCCATGCGGTCTGCTAATCCCTCGACTTCGGTCAAAGTTTCCGATTGCAGGGCACCCCGTAATTGGTCCACGCTCTGCTCCAATTGTTCGGATCGAATATAGAGGATTTGAAGCGGGCCATTGAGGTTGTGGATTATTCCTTCGATGACTCGAACCAGACAGACACCATAATAGTTGTCAGCAATCTTTCTCAGCAGCGTCCGCTCCCTTGACGATGCTGGCTCGTACATGAATTCTCCTGAAGTTTCTCCGCGATTATCCATTGTTACTCTCTGTTTCTTTTTTTTCTTTCCTGATCGCATCCCTTTGCACTTGAAATGTGTAAGCAATGATTTTCTCTCTATCCTCTTCATCCAGATCAATAAACTTTACAACCATCTGGTAGCGCTGCTTGCCATCCTCCTGGACCGGTGTCACACGCACAACTTCTCCAAATAGAACTAAAGGTATGATAGGGAATCTCGAGATCATGAAACTTGCCTTGAGGATCTGGCCGGGCTCTAAAGCCTTATCGCATATCACACTTATCCCGGCGCCGCTTATATCTGAGCCCTGTCCCACAAAAAGGTCCTCATCCTCGTCATCCTTGCATGTCGACGCCTCGAGCCCGGAGACCTTGGATAGCACATTTAACACGCGATCCAGTTTGTCATCTATGTGAATCAAAAAATCAATCAGGTTTGAACGAAAAGTGCTATCAGCCTCATATTGCCTTCCTTCATCAAGGGATAAGGCCGTTTGGCTAATAAACCGGCAGGAGGGATGCTGTTCAGATCGCATGACAGCTTCGTAGTCATCTCCATCCACAACTGTAAACTCAACATTAACCCATAAGGGTGCCCGTATATACTCCCTTCTCTCCTGGCTTGGAAACCCCTGCATATTTTCCTCCGTGTTCGGGTTTATTGGGTCTACACGGTTTATTGTGTTTATTGAGCCTGCCCTGGCGCGACACTAGGGCAATAAACTGTGCTATATCAAAACCCGGCCCGCCCTGGCGCTCATGCTTACTATAGGCTACAAGCTGCCCGCCCCTGGCGCATATTTCATTGTGCACAACCACACAGCCAAGTAACCAGGTCTGGGCCAGGGTCTGGGCCAGGGTTTATCCCGCCCGGCCAGGGTCTTGAAGGCACATGACATGGGTATGTGCGAAGGCAAGATGCAACAATTATACCATATTTTACCGGCCAAACCGGCTCAACGGGTGTGGCATAACCTGTGGGGGATTTTTAGGTCAAGTCTCGATTCATTATGGGAAGTACCTGAGGAGACCGCGTCATGCTTGCGCCCCAACTCGCCCCTTTCGCAGAGTGCCAGAAATGCCTCAACAACATCTCTATCAAATTGAGTGCCAGCATTTTGCCGGATCGTATCGAGCACAACCTCATCAGCAAGCTTTTTCCGGTAGGCACGGTCGGAGGCCATAGCATCATAAACATCAGCTACGGTCAGGATACGGGACAGAAAGGGGATAGATTCACCCTTAAGAGCATCAGGATATCCTTTCCCGTCCCATCTTTCGTGATGATGCAAAATGATTTTCTGCTCCCCGGTCAAAAGGCCCAAGTGGCCGACAATGTTCGCGCCAATGACGGGATGCTTTTTAATCGCTTCATATTCTTCCTTGGTCAAAGGGCCGGGTTTCAGCAGGATACTATCCGGAATGCCGAGCTTTCCGATATCATGTAGGTGCCCCGAAAAATTCAATAGATCGAGTTGCTCGTCAGAACATCCCATCTCCTGTCCTATGCTCAGTGCCAGTCGGGTCACCCGACTGGAGTGCTGCTTCGTGTAAGGGTCTCTGGCCTCGATTGCTTCCACAAAGGCATAGAGGGTAGCGAAAAGATTCTCGTAGATGTTTTCGTACAGAGCGACATTCTCTATGACAAACGTTGCCCTCTCAGCCAAAAAATTCAGAAAGTACACATCTTTTTCAGTGAAGGGCATTGACATGCCTGTCCTGGGATGGCAGACAGGTCCGTTTCTGACAATGGCGGCCAGCATACCAAATAGCTTTTTCCGAATCTTGAACGGGATGGCAATCAGCGAACGGATATTTGCGTCCGAAAGCGTTTTGTCATGACCGCCGTCAACAAAAAGCGGGATTCCTTCTGAGATTTTTTTCGCAAGGAGCTCTGCAACACAACTGTCGCTTTCCCTGGCCGGGCAGGTTCCCCGCCCGCCTCGCCTGAGCGAGCCTGCTCGCGATGGCGGGCAGGCCCGCCCGACTTCGCCCGGACGAAGTCCTGGCAGGCAGGCAGGCGCGGACAGGCCAGCACTGGAGTTAGATTTGGGTTCTTTACGAAAATAGGTGACAGGAATTGGCCCTCCCAAAGTCTCGTCTATCACATAGAAATGGACTTCGTCGCAATTGGTTATATCCGCTGAGAGCCTGACGATCAGATCAAAAAGGTCTGAGCTGCTTGTTACCCAGTCTACCTCCTGTAGAATCATGTTCAATATCTTAAGATCCCCGACTTTGTTGGACAGCTCTTCATTTAGCCGGGCAATATGTTCCTTCTTTTTGATTTCTTCCTTTAAGAGCATATTTTCAACAAAGAGGGCCTTTTGTTCCAGAGCCCTCTTAATCGTCAGCTCTATCTCACCAATATTAAACGGTTTCACCAGGAAGTCTACCACCCCGTGTTTCAGGGTAGCTATCGCGTTATCTGAAGATGGATACCCGGTCATGACAACGACCGGTATGGTATTGTCGAGCTCATGAATCCTCCTGGTGAACTCTACTCCGTCCATTCCTGGCATATGAAGGTCTGTAAAACAAAAATCGACATTCCTGTGCCCAAAAATCTTAAGGGCTTCCGTCCCATCTCGTGCACTCAGAATCGAATAGGTTCCTGTTCTGTGAAAAAAATCCTCGAAAACCTGAAGGATCATTTCATCATCATCAACAACCAATATGTTCAGGGGTTCACTCATGGGTCTTTAAGCCTTTCATCAGGTGGGCTTTCAAGGTTTTGAATTCCTTTTCGGTCAATAATCCGTCTCTTTTCAGCATAGAAATATTTTCCAGTTGTTCAAAGTAGTTGGGTTCACCCATCGGGGCACTGCGCATAAGATGAAGACCAGGCCGGTCGCTGGAAAAAAAATTGAGCCTGGCTATCCTGTCTTGTTCCGCTTTCTGCCCCAGATCGCCTTTGTCCCTTTCTTTCTTGATGGCAACCAACTGATCATAGGCTTCCTTCAGCTCTTTGAGCAACTGGGTCTTTTCCCGGATCAGATTGACCTTCTCAACGGCATTCTTGAATACAATTTCCATCTCCTGGAGTTTGAATGGTTTTTTGATATAGTCATAGGCTCCTTCCCTTATGGCCTCAATAGCGGTTTCAAGTGACCCATGCCCTGTTATGATGATAACCACGACCTCAGGATTCATCACCTTGGCCTGGCGTAACACCTCCAGGCCGCTAATCCTGGGCATCATCAGGTCAGTAATTACGACATCAACAGGCTCTCTCGTGATAGACTTTACGGCCTCAAGGCTATCGTTGAAGACCTCGACCGAAATATGCTCCTTAGAGATCAAATCCTTCAGGATGTCGCCGATCGTTCTGTCGTCATCTACAATCACAGTCCGGATATACCGGTCTTGCATTTCCTTCAAAATTTAGGCTCCACTCGAAGTTTGTTGTGTTTAGTGTGTAGCTTCTGTTGAATATGACAGGCAAGACCTATTTGTTACCTGTTTACACTATCGGAAAAGTTTGCCCAAAACTTGAGCACTGAGGAATTTCCTTTTTTCATCCCACTAAAACGCCTATCGGAAATCTCGCCACAATCTTGAACTCGACTCTCGTGAGTCGCCTAAAGACCACCCCATCTAGATATCGGCACGCCACGGTAACGTAAAAGTAGATTCTAATTTACTCAAATTAGAGGTGTTTGCAAGACGTTTAAACCCGAAATCCGAATATCGAAATTCGAAACAATTTCAAAATCCGAATATCAAATGACCAAAACATTTCCGGAATTGATGCAATATCTCTTTGAAACTTCGGAAGATATTCTTTGTTTTGAATTTAGGATTTGGAGCATTCGGATTTGTTTCGGATTTCGTGCTTCGAGATTCGGATTTAACAAAGATTGATTAAGCGAATAAATTTGCTGCTTCAAGGCGTTACCTCTTTAAATGACGTGGCCCTGATCGGCAGCCTCTTAAAGGTTTTTTTTGAAGATTTTATGTGTTATATGAATGGCTCAAGAAAAAATGCGGTACCAGTCCCCTAATCTCATATGATTATGATCACTAATCGACAATATTCGAATGTGAAGAATGGGCTTGCCCTTCTAATTCTCCTTTTCTTGACACTCGCATGCCCGGTCGCAAATTATGCCACCGATGCATTCCCAAAGCGACGGGGGCTTATCAATGATTTTGCCGATGTCATTTCGCCCCAGTATGAACAAAAGCTGGCACAAGTAACTGATGAGCTTTTGAGAAAGACGGATGTGCCCGTGGTCGTGGTCACTATGCCAGACATTGGTGGTGAAGATTACAACGAGTACGCCAACCGGTTGTATGCCGCATGGGGCATTGGGAAAAAGGGCGAAGATCGAGGAGTCCTCATCCTTGTCGCACTCAAAGAGCGTAAAATGCGTATCGAGATCGGTTACGGAATAGAGGGGCTTATTCCCGACGGGCTGGCTGGCGAGATCCGCGACCAGTATATCATCCCCTACTTGAAGCGTAATCAGTTTGGGGAAGGGCTTTTGAATGGTACCCTTGCAATAGCCAGCATCATTGCCAAGGATGCGCGTGTCAGCCTGACCGGACAGGTCCCTTTGAAACGGCCAGTGAAGAGGCGCTCTGGCCTGTCGTCCCTGGTGGTCCTCTTGCTCTTTTTCTTGGTCCTCTTTTCCGTGGGCAGGGGGCGAGGTGGGCTCTGGCCGCTCCTCCTCCTTTTGTTCATGGGAAGAGGAGGATACTATGGAGGCTATGGACGGGGAGGCTTTGGTGGCAGCTTTGGCAGCTTTGGTGGCGGTTTTGGTGGCTTTGGCGGCGGCTTGAGCGGAGGCGGTGGCGCTGGCGGCAGTTTTTAAGGATTTCGGAATGCGGAATGCGGAATGCGGATTTTGGCATCCTTGATTCCTCGGTTTACACTTTTCAAGAATGCGGGCGCCAAGAGATAAATTTTTTGTTCGTACTTTTTGGTGCCAGGTGTCAGGTGTCAGGTGTCAAAACCCTGAACCCTGAACCCTGAACCCTGAACCCTGAACCCTGAACCTGGAGTGGTCAAAAAAAAGTGTAAACTACTTTGTGGCAAAAATGAAGGATGCCCGGATTTTAATTCCGCAATCCGCAATCCGCAATCCGCAATCCCAAATGGGAGGACACCTCATGTCGAAGACTCCGAAAGATCCGGAGGAAATATTTCCAGGCATCATTGACAATTACACGCAGCTTTTCGGCGATGATCTGATTTCCGTTATACTTTACGGGAGCGCCGCAAGCGGTGACTATATCCCTGACAAATCAGACATCAATTTCATGATTGTGCTTTCTGAAGAGGGAATCAATTCCCTTGACCAGGCATTTGACCTCATTGCCAGGTGGAAAAAGCGGAATGTGACCACCCCCCTGTTTCTGACCGAATCGTATGTCAGCACATCATTGGATGTCTTTCCGATCGAGTATCTCAATTTCCAGAAGACCTATAAACTCATTTATGGCAAGGATATCCTTAAGGATTTGTCTTTTGACCGGGGGTTCTTGAGGATGCAATGTGAAAGGGAGGTAAAGGCCAAGTTGCTGCTTTTGAGGGAGGCATTCCTGGAGAGCCAGGGCAAGGAAAAGTACCTCCAGCAACTCATAGCCCAGTCTCTTGGTGCATTTGTCGCCATCTTCAACGGGCTCCTTCATCTGAAAGGAGAAGAGCTTCCCCGCCACAAACGCGATGTCATCAAAAACGTTTGCCAGGCCTTCCAGATGGACACCGGTCTTTTTGAAAAGCTCCTTGACATTAAAGAAAAAAAGGTCAAGCTAAGCGGCCCTGACATTAACAGACTATTTAAAGCCTACCTAAAGGAGGTTCAAAAACTCTGGAAAATCGTGGACAGGCTGGACAAGGAGGTTCAATGACACAAGGACAGAAAACCACGCTCATCGTCATAGGTGTTGTTCTCCTGGTTATCTTGATCCCTTTTGGGTATCTGAAGGGGACCTACAACAGCCTCGTCACTATGGACGAGGGCGTAAAGGGGGCCTGGGCACAAGTGGAAAATCAACTCCAGCGCCGCTACGACCTGATCCCCAATTACGTGGAAACCGTAAAGGGATATGCCAAGCACGAAAAGGAGGTTTTCCTGAAAGTGACCCAGGCACGTTCGAAGGTGGCCGGGGCTGGTGCCATCAGCGAGAAGATTGCAGCCAATAACGAACTCTCTTCGGCCCTGGGCCGACTGTTAGTGGTAGTGGAGCGGTATCCTGATCTGAAGGCAAATACCAATTTTATCCGTCTTCAAGACGAACTGGCAGGGACTGAGAACAGGATTTCAGTGGAACGGCGGCGTTTCAATGAAACGGTAAAGGCGTACAATACGAAGATCCGAAGCTTTCCGACCAACTTGATAGCCGGGACGTTCGGATTTGAAAAAGCCACCTTCTTTGAAGTGCCCAAGGAAAAACAAGAGGTCCCGAAAGTGAAATTCTAAATGCAATTCATTGCTGATCTTCATATCCATTCGTACCTTTCACGGGCAACGGCGAAAAACCTTAATCTGGAGCACCAGAACCTCTGGGCTCAGCTAAAAGGGATTACCGTTGTTGGCACCGGAGATTTTACCCACCCTCAGTGGTTTTCAGAGCTGTCCCAGAAGCTTCAACCGGCAGAAAACGGCCTCTTTGAATTAAAGCCGGAGTTTGCAGCCCAAACAGCCCACATGGTTCCACCCAGTTGCACAGGGCCTGTACGTTTCATGCTCAGTGTCGAGATCAGCAGCATCTATAAGAAGGATGGAAAGACCCGCAAGGTTCACAATGTGGTTTTTATGCCCGAGTTTGAGCTGGCAGAAAAATTCAACCAAAGACTTGGCCGGATTGGCAATATCAGCTCGGATGGGAGGCCGATCCTCGGGCTCGATTCCAGGTCACTCCTTGAAATCGTGCTTGACATCTCGGAAGATGCCTTCCTGATCCCGGCCCATATCTGGACTCCCTGGTTTTCAGTACTTGGTTCCAGGTCCGGTTTTGACTCACTTGAGGAATGCTTTGACGACCTGACGACCTACATCTTTGCTGTGGAAACCGGTCTTTCCTCAGACCCTGCCATGAACTGGCGGGTCTCATTCCTCGATGGCCTCACTCTGGTCTCCAATTCCGATGCCCATTCTCCGTCCAATCTGGGAAGGGAAGCAAACCTTTTTGACACAGACCTTTCCTACTTTGCAATTAGAGACGCACTGAAATCCGGTGATCCAAAGCGTTTTCTGGGCACCCTTGAATACTTTGCCGAGGAGGGAAAGTATCATTTTGACGGCCACCGAAAATGCGGGGTGAGACTCTCCCCCGTTGAAACCATGAAAAATAAAGGGCTTTGTCCTGTTTGCGGCAGGCCAGTCACCATTGGAGTCGTGTACCGGGTAGAAGAACTGGCTGACCGCAAAACCGGGGCAAAACCGGAAGGGACACACCCGTACACAAGCCTTCTTCCATTGACAGACATATTGTCGCAGGTTTTTCAGGTAGGACCAAAGAGCAAGAAGGTGGCCTGCGCCTACCGGACACTTCTTGAAAGGCACGGCCCGGAATTTGAGATCCTCAAAAAGACGTCCCTGGATGCCCTTGAGCGACACGGACCACCCCTGCTCGCCGAGGCGATCAACAGAATGCGAAACAACCAGGTCCATATTGCCCAGGGATACGACGGCGAGTTTGGCACTATCTCGCTTTTCGACAACCAGGAACGTACCCAACTCCTCGGGCAAAATAGCCTCTTTACGGTTTTGCCCTCTCCCCCCCGCCCTTCGCTTTCAACCAAAAGGGATTTCATTCCGCATTCCGTTGAGCCCGTTGAGCCCGTTGCCCCGTTGACCCATACTCCGCATTCCGCAATCCGCAATCCGCAATCCGTCAGGCCGGCTTTTTTGGCCCGAACCGGTGACCGGTTACAGGACTATTCGTCTTCAGACGGGGACCTCCTGCAGAATCTGAACGAAGCCCAGCAAGAGGCAGTGCAATACAAAGGTGGCCCCCTTTTGATTGTGGCAGGGCCTGGAACGGGAAAGACGCGCACTCTGACCCACCGCATCGCCTATTTGCTTCTGAAGGGGACTGCCCGGCCTGAACAGGTGCTTGCCGTCACCTTCACAAACAAGGCCGCCCAGGAGATGGCCAAGCGGTTAAGGAGGCTTGTTGACGACTCAAATGCGTGGAAGATGCTCACCATCAAGACCTTTCACGCCTTGTGTCTTGATATCATAACCCGTGAGGCAGATGTGCTCGGAATAAGTGGTCCCGTGTCCATACTAAATGAAGCAGATCGCAGGCACATGGTCAAGATCGCCATCCAGGAGGCGGAAAATGCTTCTTCTCCTTCGGAGTCCGATCTGGATCATATTCTGGGCCTAACTTCCTTGGCCAAACAGCGCATGCTTTCACCAGAGGATGACCTGGCGGGTAGACTTGATACGCCTTTACCGGACCAGTTTTCAAACATATACGCGTCATATCAAGAACTCCTTTCCAAGAACCATCTCCTTGATTTTGACGACCTTGTTTTTAGGACAGTCAGGCTCTTTGAAGGCAATGAGGCCATCAGTAGAAAATATCAGAGCAGGTTTTCTTTCATATCTGTGGACGAATATCAGGACATCAATTATGCCCAGTATCGTCTTATCCGCCTCCTCGCACCAGGGGGCCATGACATCTGTGTCATCGGTGACCCGGATCAGGGAATATACGGATTCAGGGGGGCGGACGTTCAATATTTTCACAGGTTTTGCGAGGATTATCCGGCCGCGAAAAGGATTCTGCTCAAGCAGAACTATCGCTCCACGGAAACAATTCTACGGGCCTCCGGACAGCTCATCGGTGTGGATGATACCAGGCGCGCACAAAAAGGTATCTGGTCGGGCATCCATGGTGCTAAAACCCTGACTGTCGCTGAACTTCCCACGGAAAGGGCAGAGGCCGAGTACATAGTCAAAACCATTGAGCAGGAGGTTGGCGGGATCAGCCACTTTTCCGTGGATAGCGGGCGGATTGACCGGCTTCAAGACAAAAAGGAACGGGGTTTTTCGGATTTTGCTGTGCTTTACCGGATCAAGGAACTGGGAAAGGCCCTGGAGGAAGCCTTTGCACGATCTGGCATTCCGTTTCAGATGGTTGGAAATGAAAAGCTTCAAAACCGGAAAGGAATTGTGGAGCTTATTTCTTACTTGAAGTCAGGGTGGTCCCTTGCGTGCGATCTTGATGTGGAAAGGATACTCAATTTTCCTTCAAGGGGAATCGGCGACGGTACTGTTCATGCATTAAAGCAATGGTCTGAGATGAGAGGGGGTTCTCTTATGACCGCTCTCGAACGCTCAGACGAGATCTCCGGACTCAAACCAGGCCCGAGAAGCAAACTCAGGATATTTTCAAAGCATTTGAATCAACTCAAAGAGATTCTCAATGGCATGAGCGTGTATGAGCAAATTCACCATATTCTGAATCAATTCAGCATAATGGATGCCATGTCCGGTAACAAGGCCTTTGAACAGGACCTGACGGCCTTTTTGGATCTGGCCAGATCCTTTGAGGGCCGGGGCGTGGATTTCCTGGCTCACCTCGCCCTTGAGAAGGCCCAGGACCGCTACGACCGTGCTGCAGAAAAGGTCTCCCTGATGACCATGCATGCCGCCAAAGGGCTGGAGTTTCCCGTGGTTTTTGTCGCTGGTTGTGAGGACGGCCTCATTCCTTACCAGAGAAAAAAAGGTGAACAGGGAGATCTCCTCGAAGAAAGAAGGTTATTCTATGTGGCCTTAACCCGGGCGCAGGAAAAGATCTATCTGACACATGCCAAAAGAAGACTATGGTTTGGCGAGAGAACTTTGCAGTATACTTCCCCTTTTCTTGAGGCCGTTCAAGAAGATCTAAAAGAACACAAGAAACCTTTTTCAGCAAGACCAGCGCGCAAGAAAGAGGATTCACAACTGAGCCTTTTTGAGGTTTGATATTGGAACGAATTTAGTTCATAAGGATAATCACGAATTGTTTTTTTGGTCCTGGCTTGGAGTTTTGATTGCGGTATGAAAGACAAACTAATTGACAAAATAAAGCTTGAAAACGGCCTGACCCTGGAATTTTATGACCGCTCAAGACCGGTGGCCTCAGATCGGTGGCTGGTCTCTTTTATTGCCCGTATCGACGTCGAGGTGAAGCCAGAATACTTTCAAGGCGAAGGCACACCAGACATCTCCTTTCATGACATACGGGCGGCAGTGGGCGACAAGGTCACCTACCGCCACGAAAAGACGCGCAACTTCATTGCCGAAACTGAAAAGGACCAAGTTTTCGATGGGCTAAAGGAGCGCTTCCTGGCGGCAAGCCTTGCCTATCTTTCGAACCCTGACTTCCCTCGTAAACTGATCCTGATGCAATATCAAAAGGCCCGGGGACAAGTAATGAACTGGAAGTCCCAATAGCCTCGCCTCAAGTCTACATAAAGATACTCTGATGCAGAAAGGACCTACCATTCATAAGTTGGGGAAATTGGTCAAGTGGAAAAGAAGACGGCTCGGTTTGAGGAGGGAATCATGTCCTATGCACCCAAGATTTTGATAGTGGACGATGAACCCCGTATGTGTGACAGTCTGGATGTCTTGTTAAGCGGTGCAGGCTATGAAACACACACAGGCAATAGTGGCAAAGATGCTATAGAGCATTTGGCCAAGAATAGTTTCGACTTGGTGCTTCTGGACATAGTTATGCCGGAAATGGAAGGGCGCCAGGTCATGCATTACATGAATAGTCAGGACCTCGATACCTTAGTCATTGTCATGACCGGGCATGCTTCCATAGAATCAGCTATAGAAGTCTTGAGGAGTGGGGCCTACGATTACCTCAGAAAGCCGTTTGAGCATGAAGAATTATTGAAGACCGTGGAAAATGCTCTTGAGCAAAAAAGACTCAAAACCGAGCGCAAACAAATAGAGGAAGCGCTACGGGAATCGGAAGAGAAGTACAAAACACTTATTGAGAATTCCCTTACTGGCATTTTCATCCACCAAGACGGAAAGTACGTGTTCGTGAACGATAGATTTGCAGAAATCCATAGTTATAAGCCTGAAGAATTGGTGGGAATGGAGTACTTAATATTAATCCCTCCTGATGAAAGGGAGGCTTTAAGGCAAATAGCACAAAAAAGACTGGAAGGAACATCTGTTTCCCCGCGATATGAGGTCCAGAGATTCAGAAAGGATGGAACGAGCATCTGGTGCGAAATGATGGCGACCCGCATCGAATATAGAGGAAGACCTGCTATAATGGGGAACATTGTGGATATTACTAAGCGCAAGCGAGCGGAGGAGGGGCTGCGGGAGAGTGAGAAACGGCTGTATCAAGAGAGAAGGCGGATGGATCTGTTGAAGTTTGCAAACGATGTGGCCCTAAAATTGATGCATGAATTGAGAAATCCCCTGGTTGCTGTTGGAGGGTTTTCAAGACGCATCTCCAGCAGGGAATATCCTGATGACAAACTAAAAGAATATGCAAGAATCATCTTTCAAGAATCCACGAGACTTGAAAATGTGCTAAATGACGTCCTGGCCCATTTGAAAAGTGCTGCTAAACAAGCTGGCCCTTTGCCAGGTTCTAAGGACTCACCCGAAGCATCTGCCCCACCATGATCAGGGAGCCTCGGATTCCGTTGAGTCTTTTCAGCGTGACCACTGGCACTCCTTTTCGCCTGGCAATATGGCTTAAGGTATCGCCCGGTTGAACAACGTAATAACGATCAGAAGCCTTCTTCATGCGGCGGGAGGCTGTGCGGGTGAGTTGTTTCAAAACAGTAGTCATCCTGGAAGCCAGCCCGGATGGAACCTTAATCGTGTAATGCCCGGCGGGCAGATAGCAGTTAAGTATCTGCGGGTTGAATTCTTTGAGGACTTTAAAGTCCGTACCCAGGGCACTGGCAACATCCTTTATATGGAGCTGGACCGGGATTTTGACCGGTACTGTATCGCACTCAATAGGCCTGTATACCTGTTCGTGTGTTAGCCTGTATCCATAGGTTTTCGGATTTTCCATGATAATCTTGATAGCCGCGATGCGGAAGATAAATCGCTCAGTCTCCAGAGGCAGGTTGAGCCTGTAATAGCCGGTGACTTTCTGCTTCTCTATTTCTTTTTTCAGGCGGGTTTTGCCGCAATTGTACCCGGCTAGTGCTAAGGTCCAGGTACCGAACATATCCTTAAGGCGCTTAAGGTACTTAAGGGCTGCTTCAGTAGAGTGCTCAAAACTCAGCCGTTCGTCTATCATGCGGTCTTTGCGAAGGCCATTGCCTTGAGCGGTGCGCGCCATAAACTGCCATGGTCCGATGGCTCCCTGACTGGATCGGATATGGGTGAGAAGAGAACTCTCAGCCACGGCAAGGTACTTCAGGTCATCAGGCATTCCCGCCTCAGCGAGCTTCTTTTCACTGTGTGGGAAATAACGTCCCGCCCGCTTAAGCCACATGAAAACCTGGGCCCGGTCCCAGACAGCTATGGTAAATTCTCGGTCCAGCATTTCCCGGACACGGCGGTTTTCAAGTGGCATTGGCTCACCGCACAGGCTTACGGATTCAGGAAGCGGAAAGTTATCAAAGACCGGATAAGCGTTTTCCTGGGCGGGAAAAGCGAAGGATGGAAGGAGCACCATCATGGAAATGAGAGCCATGAGAGAAACGGTCACTCGAGAAAACAAGGGTAGTGCACGCATAACGCACCTAAATCAACGTCTCGCAAGTCCTACAACTTATTGAAATTATAGCTATTTATTGACCTTGTTCAGAGCTCAATCCTCTCCACCCATCATTCCAATTGCGGAGCGAAGCGGAGCTAAGTTCATATCATCGCAATCACTCTGCTATCATATAGCGAATTTCGTGCCAGGATTCTATTTTTTACAGGAATCTAAAATGAGAATAATATCAACCCGTTGGATTACTGCTTGTCAATAGCGAGGGTGGTAACCTGGGCGAGGACTACATATGGGAATCTGGAAGAGCGTCAAACTCCTGACAGGGCATACCTAACCCGGACAAGCCGGAACCAAAAAGAAGTGCCTAAAATGTCTAAAGTGAGCTAAAGTGCCTAAAGTTAAGGACTGCGCTTTCAGCGCAACTTGTTTTTAAGACTGACCACGCCGAAGGCGTACACATTAACTTTAGCTCACTTTAGACACTTTAGGCACTTTAGCTCACTTTTTGTTGAACATGGCAAAAGATTTTCTGCCGGAAAAAACACGAATTCTATCATTAACGGACTAATGTCCTTGTCTCAGAAACTTATTGGTCGGACAGACTCTCACCAAAGACTTTACAATGCTCGATTCTGGTAAGCCTGGTTTGAACCACCTGGTGCATTAATTCGTCGTCCCCTTCCACAAGCACAGGGATATAGTTCTTAGTTAGGCCCTTGAGGTGTCCTGTGGCCCTGTCCCGCTGTCCTTCAATTAAGACTTCAAATATTGAACCAATGAACTTTTCGTAAAACTTCCTGCGCTTGGCCTCTCCGATGGAGCGCACATGTTGGCACCTCTTTTTGATTGCTTCCGGCAGCACCGGATCTCGAAAGGCCGCAGCAGCGGTTTGCCTCTGCATGGAAAAGGGGAACACATGAAGATAGGCAATCGGGAGTCGCTCAATCAGACGACACGTGTTTTCAAAGGCCCTTTCAGTCTCTCCCGGAAATCCTACTAGTACATCAACACCTATGGACACATCAGGCACCAGATTGATGATGTGGTGAACCATGTCTCTGTAGAATTGTGAGTTATAGGTCCGATTCATGGACTTGAGTACCTCATCGTCTCCGCTCTGTAAGGGAATATGGAGATGTGGACAAATACGCCTGGAGCTTGCCAATTGCCCAATGATCTCTTCTGACAATTCGGTAGGTTCGATGGAGCTCAGGCGCAATCGTTTCACCCCTTGGCGGGTGTCGATCAACTCCATTAGCCTGCCAAGCGAGGTGGTTGGAGTGAGATCTTGACCGTAGCGGCCGATATTGATTCCGCAAAGGACGGCCTCAGCGTATCCGCGCTCTTTTAGGCTCCCCGTTCTTTCCATGACAATTTTCGGTGTCAGGGACCGGCTCCGGCCGCGTGCATGGGGAATAATGCAGTAGGCACAAAAGGCGTCGCAGCCGTCCTGGATTTTTAGAAAGGGACGCGTTCGATTCCCAAACCTGGTGACAGGGAGGTCCTGAAACGGGCGGGGAGCTGAGAGATCTTCAATAAGGGTCATTGCAGGCCCATGGTCCTTGTGACGGCTGATCAGTCGTGGGATCTGGTCTTTGAAGGCATTCCCTACGACACAATGCACGCCCGGCATGGAGCTGAAGACCTCGGGGGCTATTTGAGCATAGCAGCCTGTGACCATCACAAAGGCTCCTGGATGGTTGCGGATAACTTTTCTTGTAGCCTGCCTGGATTGCATGGCTGCCTTTCCGGTGACCGTGCAGGTGTTGATAATACAAAGATCTGCCACGGCCCCTTTGTCTGTCAGGCGCCAACCCCGGTTTTGCAGTTGCTCGGAAATCGCTTCTGATTCATAGCGGTTTACCTTGCATCCCAGGGTGGTGATGGTGAAAGACTTCATGTCATAAACACCGTGAACCGTAAATCGTAGATCGTAGATCGTAGATCGGATAACGAATAACAAATAACAAATAACGAATAACGAATAACAAATTCAGGCGATTCACCGGAGGATGGAAGAGTAAGTCAAGCCAGTCAATAACGTCCCTCCCGTCGCCCTCCCGTCGCCCTCCCGTCGCCCCTACTCAACTACTCGACCAATTGCGGAGCGAAGCGAACTAAGTTCGATTTTCGTTACGAGTATCAAAACGGCTGCAAAGAAACAGAAATAGCCGTTGAATGTTCGGTATTGGATATTCGTTTTTCATTCGACGTTGGAATAATTTGAGGAGCGGAGCGACATCATTATTCGACGTTCGACGTTCAATGTTCGCCGTCCGAGTGCAACGACACGTTATGCCGCTGCTTCAGGTCCAAGCTTGGACCCTAGACCCAAAATAAGCGTGATTAAAGAGCGAAGCTGCATTTTCAGGATTACTTACAGTTAGCAAAAAGCGACGTCCTGATACAAGCAATAGCGACCCAAGCCAAGACATACTT
>JAFDKF010000184.1 GCA_019307135.1 Deltaproteobacteria bacterium
GGTCGTGCCTCATAATGACTGGTTTTTTATGTAGAGAAAAAAAGATAAGAGCCCCTCCCCATCAATGAATAAGATGCCCAACTCTACATAAAATGTTACTCTACATAAGTACGGGTCTGTGGGGGGAGCGCCGGGCAACCGGTGCTTCTACCCGGAACTCATACGGGCAGGGCAATGGCGTTTGAAGTTTTAACCTATTTAGTGTTTAATTGGCATTTATCAAGGCCCCTTTACCCTGCCCGCTGGTGATGGCGAGCGTTGTGAATTAGTAGAAGATTATGCGTAAGTTATTATTGGTATTTGTGATCTTAATGCAGGTAGGCTGTACAGCTACGAATCTTTATTATCAGTCACCAACTGATAATAGTATTGGGCAGCCTATGGAACTTATAAAGCAAGCCCTTAGTGAGCAATTTTCAAAATACCCTCCAGTGGAAATTGAGGTAAGCGATAAGTACTTCAAAACAATTAGTTATGAACCACTGAAGAAAATTGGGATTGGAAGTCTAATAACTGACCCTAAAGCAAAATTTGTCTATTACAACAGCATAAAAAGTGTAGAGCTATACAAAAAAAGAAAATGGTATATTGTTCTTATAAATGGGAAAAACGGTACTGTTCTTTATTATATGTACATCTTGAGCCAAGAGCGAGCTCAGCAATTTATTGACGCAATCAATATGCTAAGGAATGAGCAACCTTAAGCAAATTCATAACAAAACAATCAACCAGACTGGTTTTACACTGCGCCGCTTCGCTTTGCAGCTCCAAACCAACTGGTTATTGTAAACGATAGGCGCAATAATCTTCCGTAGGGTTAATAAAAAGGAGATTTCTATTAATTGACAAAGATTACTAAGGAATTAAATGCAACTGAGATTAAATATGGCCTTCTCTACGTTTCGGAATTGAAAGAATTGTTTCCTAAACCTTCGCACAGTGTCACTATCATTGATACTGACGGTGAAAGGTTCGATACAAAAATGCATAGTTTTCAACCAAGAATTGATGGCCTGACCAAGTTACACAGAAAACATGATACTCAAATTGGAGATTCTGTAACCATCGAGGTAAATCCCCAGACTATAGGAACCGCTCAAGTTCGTTTTGAACACCAAGCGATTGAAGGCCCCGAACCTGGCGACAAGAAGACAGTTGAGCCAAGGGAAACTGAATCACTCTTTATTACGGCATCACTTGAGTCTATGTTAGAGGATTTCATCTCTAATAATCTCTCTGCGCTCGAAGCTGATCTCCGGCTTTACAAGGACCAAGACGGAATCTTTGGTCGTCAATACCCGACAGAAGTCGGGACTATTGATCTTCTTTGCTTGGATGCTAAAAACAATTTTGTTGTAATCGAACTCAAACGAGGAAGAGAAAGCGATAGGGTTGTTGGACAAATTTCCAGATATATAGGCTGGGTCAAGGCTAATCTTGCTAAGGACTCGATGGAAGTAAGGGGCATTGTTGTTGTTCATAAACCAACGGACAAATATCCAAAGGATGATAAATTGTTTTACGCAATTCTTGCGAATCCCAAAATAGAACTTCGTTATTACGAGATTAGCCTTAACTTTTTTGAAAAAGGCAAAACATTTTAATTCAGCGAATTTTGCGCTTAACAAATCACTCAATATGCTATTACTCCACAAGGCATTTTCGTAAAAATCGTAATTCAGGAATCAAGTCACGCTTAATTAAGGATTCATAATTTAGTACGGCAAGGAAAGATTGTTCACCTGACTAAAGGATGCACCTGACTGGTATTCCGCTGTCGCTCCATACCAGCAGGTGATCCAAGTCGATAGGTGTCTAAGAAAACAGGAGAGTCGCTGATGACCAAAAAATGGGAAACATATGAACAAGTAGCTGCTTACTTGCTCAACCAATTCGCCCATGAATTTGGTCTTGATCGAGTCGAGGGTAAACAGGAATTAAAAGGAAAGCGGTCTGGTACCACATGGAAAATTGATGCCAAAGGAGTCAGAGAAGGAAACGAGGCATTTGTAATTATAGAATGCCGACGCTATACAACTTCAAAACACAACCAGGAACAGGTAGGTGGTTTGGCATATCGAATCATCGATACAGGAGCTGAGAAAGGCATCCTGGTAAGTCCACTTGGAATGCAGAAGGGTGCTGCGAAAGTGGCAAATGCAGAGAACATTATTAACGTTCAGCTTGATGAAAATAGCACACGACATGAATACGTTCTCGGATTTTTGAATAAAATCATGTTAGGTCTTCAAGACACAATCCAAACCAAAGAAGAGGTGCACGTTAAAATCGTCAACGACGCTGACAATTAACTTGATTCCAAATGGAATGCCACCTATGCGCTGCAGCCGACCGCGCTCCAGCTTCGCTGAACTGCGGGGTTTGTTGGTTATGTGGTATATACCCCAAACATTAATCAGAGAAGGAGATTTACCATGAAAAAGACAATTCTATGTTTTTCTATTCTTTCAATTCTTATTGTCCCAGCTTTTGCAGAAGATTATCCTAATGAAATTCAAGCATTAAAAATTAAGATTAATGAATTGACAAAGCGAGTTTCTGAGCAAGAAGCCCGGATAGAAAGGCTGGAACGCATATTAAGCGATTCAAAAAAGGTTTATGATTTTAATACAGGCAATAAAAAAGGTTCCAGAACAAAGATAGTACAAGAAGAGACAGCGACAGGGTGGAAAGAGCCTGCAAATTGGGACAAACTTATAGTATATATGACTCAGCAACAGGTCATTCCGATTCTTGGGGCGCCTACATCTAAAGAAGGGTCCAGTTTTGGTGTGAAATATATATATGAAGGTGAAGTTAGCGGTTCAGGTTATGTGAAGGGATGGGTCTATTTCATGGATAATCAAGCGACTGGCTGGACTAAACCGGTTTTCCTGGGACATTGATTGGAAAGAAAAAAGTTCATTTTTTTGGGGGCATACTATGAGTATTGAAAAAGAGCATAATTTACACAGTGTCATTGGGGGAATGACAACCGATTATTTCGATTTTTGGTGTCAAGATTGTGTGGAACATATTGATCGTCTTTCATATTACGGCCCTGACATTGTCGGAGTCCAACTGGAAGCAAGATGTAAAAAGTGTAATAAATCCCATGTGTTTAAGATCAACGTGTTTCCCTCACTGGTACCCGCATCCGATAAATAAAACCAAAATGATAATTCATCACATCAAAATACTCATGCTATTGTAACGGCATAACCTGTCGCTTCACCTGACACCAAGGGCCTTGCGGCCCTCGGTGCTGGTGAGCTTATCATTATGGGGCTTGAGGAAAACACAGAATGGAGTTCACATTATATTATCGGGGACCGTTGAAGGCTAACCGCGGTGCCAAGGAGAAACATGCGCTTCGCCGGCATTTTCACCTTCAGCTCAAAGAACTCTGAAATCAGAAGCCACTCATCGGCTTTCGGAAACATCTGATAGATCAAACCCAAAAGAATCAAGGCCTTAATATCATTCGAGAGATCCAAGGTTTTCGATTCGCACCTTTAGTGGCAGAAAAGGTCTCTCTCGTGACAGAATTAGACATCTCTCTCCTCCGACCTGAACCTCTTGGCTCGATCATTACACAGAGCGGAGACATTGATAACAGACTAAAGACTCTGCTCGATGCGCTGAAGGTGCCCATCTCTCCTGGTGCGCTCCCTGCTTCCGAAAAGCCCGGTCCCGAAGAAGATCCTTTTTTCTGTCTTCTTGAGGACGATAGCCTAATAACTAGAATCTCAGTCTCGACCGATCGGCTTTTAGAGCCCGGTATTAAGCCCTCCGAGGCGGTTATACAGATTCACGTGACCACCAAGCAGATCGAGGTTTACATGGGGACCATCGGACTTGGGTAACCAAGAGACCGCATAACAATTCGCTGATCGTGCCAAGGTAAATCCGAGACCTTGGGATTCCCGTTAAAGCGGGATGAACTTCGATACTGTTACCCAGTGGGTGATCGTGTGACGCAGTAGGGTCACATATCTTCTTTGCAGGGCTTGCCCTGACACTGAAGATTGAAGGAAAGTCCTACCTGACTAAAGCCTAGCCAGCAGGTCAGTAGCTGAACCCGCGGGCAAGCCCCGCAAGGGGAGTCTGAAGCCGGGGGAGGCAAGGATGCAGGCTCTGTATTGAGCCCCGAAATATGTATAGTTGTGGTCATTAGGATAAGTTCCGTTAAGGCGGGATGAAAGCTGACGCGGTGGATTGTGTCGGAAAGCAGCAGTCCTGGATGCGCTATGGCGATGTATTCAGGATACCACCGGGGTCTGAGGTAGCGGCCGACAAGGCCTTAATCTAGCGGGTGAAAGTCCCGCCATACCAATTGCTCGATTCGGGTATGTAGCGATACCACAGTTCGTGAAGGGTAACCTCACGTCCATTGCGTGGTGTAAACGGCCCGGCCGCCCTAGAGACGTTATGCTCTAGCGGTGGGTGCAACCTGGGGGCCTAGCGAGTATGGGAGCCTGAACATAAAGGAATGACTGCAGCCTCGGAAAAGGTGGCCATCATAGAAGTTGCTATGTGGTGGAGGTTTCAGCGCGCCGAACCTGTTTTGACTGAGGTGAGGCCGATGTTTTCCGGGAAGAAACGAGTAAATGCACCGGAGAAGCGCGGCGGGGTACGGGTCCAAGCACCCATATAAAGATTAAGGAGATAACGTAGGGAAGGGCCAACTCCCAGCAGGGGTACGCAGCAACCTGCAAAGACTCGTGGCACAAGGTGACAAACTGAGGCTGCGAGAGGGTTTTGGTCTGGCGCATGAGCCAGTATGAGCAAAGAGGGTCGAGTAATGTCGACCTATGTCGCAGGAAATGTGACACTCCGAGGGGTAACACCCTGAAGAGGCAAAGGGGCTCTCGGTACAGTGATCGCCCGTAAGGAGGACACCAATGAGGGACACAGAGCCCATCAAAGTTGGTAAACGGAGCCTCGGGCTATCCGATAAGTAAACCATATTGGTGAGGGGTGTATGTGGGCGTGCACTTAAGCCTCCGTCAATATGGGAAGGCTTTTCGGAGATAACGCATGAAGATCACTGGCCGCCAACCGGACTCGTTATGTGAAGGCCGCACTTATGTTGTGTAGAACTCATAGCCCGCTCTATTTCAAGCCTTTCCTTTTGCTGGACATAACATAAGTAAATCCGTTTAAATGGTTGGACATCCATCAATTTAAATATAGGAGGTCCAACCATGTTAGAAAAACTATTTAAGTACCCGGCTGTTCTTGCCCGTCACACAAACGCCCCGTTTTTTGAGGAGCGGAATCGCTATCTTTCATACCGCGCAGAGGAAGGGTGTGCACATGAAACCCTGTTACGGATAGCCCGGGAGCTTCTCCAGGTCGTTCAGGTACTCGATATTCCTTCCACATCTGGAGTAAGGCCTGAACAGATCAGAGCGGCAGGCAACCGGTGGGCAAGGCAACAATGTCGCCGTGGACGTGCCCACACGTTGAGATGGCCACGTGAGTTGTTTGTACGGAAAAAACTGGGGTCAAACCTACACATTTGACAAAATTGGCGTGAACTGATAAAGACGACAGTACTATATTGCAAGGATTTCCACATCAATAAAAGCTTTAATTTGATTATGGCCAGAGCATTAAGGATACAATTCCCCGGCGCTTTCTATCATGTTACCTCGAGAGGGAATGAACAAAAAGCGGTTTTCAAAAGCGTTCGTGACAGGGAAAAGTTTCTTTCCTATCTTGAATCCGCAACTGAGCGGTATGGAGCGGTCGTCCACGTTTATTGCCTGATGGACAATCATTACCACCTTCTTCTTGAAACCCCGTCAGGAAATCTCTCAAAGATCATGCAACATATCAATGGCGCATATACCACATACTTCAACACCAAACGT
>JAFDKF010000185.1 GCA_019307135.1 Deltaproteobacteria bacterium
CAATGTCACAGAAAAGAAGGAAGATGAAAAGACTTTTTGTCACTGGTGTGCCTGTAACGGGTGATGATTTTGCTGGCAGAAAGGAAGAGTTAAGAGAAATCAGGCATTCTTTACAAAATGGGCAAAGTGTCGTCGTAATTGCCCCGAGAAGGTTTGGTAAGACTTCACTTATTTTGACCATTTTGCAGGAATTGCAAAGAAGCGGCTCTTACGTTGCTGATGTGGATCTATTTACCATCGTCAACAGAAAAAGACTTGCCGAGAGCATAGTCGAGAAGACGCTGGAGAACAAAAAGATAGAGAGCATTATCAGTCGGATAAAAAAGGGCGTCTCCCAGGCCTTTAAGAACATTGAAATAAGGCAGGTGATAGAAGATTATGAATTGGTGTTAAAGTTTGCCGATCCCCATGTTTATCTTGATGACCTTTTAGAGGCAGCACTTGATTTTCCACAGAAATTCGCGGAGAAGGAGAAGCAAGATCTTTACTTCTTTTACGATGAATTCGGTGATGTTGCCAAATTGGACGGAGAGAGTCTGATAAAGCTGATGCGAGGCAAATTTCAACGGCATTCCAATGTTTGCTACATATTTGCTGGAAGCCATGAGTCCTTGATGAAAGAGCTTTTCACAAAGCAAAAAAGCGCCTTTTACAGATTTGCGCGAGTGGTCTATTTGGAAGAGATTGCTTTCCCTGACTTCACGGACTATATCAGGAAAAGATTCAAGCAAGAAGGAATATTCGTGCCGGATGAGGTCATAAAGAGGATTCTCGGAAGGACCAGGTGTCATCCTTATTATACTCAGCTTCTCTGCGGATTTGTCCATTATTTGGTTGCAGGAAAGAAAGAGAGAGTCGAGCCGAGTGATATAGAAGATGGCTATGAGGATGCGTTTATCTCCGAGAAGACTTACCTCGAAAAACTATGGGAAGAGCTAACCGTGGGGCAACTTGAAACATTGTTTAGGATTACTTCATCTGAAAGCCTTTACTCAAATGAAACGAGGGTAAATGTTGGGAGAGCCGTCAAAACACTCTTGCTTAAAGGCATAGTCAAACGCACAGGCAGGGGAAAATATAGAATAATAGACCCATTCTTCGAGGAGTTCCTGCGGAGGAACCGATAGTACAGATAATGTATGATACGCATAGTGTATGAATTTTGCTGGGCCGTATTGAAGAGGTATTGAGATGGACAGAGCTAGAGAACTTATAGAGTATTTATCGCAAGCGCTGCGGCATCCTGAGGTCAGCGGCTTTGAGTTGCTAGAATTTTTGGATGTTCGTAGCAGGCTTGCGGTACAGGAACCTCTTTTGAGTCAGAGTGAGAGAAGCCAGCTGGAAACTTTTGACCGCCAGCTTTTACAAGCAGCTCCCTCTTGGCTGGCACGTATGTTGGAGATAGGTGACGTGGTAGAGATGCGGCAGCGAGCTCGGGCTTTACCATCTCACTGGTGGTGGTATCTTGACGAGATCACTCCTACCAAGCAATTGGCCAGCACAATAGCCGATTAGTGGACATGGACGAAGAAGGGGAAGGTTGGGAGGTTGGTAACTCGTTAACTTGGGGAGGAAGAACGAGCAGGGACAGGGACGTTGTGTTCTTGTCAATTACAAATAAGTTTTTCGGTCAAGATGTTTTAGAAGGAGGTGAGAGGTATTGTGAAGCTTGCAGAACTACTTAATGAGAGAAAAGCCGTTAAGGAAGAAATAAAGAAGGTGAAGGAAAGGCTTTACTTAGCTGCTAAAATGCAAGAAGGTGATGCGGCTCCGGTTGAATCTCCAGAAGAACTAAGGGAATTGTTAATCAGCCTATACCACAAGCTCAATGAATTGATCGTAATGATAAACAAAACAAATCTAAGTACTGTTATTGAGGGAAAAAACTTAATGGAGCTTATTGCCGAGAGGGATAAGAATATCGCTATTGCAGAAGTTCTCCACCGCTTGGCAGATGGAGCCTCTCCGAAGCCTGAGAGATTTTCCAGGAATGAGATACGATTTGTACCCACTGTGAATGTCAAAGAGGTCCGCAAAGAGGCGGATCTTTATTCTAAAAAAGCAAGAGAGATAGACAACAAAATCCAGGCTGCAAACTGGAATACTGAAGTCTAATAACAAAGCTGGTAGCTTAATAAAGTATCGGGGATGCCCCCAGTAGTTTAATAACTACAAAGGGACCCAACTGATAATTGGGATACGAGGTTCGAATCCTCATTTACTGTAACAGATGATTGTTACAGGAGTAGGTGAGAAACCACGTAAATGTTACTGTGAATACCAGCATCCAGGTATTCTATTAAGTGAGGGTGGGAACGGGGAAACAGAGGACGGAGGTCAGAGGACGGAGGTCAGGAAGAATGCAAATCAATTCTGCGAAAGATCTCAAGGTTTATCAGAAGGCGTATGGCCTATCCATGGAGATATTTGAACAGAGCAGGAAGTGGCCGGTGGAGGAAAAATACTCCTTGACAGACCAGATCAGGAGATCTTCCCGTTCTGTTTGCAGTAACTTGAGGGAAGCTTGGGCAAAGAGAAGGTATCATGCTCATTTCATAAGCAAGCTGACGGATGCTGATGGAGAGAATGGTGAGACAGATACATGGCTTGATTTTGCAAGGGATTGTAACTACATTTCCATTGATGATCATGGACGTCTGATCAATGAATGTAGGGAAGTGGGAGCGATGCTCGGTTCTATGACGAATAATCCTGTGCCGTTTTTAGTCAAAGAAAGCTGACCTCCGACTTCTGATCTCTGATATCTGGAAATAAGGAGATATGGCTACTTTGACACACAATAACAAATATCCATGTGCATTTGATTTAACCCTTTCAGAGTGGGAGCGATACAGCTCTGAAAAGGAGGATTCTAATATTGAAATGGTGCCATTGGGTGAGCCCTACACCTTGTGGGTTAAGTATCGTATGGCCTTGCGAGTAGGTGATCGTGTTCTATATGAAAGCGAAAAAGATACCACACTTCTCCTTGAGGATATAAGAAGGTTGATTAAAGAGCTTCGGCAATTGACAAATGGCAAGAAGGACGGGGTGGCGTTTGATCCTATTGAACCCGACTTTGGCCTGGTCATTCGCAACCTGACTGAAAGTGACGCCTCAGTCACGATTTCGTCTGCCGCCGAGATTCGGGCAGAGATGCCAACAGATGCCACAAGCCAGTCCACCGATCCTTCCGGTCTATTCGATGTAAATGTGTGGATTGACCACCCTAATCAGGTAGATCGCTTTTATGGCGGATATGGGCCAGGGTTGTATTTTTTTGTGGAATCCCCTGACATAGGGCGATTTGCTGACCAATTGCAAGCAGAGTTGGATATGCTCGGTTCATATTAGCACCCTGACACTCAAATCTACGTATTGGGCAAATTTAGATATCATAACGGGCTCCAGGCAGTGGTGGTCAGAACATAGGGTCTCTCTATCTTGATTTGAATGGCAAACTAAATCAAAGGGGGATTTTTTAGCCACCATAGTTAAATAGCTCCGCCCCAGTGAAATATGCTCCGCATTTCACTGGGATAAACATTGAACGGAGCAGGTAGGCTTATGCGGACACACAGACTTTTTTGTTCGGTTGACCCGAGTTAAATAGGCTACGCATTTCATGGGGCAGGTCTGACCGGACAAAAAATGCCCCAGTGGAATAGCACAGCGTTCTACAGGGCAAGCACTGCAGGGGGTAAAGATTTAGGAACCAGAAGAATTAGGAGAAACCGAAGAAAAAAAACTATGATAAAATATCGTTTAGATTTTGCTAAGAAATATCTTGATGATGCTATCGAATTATTCAATAAGAAAAGATTCAATAGTTCCGCATCAAGGGCGTATTATGCATCATATCAAGCCATGTGGTCAGCTTTAGGTGATCCCAAGGAGGAAAAAATTTGGAGACATCTTGCAATAATAAAACATTTTGTGAGGGGTTATTGGTTTGCACCGAATCACCCAAAAACCGGGCCGGGCCTGTTGGAAGATAAACGATTGCCATTGAGACGTCTTTATTCCTATAGGATAAAAAGTGATTATGATGCTGTGGAGATTGACCGGGACAATTTAGAGCGACTACTAGAAATTGTAGGACAAGTGATAAACATTGTTGATGAAAAAGGAGGTACATAAAAGATGCCGGAGACTGTAGCTACTGAAAAGAGCCTGGCAGAGGCTGTCACAAAATTGGTAGATTCTCTTCATCACAAGTATCCAGGAATAATGATAAGGCCGATTTCCAATTATGAAGACGAAGATTTTACGTTTGAGATAACCGTTCCGAAAAATCTTCCTATTGATCAAGTTGAAGAGACATGTCATATGGAGTGCATCAAAACTGAAGATGAATATGATTTATTTATTTTTCCTAAGGTTGTTTATGAGAAATAGGATGACAGCCAATCAGGTAGATCAGTTTTATGTGAGGATGGAGAGACCTAATCTGATCCCGGGAAGTCTGGGAATACATGAGACGATAGGGCATTAATCTCCCCAGACCTCCTCGTCAGTGAAAACCCTGCCTGAGTCGAAATCTTTTCTTGATTCCTCCAAAGCCCCCATAGTTTCTTTATCTCCCAATATTTCAATGGTCTCCAAGAGAGTTTCGTAGCGACCCGGGGTCATCATAACGCCCACTGATTCGCCATTTCTGGTGAGGGCAATGGTGGCATCTTCTTCTTCCATGCGCTTAAGAATATCGAGAAGATGCCTCTTTACCTTAGTAACGGGCAGAATTTGCTGAAAATCCTCCATTATATCTCCTTGCTGATAATTTTTATGGTCACTATAGTTTGCAGAAACTGACATGTCAAAGAAAAAATGCTGTGCAAAGGCAAAAACCTTAGCCCCTCTTTCAATCGAATCGCACAAATTTATGCTGCTATGCTGAGGCGCGCTTCCACAATATCCCACGGCACTTCCACTTTGTCATCTTGGGTGCGGCCAATCAGTCCGATATGCTCCAGTCGCTTCACATCTGCGTGAACGTTCTTGTAATCGCGTCCCAGCGCACTCGCCAGCGCGCGTACGCTCATCGGACCGTTTGTGCGGAGCGTTTTCAGCAATACCCACCGTCCTCGGGTAAGTGTCCGAAGCAGCGTCTCCAGGTTCTCGAAGTCCAGCCGGTGCTCGGCTTTCACTTTCTCGCCGTGTTCTGCGCATCTCCACGCGTCAATAAAGCCCTTGGCTGTGCTCGCGGGATCGCCGACCCCGATGTGGATTTCTTTGGCCATTTCTATCGCCTCCTTACGTCGACCTGGATGTTCTGGCACTGAGCTCGGATAATGAAGGGACGCCAGTGACGGTCATTGAGGCTATGGCTGCTGGTGTGCCTGTCATAACTACAGATGTGGGAGGGGTGACGGGAATGATTTCGGATTTTGGAATTATACACACGATCATAGATTTCTGCGTATTTGGATTATTGAAATAGTAGAGGTTTTGTGTACTTCTCGTCCGACAGGATCTACAGGATTCACTGGATTTTGCTTGGGCTTCCTCCCTTTTCAGAAGAAAGGGCGGAAACTCAATCCGCGTACTGCGGAAAATAATAGCTGGATTGGGTGTTTTTGCTTACTTCTGGTGCCGTTGTGCTTCCAGCTGTTTCCCTCTGAGACGAATACTGGTTTTTGCCTTTCTTCCGGAAAGGCAAAAAATATGATATCCTGATTATCCTTGGCCCAGACCCTGGCCCAGACCGGGTTTTTCTCTGTGGGGCATTCTCCGGCTTCTGTCGCGCCAGGGCGGGCTGTCGCGCCCCTGGCCCAGACCGGGTTTGCTTTGCATCAGCATTTTCGATTCGCTGTCGCACCAGGGCGGGCAGGGCGCGGCTGTCGCGCCAGGGCAGGCCGGTAAATCCTGTCTAAGAGTTTTTCATTCGTGCGGAATTACTTGTGTCCTTGCGTATAGAAGAGGGTGAATTTGAGGTCTGTGAGCGGGGGATTTTGGTGAAGCGGGGCGATGCAGAAGGATTTGCAGAGGGGTTGAAATATCTGGTTGAAAACCATACTCGGTTAAAAAAAGAAATGTCAGAGCGTGCGCGCCTATTTGTGGAACAGAACTTCTCAAAAGAGCGGCTTTTGCAGGATATAGAGTCGCTCTATCTTGAGTTAATGGGTCCGCAGATTACGCAGATTACATAGATTAAAGAGGGGAGGGCATGTCCGCGGATTACCCCAGTACCATCTCCCGGAGCTACGGGGCAGGCGCAGATTACACAGATAATAAACAAATTGAAGGATTGAGGAATTGAGAGTATCGGCATGGGGCATGGGGCATAGAGCATAGAGATCAAAGCTGAAGGCTCAAAGCGAAAGAGATTTAGGGATTGGGGCGCCAGTGAAGTAGCTTACACCACTGCACCCTGATACGGTCGGTTCCTCCCTACAGGGCAGGCGGGGTAAGGATTGAGGTCCGCAGATTTCGCAGATTACACAGATAATAAACAAATTGGGGTATTGAGGGATTGAGGAATGTATGGATTTAGCCCGTTAGTTGTGAAATCCGT
>JAFDKF010000186.1 GCA_019307135.1 Deltaproteobacteria bacterium
CCTGTTTGGCTCACATGCAAGAGGTGATGACAAACCGGGTAGCGATTATGACCTTCTTGTTTTGAAAAGAGGTGTCAAAAAACAGCGTTTATTAACTCAGAAGATATATTTGAGATTTAAAGATGTCGGAGCTCCAATAGACGTGATTGTCGCTGATTTAGATAAGTATGAACATCTCAAGACGGATCCTTACCTGATTTATTTCGAAGCTGATAAGAATGGAAGGATGGTTTATGAAAAATCTTGATAAGGCAAACGAGTGGTTGAAAAGGGCAAAAAGCAACATGGCGCGCGCAAAGTCAGGCAGGGTTTCACCTGACATACTTTATGAAGACCTTTGCTATGATGCCCAGCAAGCTGTGGAAAAAGCTTTTAAATCAGCATGCATTATTCATGAGATCGTTTTTCCTAAAACGCACGATATAGCTTATCTTATTGAGCTATTGGAAAAAGGGGGAGTGGAAGTACCCATAAACTTGCAAAATGCGAAAATATTAACAGGTTATGCCGTTGAAACTCGTTATCCCGGGGACTATGAACCGGTGGATGAAGAGGACATTAGAAAAGCAATTGAGATTGCAAAAGAGGTTCTTAAGTGGGTGAAAAAAGAAATAGATAAAAGTCAACGTCCTCCTGATCCTCAGAAAAGCCTTTTTGAATGAAGATAAGTTATTGACACAGGGATGTTGTTTTGAACGCTGTTTTCACGAGCAGGAATGTCCTGAAACTTTGCTCTTTGGCAGGTATTCCGGTACCTCATTTCGAAGAATATCAGAGCGGCTTTCTTGTGGAATTCAGGAAAGATATTTACACGGAGGAATATTTACGCAAACTTGGGTTGAATGAAAGGCAACAAAAGGCTGTCCGCCATGTTAAGACTACCGGACCGCTAACTGCGGGGTTTGTTGGTTAGCGCCATGGAACATAAGAATGCTTAAAATAAATATAGCCACAACTCAAGATTTGGAAATAGTAAATCAGATAATAGAAGCAAGCAATAATGATCCTGGAGGTTGCCATAAGTTTCCCCTATTTGACGAGAGCTCCATCGAGAAAACTGATACATATGTAAATTTTATCGCCAGAGACAGGAACCAAGGTGCCGGTTGTTTTACATTGCGCAGAGAGAGGGGTATTGCAAGTTTAGATATGATATGTGTTCATCCAAAAAGTCGAAATCAGAACAAACATATTGGTGAGAAGATTCTACGATATGCAATCAAATACACAAGAGAATGTATGAAATTAAAGCGCATAGAACTACTAGTGCAAAATGACAATGTCAACGCAATTGGCCTGTTTAAAAAAGCAGGGTTTGAAACTTTCGATACCCCCAACACTGATAAGGGATTCAGTATGGGTATGGCTATATAGCGCAACCAGCGCATCAAGCGGAGCACAAAAACCGCTCCCGCTTATGCTGGTCGTTGGCCCTGCAGCTTGCAGCAAAGTTCTTCATTAGATGAAGACCTATGATCGCTTGAAATCCAGGAGTATTTCATGGCAAAGCCCAACCTTACAGAAGAAGAAAAAGAAACAATAATTGAGGCGCTTAATAACAATACCGAACCGCCTCCGGAGGTGAAAATAAAAGTCTTTCAGAGCCTGTTTTATCTTTTGATGTTCAATGCAGAAAAATTGACATAAAATCGCTATCTATGCTTTAATATAAGAATTATAATCCAGGTAATCCTATTCATAATACCAATTCTTTATTAAAAAGGCATGGCCTTTGTTGGATGGTCGGACAGGGGATGATATGCCTGATAATACAGCCAAAGCGAAAGTGAGGTGGGTTCTGTAGATCGCCGGATAGTAAGGAATTGATGGACATAAACATATAAAAAACAGGGGGAGATAATGTTGGGCGATGTTAAGTATGTAACGGACGAAAAAGGTAAAAGGCAGGAAGTAATTTTACCTTTTCAGCTTTGGAAAGATGTAACAGACGAATTGGAAGCCCTTCGAGAGAAACATCAAATCTTAACGGGCTTGCAACAGTCATGTCGTGATGTCAAAAAACAAAAAAGGGTGAGGTTGGAGAGCAATCGTTAGAAGGATTTTTAAATGAGTTATAAAATCATTCCAACGGAAACGTTCAAAACCCAGGTAAGAACTTTACAAAAGAAATACCCTCATAATATGTCAAACCCAGCAAAGCAACCATTACTGATAACGAAATTTTGTCCATCTTACGCAAGGAAGGGTTAATAAAATAAAAATATATCGTAACAAAACATAATTTTAGCCAGGAATACCTTGATTACGATATCAGCCGCCAGATAGAGCTTGAAAGCTACGGCTACCGGTTTTTACGGCTGAATAAGTTTAACATGAGGCCGGAGGGGGATGGCGAAACAAAGACGGATGTTTTGGATAGGTTTTTGAGTAAGGCGTTTGATGCTGATGAATGAGGTTATTGAAATATGACAAAAGACGAATTGATCACACTCCTTAATGGGCATGAATGGAATAATGTTGAATTTAAGAAAGCTCAGCGCGGTGTGCCTGAGTCCGCCTATGAGACCGTGTCATCTTTTTCAAATACTGGTGGCGGCCGGCTGGTGTTTGGTATCAGGGATTACGACGGCCATTATGAAGTTGCGGGTGTTCTTGAGGTTGACAAAGTTCAGAATGATTTTTTGAGCGCGCTGCGTGCAGGTAATAAGGTGAATCACGATATTTCGGAGCCCCGGCGGCAATTCATCAGATGCTTCCCCGACCTACCCTTGATGTTCAATGGATTCCATCAGATCTTGGTGAACCACTACCAGCAGTTCGCTGGTTGGACCGTATGGTTTTTGAGGACAATCTCATCATCACGTGGCGTGGACTGGTCACCAGCTACATGCAGAAGGCAGAAAAACCTTTCCGTATCGATCCTCACACCTTGCTGAGAAATGACGCGCCACCAGAATACAGGGTATTCCGTGAAGCTGCTATTAACCTGTTGATTCACCAGGATTATGCCAGTCACGGTTTCAAGGCGGTAATCAAGTTTTACCGGAATGTGATTCAGTTCTGGAATCCAGGGAATGTTTTCGGAAATGCCGATCATCTGCTGGAGCCTGGTGAAAAAGAAGTGCGCAATCCCCAGATTGTGGCAGCATTTCGGCGACTGGGGCTCTGTGAGCAGGCAGGCACCGGGATACGGATGGTGTTGAATCAATGGCAGGCATTGGGACATCTTGAGCCGGAGTACGATAATGACCGCTCTCGCAAGACCTTTGAAATACGGTTGCCTTTGGCAAAAGACCAAGTCACCGAACAAGTCACAGGGGAAGTCACGGGTGAAGTCACGGATGAAGTCACGGGTGAAGTTCAGAAATTCTTAAAAATACTGCATACGCCTATGAGCCGCTCAGAAGCTCAGATCGATCTCAACCTGAAAGGACAAGCAAACTTCAGGGATCGCTATTTGAAGCCGGCTCTGGATTTAGAACTTGTGGAAATGACAATCCCTGATAAGCCGAAAAGCCGTTTACAGAAATACAGGCTGACAGAAAAAGGGAAGGCATGGCTTGATAAATACATTGGCAAGGGGAAATAGGCAGGAAATATGAATTGGCATAACGGACATTTATCGGACATAACGGACACGTTCCAGACATTTATCGGACATAACCATTGGCATTTAATAGGTGATTTTGGCGATTAGTTGGCAATTATGATGGAAAGTAAAAATCCGCTATCAGTGACAGATATTTCGGAACCTCCTTTTGAATGAATATCAGGAATTGACTAATATATCGAGACAAACAGCAACAATCGATCTGTCAGAAATGGTCACAAAAATCCCTAACGTTGCAAAAGTCGAGGATGCTGCAGATGCAAGGCGTCAAGGGTGAGGCTGTAGTCATTTACGCCGAACCCTTGACAACGCGGCAGATGCGGTATCATCGGCTTTCCCGGAGGGTAAACAACTCGGCAAATATCATAGCGTTTCTGGAATTCACCAGGTGTGCGTTTGTGCGAGGCGGTCGATACACTCAGGAAGCCCTTTACCACCTTGCCCTTATCACATTCTTGCCGTGTTGTTTATGCAACATGGGGGAAATGTGTTCGAGAGGCTAGGCAAGGCCGGCAAGGGAATTGCCTATCAATTGCCTTAATTGCCTAACAATTGCCTAATGACGAAAAGTACATCATATAATACATAGTGAAATAAAGGTGTTATAAAATGCTTAGCGCACGGTCAAAGGGCTAATAATGGGCTTACAAAGGGCTCGCAGAATGATTTAGATTGATAGTCGCGTCTGGTGGGAATTGACAGTATCAAACTGCATCGCAGGAATTTTGCAACCAAACGTTCTATATCTGTCGCCGGTTATATGTTAGGTTATCATTCTCAAAGCAAGAACCAGGCGAACAAGTCGTTCACACGGACGGATAGAAGCGGCGGCCTTTTGAAAGATGGCAGACTTTAACAAACATGTGAGCATATTGGAACTGGTTGCCATTTACCCGCTGTTGGTGAACTCCGGGTTGGCTGAACAAAAACCGATCATCGAAGAGGTGTTAAGAATGTCTGAATTGTACCACTGCCACCTTCTGATTGATAGTGAAAAAGGTTCCGGGCACTATATAAATGACCTTGATGTTGAAACTCTTTTTGACAACATATTGCTTCCGTTTTCACAAGGTAAACAATTCATCTTCGATGGTTATATGATTGCACCTGACAAAGTAAAAAGGTTGAAAATAGTTAAGACATCCTCTCCCGCAAAGCTGTATATAGACCAACATTATGAAAGCATGAGGCGATCTAACGTAGCTGATATGGCAACTATTCCTAAATCTATAGCGCTCAACAAAGGTCAAGATCTGACAAATGACTTACTCAAGGAAGCCAGGGATAGGACAGCGACTTCCGCTACCGAAGACAACAAAGAAAGCTCAGAAAATCAAAAGACGAATCGAAAATTCTTTGTTGTACATGGTCATGATATGGCTTCCATGCATGAACTTTGTAGAGTTCTTAGGGAGGATTTCAATTTGGAGCCAGTTGTTCTTAGTGAAGAACCTAATGTTGGACTCGACACAATTATCTCGAAATTTGAGCGGTTGGCCAATACCTGCTCAGGTGTTACAGTTCTTCTCACACCTGATGACAAAATTGAAGAAAGCGAAAAGTTACGTGCCAGGCAAAATGTTATCTTTGAGTTAGGCTATTTTTTGGGGAAATTCAGGTCTCCTGAGCAAAGGAGGATCATGATATTTCATAAGTGTAATGTGGAGGTACCTTCCGATATCAGTGGTGTCGTCTACTATCATTATCAGAAAAGCATTACAGAAGTGTTTTATCACATGAAAAAGCAGATCGAGATATGGGGATATTGAATATGATCAGCTAACAATCGGCAAGTCGGACTAGCAAATCCGTTTCGCTCCTTTGCCATCCGATTAGCCGACCCGTTGGCCATGCACAGCTTGCAGCAGAATTCTTCATTAGATGAATGCCTATGATCGCTTAGAATCCAGGAGTATTTTATGGTTAAAACAGATATTTCTGAGGAAGAAAAGAAAACAATAATTGAGGCGCTTAATAACAAAACCGAACCATCCCCGGAACTGATGACAAAACTCTTTCAGGGACTGTTTTATCTCTTTTGACGTTCAATACTGAAAAATTGACATAAAAGCGCTATCTATGTTTTAATATTGTAATTATAATGGGTGCGGCTCTTTTGCGACGACCCTGAAAACTATTGATATCGGATAGTTAGTCATTTTTCGAACCTGATTATATGCTTTTTGTTGCCGGAATAACACCCGCGTGAAATGATA
>JAFDKF010000187.1 GCA_019307135.1 Deltaproteobacteria bacterium
AAAATCGTAATAATGCCCTCCGCTGATTTCATCCACCTCCATGTGCATACACAGTACAGCCTCCTTGATGGGGCAATCCGCATCGATCCTCTTTTGAAGCGGGCTGCCTCCTACCACATGATCTCTGTAGCCATCACTGATCATGGCACTATGTATGGTGCCATCGAGTTTTATGAAAAGGCATACAAGGCTGGTATCAAGCCGATCATTGGATGCGAGCTCTACGTAGCTCCCGGGAGCCGGTTTGATAAGACTCCTCGTGACAAAGGGGGGTTGTTCCATCTAGTACTGCTGGCGAAAAACAAAGAAGGATACCAGAATCTTTGTCGACTGGCTACCACAGCTCATTTAGAGGGTTTCTACTACAAGCCCCGAGTGGACAAAGAGATTCTTGCCGATTGCAGCAGGGGCTTAATCGCCTTGAGTGGCTGCCTCCACGGTGAGATCCCACGTTTGATTCAAGCAGGTCGCTCAGATAAGGCTGCGGAGGTTGCGCGCACGTATGAGGCCATGTTTGGTGAGGGCAATTTTTATTTGGAGGTCCAAAACAACGGGCTTCAGGCCCAAGAGACCGTCAACCAAGCGCTGCGGGAAATGGGTGAAGCGCTTTCTATCCCCCTTGTGGCCACAAATGATTGTCACTATTTGGATCCAGAGGATGCCCGTGCTCATGATGTCCTGCTGTGCATCCAGACCGGCAAACCGGTTCAAGAAACAAAGCGTCTGAAGTTCCAGACCGATCAGCTTTATTTCAAGTCTCCGGAACAAATGAAGCTCGATTTTCGCGAATATCCGGGCGCCGTAGAGCACTCGCTTGAAATCGGCAATCGCTGCAACCTGGAACTTGATTTCAAGACCCATCATTTTCCCAGATTCCGGCCCCCCACCCCCGCCCGCCTCGCAAGCGAGAGCGTTGCGGGCAGGCAAACCCTCCCCCTTGAAGGCAATGCTGTTGAATTAAGGATGTCCTCTCCAGATTCTTCTCCCACTGTGTTGGTGGGAAAGGGGCCGGGCGGGGATAAACCCCGCCCCTACGAACCGCACGTTCCGAAGCGTGTAGGGGCGGGATTTATCCCCGCCCGAAAAGGTTGCCTTAAGTCAACAGCATTGCCCCTTGAAGGGGGAGGGCGGAGCCTGCCCCGTACTGGATACGGGGGTGGGCGTAAAGCCAATGGGGTCTCCAGTGTGGATGAATACTTAGTACAGGAGGCCAGAAGCGGGCTGGAAGCACGACTGGATGAAATCCGCTCAAGAATCCCCGACTTTTCCCCTGCGGACAACCAGCGATACCAGGAGCGCCTTGATCGGGAGCTGGATGTGATCAAGGGAATGGGCTTTCCCGGTTACTTCCTTGTGGTTGCTGACTTTGTTCGATTTGCCAGAGACTCAGACATCCCGGTAGGGCCGGGGCGAGGTTCTGCAGCCGGTAGCCTGGTCGCCTATTCCCTCAGGATCACTGACCTGGATCCTATTGCGTACGGCCTGATATTTGAGCGATTCTTAAATCCGGCACGCAAGAGCCTCCCTGACATCGATATCGATTTTTGCATAGAAGGCCGAGATGCAGTATTCAGGTATGTGGTGGAAAAATACGGAGGCCCGGTTCACGTGGCCCAGATCATCACCTTTGGCAAAATGCAGGCAAGGGCGGTCATAAGGGATGTGGGAAGGGCCCTCGACATCCCCCTGAGAGAAGTTGACAGGATCGCTAAGATGATCCCCGAGGCGCTAAACATTACCCTCGAGCAGGCCGTTTCCCGGGAGCCTAAATTGCAGGAGTTGATAGAGGAAAAACCCAACGTCAAAGAGCTATTTACCATTGCCCGGGCCCTGGAGGGATTGCCAAGACACGCTTCAACCCACGCTGCGGGAGTGGTCATTTCAGATCGGCCATTGGTTGAGTATTTACCGCTGGCCAGAGGCAAAAAAGGGGAGGTTGTGACCCAGTATGACATGAAGGCCGTGGAGAAGATCGGATTGATCAAGTTCGACCTACTGGGGCTTCGCAATCTCACCGTTATGAAGGAAGCATGCGAAATCATACGTAAACGGGGCGGCGTGCCACCAGACTTAGCACATCTGGACCTGACGGACAAAAAGACATTTCAACTCCTTGCTTCAGCCCGGACCACAGGGGTCTTCCAGTTGGAAAGCTCGGGTATGAAAGACCTCTTGTTACGCCTGAAACCGGCCTGTTTTGAGGATATCGTTGCATTGGTTGCCCTTTATCGTCCTGGGCCCCTGGACAGCGGTATGCACGATGAGTTTGTTGAAAGAAAAAATGGCCGAGTTCCGGTCACCTACCTTCTCCCAGAGCTTGAGCTTATTCTTAAGGATACGTACGGGGTCATCCTGTATCAAGAACAGGTGATGAATATAGCCAGTGTGCTTGCAGACTATTCTATGGCCGAGGCAGACAACCTGAGAAAAGCGATGGGCAAAAAGATCGCAGACATCATGGCTCAAGAGCGTGAGCGGTTTCTGTCGAGGGCTAGAAACAAGGGGGTGGATCAGGAAAAGGCTGAGAAGATCTTTGACCTGATGGAGAAATTCGGGCGTTATGGTTTCAATAAGGCCCACAGCGCTGCCTACGCCATGATTGCCTTTCAGACAGCCTATCTGAAGGCCCACTTTCCGGTCGAGTCTATGGCTGCCATTTTAACGAGCGAGATGAGCTCGACCGAAGAGGTGGTCAAGTATATTGCTGAATGTCGCAATCAGGGGATTGAGATTCTTCCTCCTGATATTAATGAAAGCGACATGAATTTCACGGTCCTGCAGGGTAAGATCCGTTTTGGTTTGGCAGCCGTTAAGAATGTTGGACAAGGGGCAATAGAGTCGATACTTGAGGTTCGAAGACAGGGTGGGCCGTTTAAATCATTGTTTGATTTCTGCGAACGGGTAGACCACAGAAAGGTGAACCGACGCGTTATCGAGAGCCTGATCAAGTCAGGAGCTTTTGATTCAACAGGGGCAAGACGATCTCAGATGATGTCTGTGCTGGAGGAGACCCTGGAAGTCGGCCAAAAGACCCAGAAGGATCGTACGAGCGGCCAGTTTAACCTTTTTGAGACTATGGGAATGGACAGCCAGCGGACGATGTATCCCTCATTTCCTGAAATGGAGGAATGGAATGAGGGTGAGCTTTTAAATTATGAGAAGGAATCCCTCGGGTTTTTCATAACCGGACACCCTCTCGCGAGGTATGAGCCGATACTGAAGAAATTCGCTAATACGGATACCGTGAAGCTTCACGATCTCTCAGAGGGTCGAGTCGTTCGTATAGGGGGCATTGTGCGGGATTATAAACTCCATAATGACAGGAAAGGGGAGGTTATGGCCTTTGTAACCCTTGAGGACTTGAGTGGTCTTGCAGAAGTCATCCTCTTCGCCTCACTCTATTCTTCCGTATCTGGCTTTATAGAGAAGGACTCTGCTATCATGGTTGAAGGTCGGGTTACCAGAGACGAAAAGTCGACCAAGATCCTGGCCGACACGGTTGTTCCGATAGACAAGGCCGAGGGAACCTGGACAGCGAGTGTCCATCTTAACCTCGATATGAGCGGTCTAAACAAAGAAAGTCTCCAAAAGCTCTGCGAGATCTTGAAGCAACACAAGGGCTCTTGCAGTGCCTACCTGCACCTTCTGATGCCCCAAAGGACCGACACGATCATTGCATTGTCTGACAGCATAAGGGTAAAAGCTGATCCGGACTTGACCCAAGCGGTCAACAAGTTTTTGGGCTATAGTGCGGTTGAGACCGTGTGTCAGAAGTAGCAGAGTCGTTCATTGGTTGAGTGGTTGAGTCGTTAAGTAGTTTTTAGTCTAACCACTCAACCATTCGACTACTCAACTATTCGACCAATATGAAGCCGCATCAACAGCGTACTTATCGCAGTCTTGTTTCTCATAAGAAATTGGCAAGTTTTCGGGTTGTGGTCAAGGAGACCGATCTTCTTGTAAGGACTGACAGACCCCTTGAAACTGAAACCAGGGATCTTGTTTTGAGACACAGAATCCCTCTTGAGCGTTATCTTGAACAGCACCCAGAGATTGTCCACGGGCTGATCCCATTGCCCCATGATCAACTGGCGCCGCCCATTGTCAGGACCATGATTTGGGCCGGCCAAAAGGCTGGTGTTGGCCCCATGGCAGCAGTTGCAGGGACCATTGCTGAATATGTGGGCAGAGACCTCTTGGCACACACCAAAGATGTGATTATTGAAAATGGGGGGGATATCTTTATCAGGACCGGCTTTCCTCTGATCGCGGCCGTATTTGCCGGCAAATCCCCCCTGAGCAGCAAGCTTGGGGTACGCATCGACTCACCGGGGCGTCCTGTGGCAGTCTGCACCTCTTCGGGAACTCTGGGTCATTCCCTTAGCCTTGGAAGGGCCGACGCAGCCGTAGTGATTTCAGAGTCTGCGGCACTTGCAGATGCAGCCGCCACAGCTATCGGAAATGAGGTGTCAGGCAAGCACGACATTGAACCGGCAATAGCGTTCGGAAGAAAGATAGAGGGGGTTCTGGGCATTGTTGTCATCGTGGATAAGGAGATCGGCTTTGGGGGTGAGGTAGACCTGGTAAGGCTTAATTAGCGTATACAAAAGGACTTGTTTTTTTAGCTAAGCCTGCTATAGTGCACAAATATTTGCTCCCTGGGATGAAAGCTATGAAGACCGTATGGGCTCCTTGGCGCATGGAGTACATTCTGAGTGAAAAGGAAGAGGAGTGTATATTCTGTGCTGCCTTATCGGAGCAGAGCAACCTCACCCTGTACAAGGGTGCCCTCTCCATGGTCATGATGAACAAGTTTCCGTATATTAATGGACATCTTTTGGTTGCTCCAAAAAGACACATATCGTCCTTAGATGAGATGACAACGAAAGAGATGGCTGACCTTTTAAAGACGATCAAAGACTCGATCGGAATCCTGAAAAGGGTGATGAAGCCAGATGGATTCAACGTGGGTCTAAATCTTGGCGAGGTGGCTGGTGCAGGTGTGGAGCAGCACCTTCATTTTCACATTGTACCGCGGTGGCATGGAGATACAAATGCTATGACCGTGTTTGCCGAGGTGCGGGTGATACCCGAGCACCTCGATGCGACCTATCAGAACCTTAAACCACTTTTTGAAAGGTTGGACTGAATTTATTGAAATATAAGGAGGAATCGAGATGAAATCTCTAAAACTCGTGTTGTTGTCTCTGGTGGTGGTCTTCCTCTTGGTTGTGGTGCTGCAAAACGTCCCGGTTTTCATGGAAAAGAAAGTATTTCGGCTTGACCTTTTGGTATGGAAGAATGAAACGCCGCCGATTTCCCTGTCTTTGTACTTTGTGGGATTCTTTGTCGTGGGCCTTTTCATTTCCTTTTTTGGTGGGCTGCGTGAGCGCCTTAAGGCAAAAAATGAGATAAAGAACCATCTCGAAACAATTCATAAGTTAGAAGAGGAGATAAAGGTCCTCAAAACCTTGCCTACTCAGACAGAAAATACGCCTTCCAAAGAAACCTAGAATGCGTAACTGAAGTGAGGGGCTTCCCCCCCATAAGCGCTAAGTTGTTTTTGCCCAGGAGGGACTGAAAAAAATGAACATCGAACGTCCAACATCGAACGTTGAATGGGAAAAGACGAAGAAACAGAGTTTAAAAAACCTGAACTATTAGATGATATTTTACAGGAAACAGAGGAATTAATTAAGATTTTCGTTACGAGTATCAAAACGGCTGAAAAGAAACAGAAATAGCTGTTGAATGTTCGGTATTGGGTGTTTGTTTTTTTTGTTTTTTCATTCGATGTTGGACGTTCGATGTTCGACGTTCGTCTTTCAAAACAACCCCGTATGGCATAAATGCAACCCGTTTACAAAATAACTTAGCGCTTATGGGACTTCCCCCCAGGTTGCGTTTGTCGTGTCTATTGTGTTTGTTGAGTTTAGTGTGCCCGCCCTGGTGCGACAGCGAATCGAAAATGCTGATGCAAAGCAAACCCGGCCCGCCCTGGCGCGACAGAAGCTGCACCATGCGACAGAGAGAAAAACCCGGTCTGGGCCAGGGTTAACCCAATAAACCCAATAAACCCAATAAACCCGATTAACCCAATGAACCCAGTTCCTGCCATGGTCAAAGCCACCCCGATGGTTCAGCAATATCTGTCGATCAAGCAGCAGTACCCTGATGCTATCCTGTTTTACCGCATGGGCGATTTCTACGAGATGTTCTTTGAAGATGCAAAGATAGCATCTCGGATCCTCGAAATTGTCCTGACCTCCCGAAACAAAAAAGACGAAGAACCGATTCCTATGTGCGGTGTGCCCCACCATGCTGCCCAAGGCTACATTGCACGACTCGTCGAGCGCGGTTTCAAGGTGGCCGTCTGCGAACAGGTGGAGGATCCTGCCCGCCCGCCTCGCCTGAGCCCGTCCGCCTCGGCTGAGCCTCGCGATGCCGGGCGTGGCGAGAGCGACCCGCCTGCCACCCGCCTGCCAGCGCCACGCTCGCCGGGCAACTGCAATGCCTGCACACATGGCATTGGCGGGCAGGTTGCAAGGCCCGCCCGGCATTTGTCTGAGGCAGAGCCGATGGCGGACGGGCACGAGCGGGCAGGTGGCGGGCAGGCAAAGGCCAAGGGCCTTGTGAAGCGGGATGTGGTGCGCGTGATAACACCCGGGGTGGTCGTTGATACAGAGATTCTGGATGCAAGGGCCAACAATTTCCTCATGGCTTTGTCCTTTTGGGAAGGTCGCTACGGGGTCGCCCATCTGGATATTTCCACGGGGACTTTCAGGGTGACCGAATCGAGCGATTTTGACAAGGTCGCAGACGAGTGCCGGCGTATAGAGCCAAGCGAAGTCCTGCTTGCCGAGTCCCATCGCGAAACACCTGAAATCAAGGTGGTCACAAAAACGCTCGGGAAGATCTCATTAAACTTCCTGAAGGATGAAGACTTTGATCTCGAATCAGCCAGAACACGACTTCTGAGGCAGTTTAAGACCCATTCTCTGGAAGGATTTGGTTGTAATGAATGGCGGGCCGGCATTGCAGCAGCCGGTGCTCTGCTGCGCTACGTGGATGAGACCCAAAAGGGGGAGTTCGTCCATATTGCGGGGGTTGCATCGTACAGCCTTTCTGATTTTATGATCGTAGATGAGGCCAGCAAAAGAAACTTAGAACTCTTTGAGACCATCTGGACCGGTGCCAAACGCGGGTCCCTTCTTGGCATGATGGATCAAACCGTAACATCCATGGGAGCCCGCATGCTGCGGGCATGGCTTCAGTATCCGCTTTTGGATCTTGAGCAAATCAAACTCCGATCAAATGGGGTAGAAGAAGCCAAGGAGAGACAACTTGCGAGACGTTCAGTGAGTAAGGTCCTGCAAGAGGTACATGACCTGGAGCGCTTAAATGGCAGGATTGCGCTCGATCGGTGCAATGCCCGAGACCTGGTAGCGTTGAAACACTCTATTCAAAGATTCCCCAAGATACGTTCTTTGATTCACGAATTTGCAAGCCAGTTTTTTGTGGAGATCACCTCAAAATGGGATGACCTTGCCGATATAGCGGGTCTGATCGAAGAGGCTATCTGTGATGACCCGCCTCTTACCATACGCGAAGGTGGCATTATTAAGCCCGGCTTTGATGAGGGGCTCGATGAACTGATTCGGAGCAGTCGGGAAGGAAAGGATTGGATCTCACGTCTGGAGGCTAAAGAGCGGCAAGCCACAGGGATTAACTCCTTGAAGGTGGGCTTTAACAGGGTTTTTGGTTACTATGTTGAGGTTTCAAAGACCCATATCGAATCAGTTCCAGCGCACTATGTGCGCAAACAGACCCTGGTTAATGCGGAACGGTACATCACAGAGGACCTTAAGGTGTATGAGGCCAAAGTGTTGGGAGCTGAAGAAAAACGAGCCCGGTTGGAGTATGAGCTGTTTTGCGTGGTAAGGGAAAGGGTGGCTCAAAGTAATCGCCGGATCGCAAGGATGGCTGACGCTGTGTCCAAACTGGATGTGTTGCTGGCATTGGCTGAACTGGCTGATCAAAATGGTTACGTAAAGCCAGTCGTTCATGGCGGTGACAGCCTTTTTTTGAAGGAGAGTCGTCATCCGGTCATTGAAAAACTGGTATCATCAGAACGGTTTGTGCCTAACACGATTGAGATGGATCATACCGAGCAACAGGTGCTTATCATTACCGGACCCAACATGGCCGGCAAATCAACGCTCCTGCGCCAGGTAGCCCTGTTGGTATTGATGGCCCAGATGGGTTCTTTCGTTCCGGCGGAAGCAGCCTCCATCGGGATCGTGGATCGAGTCTTTACACGCGTTGGGGCGCTGGATAACCTTGCCGAAGGCCAGAGTACCTTCATGGTGGAAATGCAGGAGACCGCCAACATCTTGAATAATGCCACTGAAAAAAGCCTGGTCATTCTGGATGAGATCGGCAGAGGGACCAGTACCTTTGACGGGCTGAGTATTGCCTGGGCTGTGGCAGAATATCTCCACGACTGGAAAAGCCGCGGGGTCAAGGCCCTTTTCGCCACTCACTATCATGAGCTAACGGATCTGGCCCTTACCAAGCCTCGAGTCAAGAATTACAACGTTGCTGTCAAGGAATGGAATGAGGAGGTCATTTTCTTGAGGAGACTGGTTGAGGGGGGTACCAATCGAAGCTATGGTATCCAGGTGGCCCGCTTAGCCGGCATTCCGGCACAGGTCTTGGATCGGGCCAGAGAGATATTGAAGAACATAGAAAGTGGTGAATTAAACGGTGCAGGAGAACCGGTGCTCGCACGTTCCAAGAAGCCGGTTGACAAAGACGCAAGTGTTCAGCTTTCCCTTTTTTCGGCCTCAGATGAGATTGTGATTAATAGCTTGAAAAAGCTGGATATTTCCAATATGACACCCCTTGAAGCATTGAACGAGCTAAACGCCCTGAAAGAACAAGTGGATGACCGTTGAGCCGGTTATCCCAGGCGGGATAAACCCGCCCCTACGTAGGCATGGGTTAAGCGGTTCAACGTTCACGGTTCCCGGTTGAAGAGCCCCTGGCCCAGACCCTGGCCCAGACCGGGATTATGAGCTTAGTAGATTAATTTAAGCACGTCGCGCCAGGGCGGGCCGG
>JAFDKF010000040.1 GCA_019307135.1 Deltaproteobacteria bacterium
GGGAGAAGTATGTCTTGGCTTGGGTCGCTATTGCTTGTATCAGGACGTCGCTTTTTGCTAACTGTAAGTAATCCTGAAAATGCAGCTTCGCTCTTTAATCACGCTTATTTTGGGCCTAGAAGAAGGTTTGATCCACAAGACCAGAAGAGGGGAGAGCGTGCGGTCAAAGTCCGAGGTCATAATCGCCAATCTGCTCCATGACATGAAGATTGATTACGCCTACGAGAAGGAACTGCGAGCGCCGGACGGTTCGAAACGCTATCCAGACTTCACCATCGAGGATGAAGAGACAGGACTGAACGTGTACATAGAACACCTTGGACTTCTTCATGATCCGGTTTATAGAAGGCGATGGAAGCGGAAGGAACAATGGTACAAAGACATGGATGTACTTCCAGACGACGAAGGTGGAGGAGAGAAGGGCGTTTTAATTACTACTCGTGATGACGACGCTGGTGGAATAGATTGTGTTGAGATCGAAAAAAGATTGAAAGCAGTGTTGGGGTAAATCAAAGAGATCTCTTACTATGCTCAAGACATACAACACTGACATGATTTGTTCTGATTATTTACTTTGAGTAAAGCCGAATGATGACAAATAGTACCAAACAGCAAAGCAATACATTCTCAATAGGAGGGGGACATGACGTTGAGGGAGGTCATATGCAGGTGAGCGGAGCCTAGACCTGCATGAAATGACCACCTTTTTTACTGGCGTGTCAAATCAAGTCCGTCTTCGGGCATTTAAATCATATTAGTTGTGCTTCCCTTTTCTTGTCGCAGCTCTTACCGCGAGAATAACCATTTCAAGTTTTCCTTTCAAAACGTCTTCCCAATCTCCAAATTTGGAATCTAAGTCTTCGATTAATTTATCGATGAATTCACTCTCTGGAAGGCGTATACGATGAAATAAGTATATCCCCGTGTTTGTTTGATCAATAAATTGATCGAAAATATCAGCGTCAATTAGTTCAAACGTCTCCTCTAATTCTCTTTCTCCGCTCTCGTACTTGTGAATATATTCTTCAACATCATTGCAAAGCCTATATAAGTATTCAAGCCAACTGGTGACATGGGCAAACGCCTCAACATCCTTAGCGACTTCGTACATGAACTCAATCTGTAATCGAGCTTCTGAAAGCGCTTTGTCTATTCTTTCGCGGTCTGGATAGATTCTTGTCCTGGGGCATTGGGGTTGGGGCATTGGGGTCGGGCCGTCCTACTGTTTTGATATTTAAGGAAAAGCACTCCAATTATGGGTGTTTTCAAGGCCTATATCGCTCTTTTTTGGGTCAAAATCTGCGATATAGGAAGTTACTCGTTCCCTAAGCTCGTAGCCTCCAGGCACCTCACGAATTCGCCTCCCCAAAGCTTTCATACCAAGGCCTGCCTTTATTCTTTGTACAAATTGCTCACCGCCAACAGCAATACTTCGGGTCCACTGCCTATCATGAACGTTGTTACCGTCCACCAGCAGTGCATTCACCCATTCTTTATGGGATTGCCGGAACGAATCATAGTCATCATAGCCAGTTAACGCCGCCAATTTTTCATAAGCAATGAGCACACATTTTCGGCGAGGCGACTGGATCTCGTTGTATCCCCCAAACGTCCATTCCGAAGGATGATTCACCACCCCGGCACGCGCCATATTCAAATCAATATAGACCAAACACCTCAAAAGATGTTCCCCCGTTTCTATGGCTGTAGCGTGATAGCGATCTTCCCAGTACGCTCCTTTACGACCTTTTCGCTCGTTGTACTCCTGACCTGTTCGACCAGCTACCAGTTGTATTGATTTTGGGATTGTATCTCGATTACCATCGTCTACGACAAGTAAGTGGATATGATTCGAAGTCACCGTATAGTTAAGAATTGCCAGCCCGTAACGCCTTTTCGCTTCAAAGAGCCACTGTAACCATCGCCGCCTGTCTTTAGCGAACCTAAGCAGGAATTCCCTTTTGTGACATCTATGCGTGAGATGCCAAACCTGCCCAGCGATGTAATGTCTCTTGGCTCTGGCCACAGGTGATTCCTATAACCTTCTTTTTGCCACCAAAAACGTCATTATAGCCCCAAAATTGAGCCCGTTTTTGAAACCAATCTGAATCACACCCCGGGCTTGATTTTCTTGGCATGCGCTACGACTACCATATCGGGTAATGCAAATCAACTTATAATCTTATGTACGTCCCCTATCTCCCTCCGAGGGAAGAAGTTTATCACGGAAATCTCAAAACTCGGAAGTTTCATAGACCGGGCTGTAGGTACTATAATTGCTCTAATTGTACAGCAGTTTTTGATAGTCGGGAGGAAGCCATTCGCGCAGGATATGTGCCTTGCAAAGTATGCCGACCATGATTCCTACACTCTGTCTTGAATTAAGAGTAACTGCAAGTTATTAAGCGAACTAAGTTCGGAATAGAAACTTATAATTTAAGGAGCGTCCCATATGTTCTCATATGTTGCTCCATATGTTGCTCAGGACACCGGGTGCGTCAAGGCGGGCTTGTATTGGCATGGGATCTATTTCGCATTTAGGCTTTCCCTTATCAACTTAATTTTTTACCAGCGTCCCCATTTTCCACCGTCCCCATTCTCCACCAGCGTCCCTATTCTCCACCCGACTCTTCTATGAGTATCCGCCCATGGCGTTGAGGAACCTAAGGAATTTGTTATCTCTCAAGAGGCGATTAAAGAAGCAAGAGCATGGACTTAAAGTGCGTATCCGCAATCATCTGTTGGCCCGGTATTTTCCTGAATTGGACAGATATTACGGACGATCGGGATCTGAGGGTTTGGCAATAGTGCGGTGGTGTTTAAACCCTTCCGTGATTGCTGGTTTAGAATACGAGCAATTTGTTCGTTTGGTCGCTCCTGGCAGTAGGCGCATAGTGCAGCACAAACGGTTAAAGGCGATTTGGAACGAGGCAGTTGATTCCATTGGTTGTGATATGGGCGAAGCAGTAGAATTTGAGGCAAAGGTGATGGTAGAAGGGTTAAAACAGATTAGAGAGGCCATTAGGGCCACCGATGATAAAATCGAGGATGTCTGTTTGCAGTTTCCTGAATACAGCTACATCTTTACTATCCCCGGTTTTGGGCCTGATGTTTCTTCTAAACTTCTCGGTGCTATTGGCAATCCTTTTCGTTTTAATAGAGATAAACAGGTCTTGAAGATGGCCGGTTGGGATCTCAATGCTGAGCGTAGTGGCAAGAAGTCTGGGGCCGCAATACCTGTTAATCTCCAAAAGAGGCAAAGCTGATCTTCGTTATGCCTTGTATCAAGCGGCACTGGTTGCCAGTACCAGGAATCGAGACTTTATGATCTATTTTACCAATAAACTTCGAGGCAGGGAAAGGGAGAAAGGCATCAAGACCAAGATGAGAGTAAAACTGGCTGCCAAGCTGCTAGTCATTGCCTGGACCTTGATGAAGAAAAAGGAACCATTTAATCCTGATTATCTCAACATAGAATAAGATATTATCGATTTCGGCGAGAGAGCCCGAGCAACAACATTGAGGCCACTGAGGACCTCGTGGGGGACCCCGGTAGAATAGCTTCGCATTCAACGGGGCAGGCAATACAGAACTATTCCCTACCGATAAGCTATTTGGGGCCGGCCCCTGCCCGCCGTCTTTTTGGCGGGACTGAATCTTGTAACCTGGATAAGGGATGATTGGTGGCCGTCTCAATGTGGTATGCCGGATAAACGTAACGATTAGGTACAAGATTCACTCAGAGGTGAGAGAGTCGCCGAGAAAAAAAGTCCGCATAGGGACCTACAGGAGAGGTATACACGAATTTATGCTACATTTATATCATATTGATTTCAAACGATATTTAGTGCTATCATTTTTTGCTTGACAAAAACGCTATAGTATGTCCCCAACTTTCACCATTTTCACCCATTTTCAGATTGAACAATTTTCAACTACCGAGACATTACATCCGTATTTTCAATACGTTTTGTATAGTCGCAACTCATAGCACCACCGTCTTTTTTATACAGTGAACAACCCAAGAAGCACCCGTAAGGCCCCTTTCTTTTTAGCAATCGACCTCGCCCGCATTTGGGGCAAACTAGCTCGCTGTAACGACAATCAGGGTTGGCACAGACATGTAACTCGGCATCTCGCACGAGCGGTGCAATGCCGCATTTCGGGCAGATTGCCGCTGTTTCTTTGCAATAGGGCCCAAGCGAGCATCGGTAATAGCGCCGCTCTCCCGAAACTGCCAGCTCCAAGAGCCCTTCCAAGCAACCTGGACAGTGCACGGTTTCGATGACTTCCCTATCCAGCTCCCCACGGTCGAAGCTGACGTCGTAGTCGTCCTGTTTCAATTCTTTGATGAACAATGATTCCTTGTTAGGTTCAGTGAGCAGGTATACCGTCCGGCGGGCGCGGGTCATCGCAACGTAAAACAGCCGCCGCTCTTCTGCGTAGCGAAAACGTTCGGCCGTTGGCAGCACTTTCTCGATAATGGGATCGTTCTTGACAAGCGAGGGGAAACCGAAGCGATCTTTGATGACATCTAGCACCACCACGCAATCCGCTTGAGAGCCTTTTGCTTTGTGGACGCTCATAAATGTCAGGTCTATGTTTTGGTATCGCTGCTTCAACCCCAACATATCAGGACGGCTGTGATTGAAACGTGCCAACAGGAACACACTGGCGCGCCCACCAATCTTCGCCTGCCTGTCGATGGCCGAAAGTGCTTCCTCCAGGGCGGTGTTTCTATCCATTCGGATGACAACGTGCACTTCGGTCTGTGTGCTATGTTCAATGGTCTCGATTTGTTTCCTGATTTGTGACTGATTGCTCTGAATGAAGCGGGAGGCGACGCCGCAAATCTTGTCGTTAAAGCGGAAAGTCTTGTCAAGCACTACCTGCTTCACAGCACTGAAGTGGCGCGAGAACTCAGTGGTCAAGGTCACATCACTACCGGCGAATCTGTAGATAGTCTGCCAGTCGTCCCCGACACAGAACAGCGCACAGTCTGATTGCTGCGCGAGCAGCACCTTGACCAGATCTGCCCGCAATGGCGCGATGTCCTGGAATTCGTCCACCATGATGTATTTATACAGTGAAAGATAGTTGCCTGCCTTCACATGGCGAACCGCCTCGCGGATCATGTCGTTGAAATCCATCGTCTCGTTAGCGCGCAACACCGACTCGTAGTGCTCGTAGACCTTGCGAAACAGGCGGAGAAACGCCTGGAACCGGAGGTCGTTCAAGCTCTCTATGGGCAACGCCTCCAGCTGTTCCAGTTCGTATGGACTGCCTTTAAAAACGTTGATGAAATCGCTCATCAGCTTAGAGAAGACCGACCATTGACCGAGCTTCCTCAACTGCTTAAAGATTTCTACAGGGAGTACCTTGTGCTTGAAACGGTCGAGCGACAAGCCGCGTTTGCTGCAGAAATTGGCAAGCTTGTCCTCCAAGACCTCGCCGAGCAACACCCCTTTTGCCTCGTAGCTATAGGTTTCGATCATGTAGGTTCCGAAGGCCTGATGGGTTTGACGCTTCCACGCCATGCCCTCGCGATATGCCTGTGCATCGATGCAACGTGCGATATTGCCCTCTTCGTCTACGCCGAAATGCTCCACGTACACATCCAGTTCCGGCAGGTAGAAGTCTGGGTGGTAGGGACGTTTGTCCCTTGTGGCGGTGTCGTGCGGATATTTCGGTTCGTACTCGTACTTGATGCCATTGAGATACAGGTGGTTGGCGATCTGCAACTCCTCGAAGCTCTTTACCAGCTCTCCGCCCAAGGCCCGGATATTATGCACCCGGAGGTATTCGAAGTATTCCCGTTTGTTATGGAAATCCAGAATGTTCGCAAACGGGTACAGGTAGTCCCCGAAGTATTTCGTAAGGTTATCCTGAAAATCTTTGTCGGCCCGCAAGGTCTCGATGCTTTTGTCGATGAACTTCGTCATCTGTTGATCGTCAGTGGCCAACACTGTCACATCCGTTCGCTTTCCCCGCACTAGGTCGACAATACGCTTGCCCATGGCGTGAAAAGTAGATACCTCCACCCTTTCAAGACCCGGAATGGTATGTACACGCTCCGCCAATTCGTCCCGCGCATCCTTGCCGAAGGCGAGTAACAAGATTTCCTCGGGCCGCGCCAGTCCCGCCCTCACAAGATACGCCGTTTTGGCCTTCATGGTGCTTGTCTTGCCAGTACCCGCTCCGGCCAGCACCAGCACGGCATCTTCGTCCACGACGCATGCATTGCGCTGTGCTTCAGTCATCGGATGTTTTTCCAGGCCATCGAACCAATCTCTGTTCTTGGCGAGTTGTGTATGGCACCACCGGTGATTCCAATCACTTCGCCATGCTTCTGGGTCTTTTAGCAAAGGGAGGCTCTCGCCTATCTCCTCATTAATTTTGAAACCCAACAGTGCGAAATCCTCCTCATACCTGACTAAGTCACGCCGGGCGTCACTGTCCGCCAAGAAGAGCTCCAAGTAACTTTTCCGCATATAACGTTTCTGTTCGCACAACCACAGTGCAAACCGTTTTGCTGTGTCTTGTAGAAGGGTAAATTTATGACAGAGTATCGGCCGCCAATAATCCGTACGGTGTTCCTCCAGCACTGTTGCAATCTGCTTAGCTATGGTGGGTCGTAAGAAATTGAGTGAAAAACCGTCTGACTCGATAGAGCGAAACCACAGGTTCTTTTTCAGCGTGATCGGCGAGGAAATGGATGGGTATTTCAAGGTCCTCTTACCCAGAATTCCTTTGAGCTGGAAGTGGTCTTTTTTGAAGGAGATTTTTGAGACACCTGTGAGAAAAAAAACAAACACACCGGTATTTATAGTTTTCCCCATGTCATAACCTCAGATATCAAAGCTAAAAATGAACAGGATCAATTGATTATCAACAAGGAATTTGGATATGCTTCCAACCTATTGGTAAAGTTCAAAAGGTACCGCATCAAGAAGTTAGCGATACAATCTGGATGTGAAATCACCCTACGAACTCATAGAGACTACTATGACAGATTTCAGTTGATGGGAGGCCGCTCTGAGGCTAATAATTCCAAGCAAAATATCAACAGAAAGAAGGGGCATCCCATGGCCAAAAAATTAAAGAGAAACAAAATTGATTTCAAGGACAAAGTGGTTAACATCGGTATTGACATGCACAAGAGATCCTGGGGGATAACGGGCTTGGTTGAAGGGAATATAGTTATGGCTGTAACGCTTGCCAGCCCCAAGTATGATTCCTTTAAAAACTCCTTGCCCAGTTTGAAAGTAATACCATGCACGTTGTGTACAAAGCTGGCCCTGGCGGATTTGACCTATATGACAGGCTTACTTCTGATGGCATTGACTGTATTGTAACGCCTCCATCCCTGATCCCAACCGCAAGTGGAAGCGGGATAAAAACAGATAAAGTTGAAAGGATGCAAAAGGGTCATTCGGGGAGCACACAGAAATATGTGTGCCAGAGCCCTTGGGAAGCATATGGCTCATGCCAAATCTGTTTGAAAGTCTGCTTGAAACCAGTCCATTCACTCAGAGAAGAACGCCTAATGTGACGAGACCCATGACACAACACACGTTTATGCACGTTCTGTACCAACGTCCCGGTCTCGCCGGCTAAGCGGTTGAATTTAGGCGTTTCCATTGGGGGCGAAATATGATACAGGCTCGAATATGCTGCGAAGAGATCGTATCGATGCACCGGGGGCACTACATCACATCCTGGGGGTAGGCGGGTACGATTTTGATAAAGCTGTGAATCGTGTGGCGGGGCTGTTTGATATGAAACCCAGAGGGATTTTGTTACCCAGCAAGCGCAGCGTGTAAAAGCCCGCAGCCTGGTTTGCTATCGGGCCGTAAAGGAACTGGGGATCAGTACAACGTCTGTTGCCAACAAACTTGGCATGCACGCATCAAGCGTCAGCCGAAAAGCACCTGCTTCTCGACATCGAAAGAAACGCATAAACGCATGACCGTCCCCGTCCCCGTCCTTTGACCGGCAAGCCGGCACGGCACGCAAACGGTACCGAACCTTTGTGCAAAGGGGCATTGAAATGGGCAGACGGCCGGAGCTGACCGGCGGCGGTCTTATCCGCGGCATGGGGGGCTGGGCATCGGTCAAAGCGCTGCGTAGGGCCAAAGCCTATATGAAAGGAGACGAACGGATCTTAGGCGACGGTGATTTTGTCAATGAGGTATTGGCCCAGGCTCAAGAGGATTATGAACAGCGCTACCGGTTGGCTTCGATGGGTCTGACGGTCGATGATGTTGCCGTGCGCGTCGCCCAATTGATGCAAATGCCAGTTGAACAGATCTGGTTGCCGGGCAAACGGCGAGGGCTGGTGCAGGCTCGCAGTCTGTTATGTTTTTGGTCCGTCCGCGAACTGGGCGTTAGTATGGCCGCTTTAGCCAAAAAATTGGGCATATCCTGTACCGCAGTCAGTCAATCTATGATCCGTGGCGAGCAAATTGCTCGGCAAAATAACTATAGGCTGACTGATAACTTTAAATGTTGAGAACGTCCCTTATACTTAAAGGTTGCTCCAAATTCTTCTGATTAAGCTGAAAGCCTTGGTGAATAAGCATTTTAGCAAAAAATAAGCCTGAAAAGCCTGAACTTAGTGACTATGAACAGATAATATTCGCGAAAGGCTTATGAACAGTGAGTTTCGTTAATCAGTAGATATTTCAAAATAGTTCCCTTTTTCAAAAATTACACATGTCGCAATCCCTTATGGAATAAGGGTTATAAAGCATCTCCTTAACAAAAGTCAGCATTTTGCGGCTCTGCAGAGCAACAGCGTTCTGTAACCCTTTATTGTATTGGCTTTTACAAGAATTTGCCAAATTTCGAGCAACCTTTAAGTTATATTTGCTTAAATGTTGAGAACGTCCCTTATATTTGCCTTTAGCCCTCTACCGGGTACTGCTGAAATCTCCCGGTTCTCGTGCATAGAGTGTCCACGCATGCTCAGGGTCTCTGACTCCGCGGGGCCAGTGCACGCCTCGCTGACCCTAACGCCGTACACTGTGTTGCCTTCCCTGCCGTCCAACGAGGTCGGCACCCCGGAAGGGTGATTTCGGAGCTCAATGGCTGGCCTGCGCTTCCCCCTGTCAACGCTTCACGTGCAACCTCACGGTTGCCCGCGCATGACTCGGGGCCATGATGGAGCAGCTACTCCTTTCATGTAGGGCTCTTTCATCCCCTACTCTATGCCGGTTTATCCCGGCGCTTTCCGGATGTCCCTCTCTCCCCTCTCCCAACTTTTGAACGTTACCAATCTTTTATGGATTTTATCTCCACCAATTCGTTACCTACAAATATCAGATAATAGTGAACTCCGTTTTTTGGCCCGTAAATCCACTCGTCTATTTTTAGCTCTCTTTTTTTATCTCTTGTGATTGTATATCCTATTTGTTCTTTGGAAACAGGTTCTCCGCATTTTTTTAGAACTTCAAAACTGCGGTCTCCTATTGAAACCAAGTCATTTCCGCACCTGAATGATGACGTCATTCTTGGAGAAACCGTATTTATAGTAAAAAGCAAGAATAATGAAGTCATCATGATTATAGAAGCTATTTTTTTTGTGTGGAACATTATTGCCTCCTTCATAGAGATAGGTTATAAGAAACATAACGGCTGCGGATAACCAGCGGGCCTTATGCATTTCGAGCCCATACAAAATTTTGCGGTAAACCCGCGGGTTTCTTCCCGTCTGGTTCATCCGCTTGGTTAGGCAAGTTTCATTCGAATAGGGCCTCGTAATCAGCAATTAGACTTGTCAAGGAATTATCTCCGAGGTGTTGTCTCTCCTTTTTCCAAGAAAGAATTAGAGCAGACTTAAAAGGCAGTGAGAAACGTATTATTTCCTCTCGCAAATGGTCAAGCACATCGGACGCATCAAGGGACAGCATCATGTGGAGTCGTTCATGATCTTTACAATCAGGATTGGCTATCAATCTCTTAATTTCTAGATTCAGCTGAGAACGAGAATAGAGTTTTTCACATAAATAAATGCCAAAGCGATCAAAACAACGCTCGTGCGGTAGCTCATACCATTGGGCTATTTCATTATGTGAGGCTCCTTTAATATGATCCTGGATCAAGCAGTAATGAATATGTAAGGCTATATCCAAAAGACAGATTTTTGCATGGCCAAGTTCATGACCGATAAGATACGTAAAATAGGCGGGATACTGGGCCTGCAAACCACAGTATCTGTCCGAGATAGCAATACAGACATCCCAATTGCTGATACTCTGCCCTCGGCAGATAGTCGCATATGAACGGCTAAAGCTAAGCAAAGCTCTTGGCACGCAGGTGCCTTGGTTACTATCCGGCAGGGGTGCGTCGTTGAATACCAAAATCAGTTCCCCGGGCGGCAAGGTTGCCTCAGTAACTATCCTAGTGAGATGGTTATTGTCGATTTCAATATTAGCCTTATTTTCAATCCTTATTGTAGCCAATTATCTACTCCGATTAGTATATAAAGGGGCCTAACCATGGACTATGTTTTGGATTCGCAAAACATGAATCCTTCATTCGTAAGGCATAGCATTATTCATTATCCGTTGACTATCACACCGGAAGCTTTTTATGGTCTTGCTCTATTTACAAAAGCTTTTACTGATTTATTAGATACTAAAATGAAACCGATAGCCAAATTCAATAGACTCATAATGACGATTAATATTCCTGCAGGGTGTTGGTATTCAGATAGTATCATTACACCACCATATGACCCTCCCAAACCGGACAGCAATAACAGGAAAAAAAGGCAAATTCTTGACCAGTTGTAACCACGATATGTCAAGAAAAACAAAAGTCCAAACAAGAAATAGCCTCCCACAAGGGAAACTAATTTGGGAGTTATAAAAAAATCGACAAGTATGCTAACAAAAACAACAATTGCGCATATAATTAATATTTTCTTTCCCCTTTCAACTATCATTTGAATTCCTCCTCCGCTTAGGAAATATTATCTTGGACTTGGGAGACTTTGGGGACGCCCTTTAGTTTTCCAGTTTCTCGCCTAAGGCTCGATAAGTTTGTGGTTGTTGTCTTGTGCTATTCTTGCTCCTCTCTTTACGGACAAGCTTACCCCTGACAAGGACAGCTTTAATCGGCTTGATAATTCAGCCATGCTGATACCGATATCTCTTACCGCCCAATAGCACAACAGACTTCTTGCCTCAACCCGTTTACGCTCCTTACCGGCTGCCCATGGCTCAGAAGGCTCAAGCTACATTAGATCAGACACCTTTGAGACGATCTTGTCAAGGTCATAGCCTTCGGCAACCAACCTATACCTTTAGAAACTGGAAAACTAAAGGGCGTCCCCAAGTCCATCCTTATCCTTACCTTAGTTTTTTAAGGGCGTCGCGCTTAACACGCTTAACAACTGTCCTTGTCCAGCGAAGATATAGCAAGAGTCAAGAGCAGACTTGACCCCTCGTCTTTTTCTGTCCAGCGAAGATATAGCAAGAGTCAAGAGCAGACTTGACCCCTCGTCCAACCCTCTTTGCACTATCATCCTGTAAGACTTCGTTTGTATTCATTTTGTTATCCTCTTAGTCGCCTGACGTTGCAGTTGAGCGGCGAGCGCCGAAGGCGATCGCTCGCTTGAACCGCCAGTTAGAGCGCCGTCCTTGCCTCGCCAACGATGGCCATCACGACATATACCAGCTACTCTATCTCGATGCCCATCATTCGCCAGAAGACCGGTTCTGCTATGATTCGCACCCCATATTGACGTGCCTTTTTCGCCTTTCCGGACATCGAGTCAGGATCAGATGCAACCAAGAAGTCGAGGGTTTTGGTAACACCCTTCCGCACCTCCATACCGTGACCCGCTGCAATCGTTTGAGCGAGGGAGCGGGTTGCACTCTCAGCGTCAATGAGGCAATTGAGTGCACCCGTAAAGCAGATACTCTTCCCTTCGATATCCGGTGGTTTGACTGAGGAGGCACGGGGCCGACCCGATCCGCTGGCCCTTTCCCGCCTGACCTCACCCAGAAGTGCCGCATACTGCCCGCTTGAAATGCTGAGAAGCCTACGAACTTCATCCAGGTCCTTTCTCTCTGCCTCCGTGATCACGTCATCGTCCAGGGCGACGTGTATCAGGTCACGCAAGTAGGCATGGTGCGCTTGTGTAGCCTGCTGACGGGACATCCCGAGGTCCGTTGCAAGGGCATGCAATTCCCTGAATTCCCCGGCATCTACTCGACGGTCCTCAAGAACCCTGTCTAGAAGTGCAAGATAGGCTTCCAGCGCGGGCTCTGATCGACTGGCCGCAGGAAGTTTGGCAACAAGACGAGCAATGAAAGAGGGTGCATTCGAGAGGTCCTTAGCGGCTCTCTCTCGCCTGTATAGTCTCCCACTTGGAGGGATAGAGGGCCAGTGATCGCGTCCAAGTGGGGTGCCCTTGACCCCGATGCCAGAGAGAGAAAGGTGCGACCATCCCCCAAGCTTAGAGAGGCACACCGTAAATAGCTCAGCCGTTGCTAGGGCATCGTGATAGGCTGAATGCGCGTGACCCAGGTTAATGCCAAAGTGATTGCAGAGTTCGCCTAGCCTGCGGCTGGGAATGGCCGGATCCGCTTTACGAGCGAGCTGCATCGTGCAAAGACGAGGGCAATCGGGAAGCGCGCTGCCCATGCGGGCCAATTCAGCCCGGACGAACCGCAAGTCGAAGCTGACATTGTGGGCGACAAAGACAGCGCCAGCCAGCAAGGATACCACGTCACCTGCTATCTCCTCAAAGCGTGGGGCCTTACTCACGTCCCGCGCAGTGATTCCGTGGACATGAGTAGCACCAACGTCTCGATGCGGATTCACGAGGGTGGCATACTCGTCGACAACCTTCCCAGTTGGAGCAATGCGGAGGGCCCCTATTTCGATGACTCTGTCACCTGCTTTCGGGAATAGCCCTGTCGTCTCTACGTCAACTACGGCAAAATCGGTATTCTTGACCATCTGGGATTACCCTCTCTGTAGCACGTTTACGAAGGTCACTATCCAAGATCAGGCTAGGTCATTCAGTGTACCTCAACCACCACCGCGGGTGCCACCTTCGCTCTAACGGCAGGTTCATTTTAAAAAACCCTCATGGATAACAGCTAATCATCTATTCTTTCGTATCCCCTAGTACCACTTTTAACATCTTGAATTTATACGATTTGTTATTAGTGCTGTAATACTGAAAAATATCATCAAAACGAGCATGAAAACGATTATTTACCACGTAGCACATTATCGGACCTTTAGCGGGTTTTAAATCTGAGTTTTTCCTTATAACTTTTAACAATTTGTCAATATAACATCCGAAATAAAGTGAATAGTCTAATATTTGAGACATTACTTCCAGTTTTGGGTCATCTATTTTGAGTTCAATTACTGACAAATTCCCCCGTCGATTAAGTGTTACAATGTCAACAAATTCAGTTGGTGTAATCTGATTAGCTCTGGAGACATTGTTCCGAAATGCACCTGTTGGGAATTCTCTCAAAACTCCATATTGTTTTTTCTTCAATTGAAAAAAGTGCTCCCCCAATATTGCCAATCTATCGTTTGTTCTGGTTTCCGTCCCTAGATCTTTCCCAAACAAGAAAGCCTGAAAAGATTTTTCAAGAAGGTTTCCTTGGTCGTCATCTCGTCTTTCGTTCAAGAAATCACGGATTTTTTCATTATCCGGTCGTTCAAATAATTCATTTTGGGTGTAGAGTCTTATTGGGTTATCATTATACACCACCTTAAAATCAATATCTTCATTGTTAATATCGAGATAAGAAACTCTTCTCTTAAAAGCTTCAACATCTGGTGTCCATGAGCTTCCGTTCTTGTTTATAATGAACGATATTTCCTTTATATCTATTTTATGATCTACTTTTACATGATGAAAAAGAGCAATTCCCCACGAATCTAAACATCGATAACCTGATTTATTTATCTTTCTATTTGTTTCCAAGGTGATACGATTGGCCCCTATTTTGTAATCAAAAGACGCTGGCCACTCACCTCCAAGCCCCCGTGCAGCATTTACTTTTTTAGTCAGTTCCTGGACAAAAGTATTTGTAGTGGTATCCATAGGTGTCCTCCTCATAGATAAATTCGTATTATCAGAGTTGGCCGGAGAGAAGGTGGTGAGAGGCTCCCACCATTGACCATCCTCTTTCATTACTACATTTTCAAAGTGGTCGGCGAAACGTTCAGGTTCAAAGGAATGTACTGGAACGAGCATTTTTGGAGCAAGGGCATCAGCAAGACGTTTCAAATCTAACACTGGAGCGTGGCCGGAGGTGTGACAATACACCAGGGGGATTGATTTTCTATAAAGCCAGTCCACAAGAGGACGATATTGATCATGCTTGAGATAACCTGACCATAGGGAGTAGATAAGCGTTGCTTTTTCGAGGCAATCTGCTTTTTCAAGGTCTTTTCTCATTGATGGTCGAAACAACATCACGGATTTGCCTGCTTCTTTCCTAAGTTGTTCAGGATAGATTCTCCACGATCCAAATGATTTTGCTAGATCGAATAGCTCTTTTTTGATAATTCTCTGCTTCTGAGTCCACGGCAAATATACGCGAAAACCGGCCCATCCAGGCTGTGGTAGCCGTGAATTTCCTATGGCCTTTAGAACGCTGGCCGTATACATGTCTGAGATAAACTGCCTTCCACAGTGTCTGCAAGCTCGGTAGATGGTTACAAGTCGATCGATGTTTTGTCCTGAACACCAAACCAAAGCCATTCCCTTCACGTCGTGAAGCAACTCGAGAAATCTGCTCTCAAGCTCTGATTCAGAGGGATACTTGTCATCAATCCCAGATCGGCCAAGGGTCGAACCCTCCATTAACAGTACGTCGATATCCTTGGGAGGTCGGGAGGCTAAACGATCAAGGAGTTTGCTTTTACGTCCATGCCCACGAAAGTCCCCGGAATAAAAAAGGCGCTGTCCTTCAGCTTCAACCAAAAGAGCATATGCATCGTAGGCTGAATGATCAACCAAGTATGGTGTTAAGGTAAACGGACCAAGTACGATCGGGGTTCTATCTTTGATATCAATCGTGTTACTAAAACTGACACCACCCGGAATAAATGCACTGGCAGCGTTTATAATTCTATTGGCCCCTGCACCGATTAGCACCGGTGTTCCCGGGAGTAACTTTTGTGCAAGCCCATAGTGATCAAGGTGGGGATGAGAAATAAACACCCCTAAGAGCGAAGGATCGGACTCCATAAAGCCTGAGACCGGAGGCATAGGCACATCAGATAATTCAGCATCCAAAGGTAGACCGATATCCAAAACCATCCGCTTGCCCTGTGCTTCAATCTCTACACACGTCCCGCCTATCTCATGCGTACCCCTATGGATGCATACTCGCATTTCAAACTCCAGATTTACCAATTAATTGGTATTCATGAAAAATGCATGGTCCCAAAACCTTATCATTGGTGAGTAAAGAAAGTGGAAAATATGTTTTCCACAGGTATTTCCCTATTGTGTTTTCCAGCCTGTATGTTTGGGATGGCCAGCATGCGAATGAGCCTTGGCCGCCACTCCTATGAGTAATTCTATCAGCTCGTCTTGTCAAACAACCTGCGTTCACCAAGCTTGTAAGACGGAATTCTCTTTTGTTTAATAAATCTGTTCAGTGTTGATTTGCTGATTTTAATGAACTTGGAGGGTTCGCGAACTGTTGAATATTTTTCCTCTGCCATGGTCGTTCATGGTACCCAATGGTATTTACTATATCGGTACACGTCATGAAAAACTTGATGATTTTGCTAACCTAAAATTGACCCACCCCGAGAGTATCCCTGGCAATATGGTTCATGGAAATCTATCACACATCACGTTTGCTCGGGCTTGCCAAATTTGCTCAGAGACCTTTAAAAACAAAGGGGTAGAGGTACTCTAGAACTGATATTGAGGAGACTGGAGTTCAGGTGATTAGACCACGTCTCTTGAGGTCATCCTCATTCCATTTTGTACCATCAAGAAAGCTATGGAGAGTGCCGGGAGGAGATGAGTTCTCTAACAGGGGTGTTTTTGAGTTTATAGATCATAGAGAGACTGTTATTGCAGGCTCTTCTATGAGTTCTATTCGATCTGAAGGCTGTGGAAGCCCCTCTCCTGCATCTATCATATCGTCTACATATACCTCAGCAGCATCTTTTATGTTTGCCGATGCCTCCTGTGGGGAATAACCCCAACTGGAACAGCCAGGAAGGGAAGGAATTAATGTATTAATAAAAAGCTGCTTTTTGATGGTGGAAGTATAGGAAGGATGGGCTTGTGTGTCAAGGGAAAGAATGCTGATCACAGGCCTCGCTGTTTCTGAGCACAGGAAGGACAGAGCAACAGGATACGGGAATCCTCTTCACGGGCATGCACGCCTCGCGTGGTTTCACAGCAACGCTCGCACACCAGAGGATCAAGACAGCGAGAGACCGGATTCCAGATGAGGTGGATGGTCCGGGTGTGTTTACGGAAGCGGATTTCGACCATAATATGGACAACGTCGATAAGAAACCGTAGGGCTGCACATCCGGTCAAACGCACCTGTATCTTGTATTTTTGTTGCAGGTCCTCGATTTTTCGAGCCATTTCCCGGGGCAGGTCCTCGATTTTGGCAATTCTTTCGTCACGCTGCGCCTCACTGAGATTGTGATGGGAAAGGCTTGCTTCCATCTCTTTTCTCAAGGCATCGTAATATTCTCTCGTATTTTTCACATCCCGGCGGAGTCGCCGTCGCATGCTCTTTATAAAATCGGTCAGTTTTTCTTCCGCAAGAACCCGGGCCTTGCGCATGGCGTTAGGGATCGCCTTTTCAAGATGGATGGAAAAATGTGGGGGGACTTTTCCCGGGGTGTAGAATTCGGGCCTGAATTCTGGCCACAACGTCTCGAGATCCTCAATGATTGCACCGGTACTTTCGTGCGTTCCTACTTCAACGAGCCCTTCTTTCCGTTCGTCACTCAACGCCACATACCGGCAGATCAAGACCATGTAAGAAGCACGGGCTTCCGCACGACCTGTCACCCGGGCCTGCCCGTTTGTAAAAACAATGTCTTGCCCGATGAGCTGGTCGAAGCCTGCCTTTTTCAGATATGGCACCTCGATTCGCCCGAAAACCAGGGGGATTTCTTCTGTAGCCACCTGGATGAGCCGGTCCAGAACGGGGCTGCCGTAAAGAAGCGGCATGGCCTCTTCTCCCAATCGAACTTCCTCGGGAAGATCCAGGGAATGTGCCAGGCCAGGTGGCAGCAAAGCCATCACGTGATTGTCGTCTCGTTCAGCTATTCCCCCGTGCTTTTCGAATACCTGCGCTGCAAAGGAAAGCAGTTCCGGAACAGAATCCATTCTTACACTCCAAAATCTTCCTGGAAAAGCTTTTCATCCAGTTCTTTGCTCTTCTCGTAAGCTGTCCTGGCCCGCTTTAACCGGGAGCCTAATGCATTGAAAGCTTTTTGTCTTTCTGTCTCGTCGGGGTGCTTCACCCAGAGTTCATAGACAAGGTCGCTGAATTCACGATCTCCCTGGAGGCGACCCAAAATCATATCGATCTCTCCCACCACCAGCTCGAACATATTGATTTTTCGGTTTAAAATCTCCAGCATATAGTCCTCCAGGCTTCCCGCGGAACAGAAATTGTAGATCTGAACCTCGTTCTCTTGTCCAATTCGATGGATGCGGCCAATGCGCTGTTCGATCTGCATGGGATTCCAGGGGAGGTCGCAATTGATCATCACGTGACAAAACTGCAGGTTGTGCCCTTCTCCCCCGGTTTCCGTGGCCAGAAGGATAGGGCACCCTTCCTGGAACGTCTTGATGGCTTGCCGTTTTTGGGTCTGTGTCATCCCGCCACGGTAGACCACATGAGGCATCTTATATTCTTCCAGGATCTGATTGAAATACTCCAGGGTCGCAAGATAATTGACAAAAATGATTTTCTGTTCCGGTGAAGCCTGCAGAAGTTCGATCACCCGCCGGATCTTTCCTCCCATCCGAATGGACCTGCCCATTTCCAATAACTCTTTTGCCTGTTTGCTTGTCCCGTCCAGGCTCTGAAGGCTTATCTTCTCCAGCATCTTCAGCGACGCAAAATGAGAAGACCCTGCCGCTTCCAGAAGCCTGCGAAGCGCCATTTTGGAAAGAGCCGAAGAACCCGGAGCGGCCTGTTCCGTCACAAACTGGCTGATCCCCTGGTAGAAGGCTTCCTCCTCGGGCGACGGGTCAACTCGAATGGTGAAAGCGAAGCGGGGCGGGATGTGCAACTGCGTAACCGAACGGGTGTTTCGAATCATGACCTCTTTTAGAAGTTGTCTCAGCTTCTCCCTGTTTCGGGGGTCGGTGGGGTTGCCCCGGGCGACGAATTCTTCCTTGAATGCCTTTAGCGTCTTGAGATGGCCTGGCTTTAAAAGGGTGACCAGATTGTAAAGCTCCTCCAGATTATTCTGCACGGGCGTGGCGGTGACGAGGAGCAAGAAGGTTTTTTGAATGGCATTCACCAGCTTCCAGTTGAGGGTCGAACGGTTCTTCAGGTGATGCGCTTCATCAACGATCACCATGTCATAGGCGCGAGTGGTTACAGCATCGAAATGACGTTTCCTTTTTGCCGTCTGAATGGAAACCAACAGAAACGGTTCCTTCCAGAATCGGTCCGGATCTTCCCGAAACATGGTATCGTTTGAAGTGACAAATGAGAGGCCAAATTTGTCACGAAGTTCCTCTTGCCATTGATTGACCAGAGAACTGGGTGTGAGCACCAGGGCCGAACGAACCAGACCGCGGAGTATATATTCTTTCAGTACAAGGCAGGCCTCGATCGTTTTCCCCAGCCCTACCTCGTCTGCCAGAACGGCTCTGCCGCGAAAGGTCTTCATGATTTTTCGAGCGCTCTCTTCCTGGTACCACAGGGACTGAACGTCATTGATCGTAGGGAGGCAAATGAGTTGATCGTATGAGGTGCGGAAAGAGAGCTTATAGGCACTGAGTGCCAGATCCATCATGGCGGCATCGCTGGTGCGATGCTCCTTTATGACACGAAGAATCGGTTCTTCATCGATTTCATAGACAATCTCCAGGTCAGGAATGTCCACTGCTTGATCTTTGGCCGCTTCCGTCTTTTTCCTTCCCTCTGATACGAAACGTTCCGCAACGGCCGCCGAAACCTCCTCCGCACCCTTCTTTTCCACTGAAGATCCTACGGAGGAATCACCACCTTCCGGAAGCCTGAAACGTTCCCTGTTTCGGCAAAACTCCAAACATCTTTCCGCTTCTTCTTTGTCTTTCTTTGTGAGTCTCCCGTGTAGGGATGCCGGATTCTGGAGCAGAGTTTGAAGAGTCTCATTGGCCAGAACGTAGTCTCCTTGTTCTAAGGCCAGAATTCCAAGTGCGTGCAGATGCTTTTTGTTGGTAATCAAGTGATGTTGCCATCCGTGTCGGAGCGCAGTCAGGGTCATCGAATCGTCCTCTATGATTGCTGCGGCGCTCAGAGCGATGCTATAACTCCTCTCATGAGACGGATGCAGCTTGAGACCTTTCATAGCCCAGTTGAAAGCGCTGCGATATTCTCCACTATGATAGTTATCGGATGCGAACCAGCTAAACTCTTCCAGCTTTTCTCGGCGAAGCAGGCGGCCCTTTGCTTGACGCCGCGCTGTCCGCTTCTGTTCGCGTTTTTTCTTTTTTTTCAGGTTTCGATCAACAGCCATGTCTTTATGACCGGAAATCAGCTACTGATAGTGAGTGATACTGATAACTAGGTTGAGCGGTTCAACGTTCACGGTTCACGGTTGAAGAGTAACTTCTCAAAAAGTTCGGGTATGTTTATTATGAGCCAGTTTGCTGGATGCCCGCTTTCGCGGGCATGACGGGGGATTTATTACATTCGTCATTCCCGCGAAGGCGGGAATAGAAGATACGTTGAAGAGCCCTAACCCTTTGATATCAAAAGCATGATGCCCCAAATAGAGACAAAACGCATGTTTCACCCAATGGGTGAAAGTGGTTAATCTGGGTATTGTGCTATAAAATAATGGATATCAATAGATTATAACCTTTGAACCCTGAACCTTGAACCCTGAACCTTGAACCTTGAACCGATCACTTTAGGTGATAAGAACCCGCTTTTGGGGGTGTGACTATACAACACTATGACTTGTGTGTCAAGGAAAAATATACCACAACATATGGTGTTCTGGGTTGGGGGGTATCATATCAAACCTCTTTCCTTGAATGATAGATGACCTTTCTTTGTGACAATTATATGATCCAGGACAGGTATTCCAAGGATTTTGCCGGCTTCAACTAACTGTCTCGTTATAGCTATATCATCCGGGCTGGGTTTGAGTATGCCTGATGGGTGGTTGTGAGCAACGATTATGGAGGCCGCCCGATCGGATATAGCATCTACAAACACCTCGCGCGGGTGAACCTGGTTTGTATTAAGAAGGCCAACAGTTACCACCCTGTTTCCGATAATCTCATTTGCTCCATTCAATGATATACAAAGGAAATATTCCTGCTTTTTGTCGGCAATATATGAAATAAGGGGCAAGACATCTTCTGCCTTTTGAATAAAGATGCTTTCCTTTAGTAGTCTCCTCCTTGCAAGTTCAAAAGAGGCCACAATCTGGCACGCCCTGGCAAAACCAACACCTTCTATCGAGACAAGGGCCTTTACATCTATCTTTTTCTTATCTTTATCAAGCTTTCGCAGGATGGCATGAGCTACTTGAAAGACATCTTTTCCCTTTACTCCGCTTCCAAGAAGGGTAGCAAGAAGTTCTGAATCCGAAAGTGCTTCCGGCCCTTTAGCAGCCAGTTTCTCTCGCGGTCTGTCAAAATGGGGAATATCTTTAATATGCTTCAAAGTTATTTCCGGTTTTCGTAACTTCTCAAAAAGTTCGGGTCTGCATGCCGTGGATTGATCCCCCCTCACTCCTGGCCCAGAACAAACGGGCGGGATAAACCCGCCCCTACGCCCGCCCGCCTCGCCTGAGCGCTCGCGATGGCGGGCAGGTAGGGTCGGCTTTATGCCGACCGCTCAGGCACGTCGCGTCAGGCCAGGCCAAACCCTCTCCCCCCGGGGGGAGAGGGCAGGGTGAGGGGGCAAACGACGTTCTGCAGTCGGGTAGGCTCCTATTTCTGATTTACAAGTTCAATAACCCCTCGCAATTGCTTTAAGATGCCCTCTCTTACCTTTTTATTCTTTGTCTTGCGAAAGAGCTTCAAGAGGGTAATTTCTTCCTTGTTGAGGGGTTGAAAGGTTTCAAGAGGGTCTCCTCCGGGAATGTATCTTAAAGCGATGTCTGAAACTTTAGGAATTCTTTGTCCTTCCTCAAAAAACGCACTAATGTTAACACCAAGGGCCTTCGAGATCTGTTGCAAACGCATGACAGAGATCCTGGTTGAGCCTTTCTCATATTTTTGAATTTGCTGAAAAGAGATACCTACTCTTTCGGCCAATTCACTCTGAGAGAGCCCCCAGCTCTTCCTTATCTGTTTAATTTTTTGGCCAATCTTCTTGTCGGTCAAGCGCTCCTTCTTTCAATCAACACATTCTCATTTTTTCAATCCTAACAAATTTCTATCACATAAAATTCAGGGAAAGTCCAACAACTGACAGTAGTATTTTTTTGCTTGACATTTATATCCTTTTGGTTGTATTTAGATTAAAAAGGGAGGGATAAATGGAAAAGAAGAGAATCCTTATCGCAGATGACGAAGAAATTGTGAGGAATTTACTGGCTGAGACTCTGAAACCTTATGGTTACGAGATAGATATTGTAGAAAATGGAGTTGAGGCAATGAGCCATATTGACAAGAAATCGTATGACTTAGTTATCACGGATTACATGATGCCCAAGATGGATGGGCTTGAATTAACACGAAAGATAAAGGCAAAATATCCCTCTACTCCCATTCTTGTGATCACTGGCAAAGGACCTGTACATGATCTCCTGAAAAGTGGAGCCGCAGCCTGTATCATGAAACCATTCAAAATCTCCGAGCTACAATACATGGTAGAAACCATCCTGAATCAATAGCTGCCGAGGATTCTCAGATAATCTGTCCTTTTCTCCAGTTCATCAAGCACGGATTTAAACGAAGGGGATTCAATATCTGCCTCAAGATCTACGTAAAACATATACTCCCAGGGTTTTCCGGGAATCGGACGCGATTCGAGCTTTACCAGGTTGATACCCTTTTCGGCAAATATCCTCAAGGTCTCGTAGAGGGCCCCCGGCTGGTTACCCGTGGAATAAACGAGTGACGATTTCCGGCGAGGACCGTTTTTAAGTTGCCCGGTAGAGATCACGACAAATCGGGTATAATTTCGCGGATTGGTTTCAATTGCTTCCTGGATCACCGCCATCCCGTGGATACTGGCTGCTTCCTTGCCGGCGATGGCTGCATCGGTCGGAAGGCCTCCTTCCTTGATCCGTTTTACAGACGTTGCTGTATCCCTGGCCGAAACCAGTTCCCATCCCGGATGCTGCTCCAGAAACTGTCGGCATTGCTGGAATACTTGAGGATGAGAGAACACGCGTTTGATGGTTTCAAGCTTTGCCTCCGGACGGGCAATAAGGTGATGCATGATGCGAAGTGTAATCTCACCGATAATCCTGAAGTCATATTCGAGCAGAAGATCATAGTTTTCGTGTATGCTGCCGGTCAGCGAGTTTTCCAAAGGCACCACACCGAAGTCGACCTCGCCATTTCTGACCGCGTCAAAAATTTGCCTGAACGAAGACGTTGGCACAGCCGTCACCTCGGTGCCGAAATACTGCGTGCAGGCCTTGTGGCTGAAGGTCCCCGTCTCTCCCAGGAATGCGGCTCGTCGATCACCCTCCCCTCTGGCCGCTTTCATGACCTTGACGGCTTTGGCTTTATCCAGATAGCCAAAATCGAGCTGTTTTCCTATAACCGGTGCGATCACGTAAATGTCGCGCATCAACTGCCCAAACTGTCCGGGATAAAGGCTCTGCGGGCCGTCTGAAAGGGCCCTGTCCGGATCGTGGTGTACCTCGATCATCAAACCATCGGCGCCTGCGGCTATGGCGGCACGGGCCATAGGACTCACCTTTTCGCGGATGCCGGTGGCGTGGCTCGGATCGATGATCACCGGCAGATGGGTCAGGTTCTTGATCACCGGAATGGCAGAAAGGTCCAGGGTGTTACGCGTATAGGGTTCAAAGGTGCGAATCCCTCGCTCACAAAGGACAATATGCTCATTTCCCTCAGATAGGATATATTCTGCCGACATAAGCCATTCCTCTATGGTGGCTGCAAGCCCCCTCTTCAGGAGTACCGGCTTTCCCATGCGGCCAACGCACTTCAAGAGCTCGAAGTTTTGCATGTTCCGGGCTCCAACCTGAACTACATCCACATACTTTATCATTATGTCTGCCTGAGCCGGTGAGGTGATCTCCGTAACAATGCCAAGACCGAGTTTATCCCTTACCTCAGCCAGGATCTTAAGGCCCTCCTCCCCAAGGCCCTGGAAGGCATAGGGTGATGTCCTCGGCTTGAAGGCGCCTCCGCGAAACAGGACAGCACCGTATTTCCTGACCTTCCTGGCGATGGCCAGGGCCTGTTCCCTGCTTTCCACCGCACAAGGGCCTGCTATCACGACGATGCGCTCGCCTCCGATCACCACATCCCCTACATTGACTAAGGTGTCTTCCTGATGCATCTTGCGGCTGGCCAGCTTAAAAGAACTCGAAATAGGTGTTACCTTTTCCACGCCAGGAAGCCCCTCGAAGAAATCAAGGGCCTGACCTGCCTTTCCGATAGCCCCTATGAGAGGCCGGCCCCCCTCAGACGTTTCACGGATGAGATAACCCTCCCTGCGAAGTATGCTTCGGATATGGTTTTTCTGTTCCTCTGTTATGTCTTTCTTCAGGACGAGAATCATGGACAAGCCTCCTTCCTCAAGTTATAAAAGATGGTCTCGTAAAAACTCCAAATTAGACGGCAAAGTAAAAAGCTCCAAATTCAAGGCGCGCAAATCCTGAGGAATGAGGCGTACTTATGGTACGCCGCAGTTTCAGCCGTCGTCTAAAACCCCGAGTAGACCGCCTTGGTCCCCCCGAGGTGTTTAACTTCTTGCGTTAGACAACCGGGTGGACGCTTCTAAAGCTAAAAAACCAGCGTCCAAAAAGAAATAATCCTCGATTGTCCGAATTCTTTGACATAGATAGATGGCCCTGCAAAAAATTTGTGTATTTATACCCCGCTATATGACGCCTGTCAACAATTATTTTCTGGGAGAAATCACAAAACCTTCATGAGAAGACTGGTTTGACTTCACGCACCGAGAAAGGTATGGTCCATCCTAATGCCTTGGACTTCTGTTCGGCCTTTTGCAAGCAGAGAAATTCCTTAAGTTTGAAAAAAAGTGGGAAATAGTAACTTCTCAATAAGTTCGGGACGGCTTCAATGTAAGCGCTATGGATCTCAATGCGATGCCCGTGCCGAAACCCGCATACTCTTAACGTAGGGGCCGGGTTTATCCCGCCTGTTTGAGAAGATACGGGAGATACACCCAATGAAGCGATTTGCAAACATATTGGCGATAGCGGCGCTCATTATCATATTCTTTTGCCAACCCCTTTTTGGAGAGGAGCATTCAAGTCCCCTTCCACTGGGTTCACATTTTTCAAAGACGTACAAGGATGATTTGAGTAGCCTTCTGGCCAGGCGATATATCCGGGTGTTGACGACTTTTAACAAGACCAACTTTTTCCTTTCCGAAGGGAAGTTTTTCGGGTTTGAGTACGCACTTTTGAAGGACTACGAAAAATTCCTGAACAAAGGAATCAAAAGGCAGAAGCTGAGGACTGTCCTTGAATTTATCCCTTATCCCCGTGATCGACTGATCTCCGGATTGGTGGACGGGTATGGCGATATTGCTGCGGCTGGACTGACCATCACCGCAAAACGACGCGCCAATGCAGATTTTACAAAACCCTATTTGACCGGAGTTGATGAAGTGGTTGTCACTCACAAAGGGATTCCAAAACCGCGGACCATCGAAGATTTGGCCGGACAAAAGGTTTTTGTCAGGGAGAGCAGCAGTTATTACGAAAGCCTTACCTCCCTCAACAGGAAGCTTTTGAAATCAAGAAAACGGCCTGTCCGGATCATAAAGGCGGATGAGAACCTGGAGACCGAGGACATCCTCGAACTGGTTAACACCGGTGCAGTAGAGATGACCATATCCGACAGCCACATTGCCGGTATGTGGTCAGGAATACTTAAAAATCTGGAGGTTCACAAGGATGTAAAGCTTCGCTCAGGGGCTGAGATTGCATGGATGATCAGAAAGAATAACCCTGAACTGAAGGCGAGTTTGAACCGGTTCTTGAAGACCCACAAAAAGGGCACACTTTTGGGAAACATCTACTTCAACCCAGTAATTTCCGGTTAGGTCTTTGCATGCGAATGCCAACTATGCTGTTCTTTGAAATTTTCTAACATGCCGATATTGCAAGTATGATTGCCGAGTTCATTTTGAATTTTGATC
>JAFDKF010000188.1 GCA_019307135.1 Deltaproteobacteria bacterium
ACATTTTTTGTCTATAAAAAAGATCTCCTGCAATTTCCATAGGTTACGCCCCCGCCACAAAATCTTCTAATTTTGCGGCCTTGCCCCAGCAATTATTATGCCGAACGATATTGGCCTGCGGCATGAAAACGTTACCTTACGGGACCAGCTCAAAGAACGGTATAGTTTTTACAACATTGTGGCCAGGAGCAACAAGATGAGAGAGGTCTTCGAAATGATTGACCAGGTATCGGCGAGCGATGCCACCGTGCTCATCAGAGGAGAAAGCGGCACCGGCAAGGAGCTTGTGGCCAATGCCATCCATTACAACAGCTTGAGGGCAGAAGGCCCGTTTATTAAGGTGAACTGCGCTGCTCTTCCGGAAACCTTGATAGAAAGTGAGCTCTTCGGACATGAAAAGGGGGCTTTTACCGATATACCTGCCTCCTTTGAGGGAGAGAAAAACGGATATTCTCCTCCTGGCAGATTTTTTCCTGGAAAAGTACAGCAGCAAGTACAAAAAAAACGTAAGAAGGATTTCCACGCCAGCCATTGATACGCTCATGCGCTATCATTGGCCGGGCAATGTGCGGGAGCTGGAAAACTGTTCCGAGCGGGCCGTGTTACTTTGCACCGACCACGTTGTACACAGTTATCACTTGCCCCCCACCCTTCAAACAGCCGAGGCATCAAACACGATTCCCTCCGGCTCGCTCTCTTCCGCAGTCGATAGCTTTGAAAGAGATAGAATCATCGATGCCCTAAAAAGTACCCAGGGCAACATCGCCGCCGCCGCCAGACTTCTTGCCACATCCGAAAGGATTCTGGGCCTCAGGGTAAAGAAATATGGCATTCAGCCGAGGCAATATCGATGAGCCTTTAGATTCCAAGAATAAGTTGTTGTCCGGTTCCGGAACCGGGGACGCCAACTGTGTAATTTCTACACACCTTTTACTGCCTGTTTTTCTCAAAGGTGTAACCTTCTGTTACGCTGTCATCAAAGCCAATGCTTTGAAATGTGAGGCAACTATTTAAAATACCACAATATGTCGATGTTCGTTCGAATTGGCATTCATCTTGCCCTAGTATAATCACTTTTTGCTGACAGCAGCAAATTTCACCTTGTTGGTAGAGCAGATGGAGGTATTGCTCATGATTTTAACAATCTGCTTACTGGCATACACGGAAATGTTTCTTTGATGCCTATGTCTGAATCAGGAAAGCCCGGAAATGTGTACACATGAAAACTGATAAGCGATTCATTAAGGAAGCCAGAACTGTCCTCTTAGTAGACGATAATAAGTGCTTATTGGAAGTATGCCAGGAATTCTTGGAGGCCATGGGCTACCGGGTACTAATAGCGAGGGAATGGAAAGAGGCCATCGAGGTTTTTAGGCAAAATCAGAATGAAATAGACCTGGTCATTTTGGACATAGGTATGCCTACTATGGATGGTGGTGAAGCCTATGATCGTTTGAAAGAGATCACCCCAAATGTGAAGGTATTGCTTTTAACTGGTTTCAGTATCGATGGTGAGGCCACCGAAATCTTGAGACGTGGCTGTAATGGCTTGATTCAGAAGCCATTCAGGATGAATGAGTTGGCGGAGAAAATAAGGGGAATTCTCGTATAAGAACAGGCTTGAACGATTATTGCAACTGTCGTAAGATTTGGCCTGATACCTTGACAAGAGTTGCGATATCGCTTAGGAATCTTTGACAAAATCGCCTGGTAGACGAATTGCTATTCTGGCAAGCTATACCCACTCGGGGCTATTAGGGGCTATTAGGGGACGTTCTCAACATTTAAACTTTAAGTGCTATTGGGGGCGGCTATTAGGGAACTATTAGGGGGCCTTGCTTTATGTTGCTGATGACTGATAACTTTAAATGTTGAGAACGTCCCTTATGTTGCCTAACTTTAAATGTTGAGAACGTCCCTTATGTTGCCCACAATTTCATTTTTGTCTTGACAATCGTAGCTTATTCATTACAATTAGCAACATGAAGCTCTTAATGGACGCTGACTGCTTGATTAAGCTCACGAAAGCCGGTTTGAAGGAGCTTGTTGGGAGCAAAGACATGATATTTATTCCTCAAGTGGTTCAAAGAGAGGTTGTCGATGCGGGCAAGGATAAAGGATGTGCAGATGCTTTCGTAGTGGAAAAAAACATTCAAAATCGACTGCTTACGATAGCTAAAGCTTCTTCGAAATACACAAAAGGTGATGACGCGCTTATTGGACTTTTCCAAGAAAAGGAGTACGATGCAGTTGCTACCGATGATGCAAAACTTACGCGGCTGCTAAGGATAAGCGGAATTCCGTTCATTTTGCCTGGTCTTCTTATCTATCACCTATTGCAAGATGATATCATAGACAGGAAGACTGCGCTTTGGGCATTGAAGCAATTAGCTGAATTCATCAGCAAAGATGAATATAGCACCGTAAGACTACTAATGGAGAAAACAAGATGAAAGTGAGATCCCTACGAATTCCCGAAGATCTTGATCAAGCCATAGAGTATGTGTCCAAAGTAGAGAAGACAGAGAAAACCCAATCGTTGAGAAAACTGGCCAGGCTCGGGTTTGAGCACTATGTCGCTAAAGCCTACCGGGAAGGCAATATGACACTTCGGGATGCTTCAGACTTGTTGAAATTAACGCTTTCCGAGACCATCGATCTTTTGGCGGAAATGGGTGTCAGGGGAAACATTCGAGCCAACGACGTCTTAGCAAGCCTTAATACGTTTTCCCCATTGGATTAGAACCTTGACAAAGGGGCAGAAAGGTCTCAACGAAGGTCCCGACCCTCGATATCCTCGATCCATTCTTTTACGTCCTCCCAGTCGAGTCCCCTTTTTCCACGGGACCGCTTTATATGTTTAAAATTGACGCGGGAGCGACTTTTATTGTAAGTGAAGAACACTTGACATCGAGTCCTGGAAATGTTGTTCACAGCTCTATCGACAAGGGGATCTCATGAGACAGATCGTATTGATTTTAATGGTAATTGTTGCTGCGGTGCTTTCGGGATGTTCAGGCAACGGTGCTGAGCAACTATTTGACACCGCGAAACTGGAGGAACTACAGAATAATCGGGAACACGCCACAAAACTGTACCAGGAGATTATACAAAAATACCCTGAAAGCGACTACGCTAAGAGGGCTAAGGAAAGATTGTCGGCGTTGGGGATAACGGATAAGCGAAAGTGATACTTGGCGTGCCAGACTGTGGCGGTTAATCTGAGACATTTACATATCGTTTTGATATCTTTAACATTCCAATAGTTACGATGGTGGCAAAAGATTTGTGATCCAGGATTGATATAATCAACTGTTGGTAATTACGGTTGACAGGCGTATCAAAATAGGTACAATACGACAGGGATGCAAGACCGCCCATTACCAATAAGATTTTATAAAACAGCATCTGGCGGCGAACCTGTCAGAGCTTGGTTAAAAAGTCTACCGAGGGAAGAGAGAAAAATTATTGGAGATGACATGAAAATGGTTCAGTTTGGCTGGCCTCTTGGAATGCCTTTGGTACGAAAAATTGAGCCTGATTTGTGGGAGGTGAGGTCCAGATTGAAAAACAAGATCGCTCGTGTCCTTTTCACAATACATAAAAATCAGATTATACTATTACTACATGGACTTATGAAAAAAGACCAGAAGCTTCCTTTGAAAGATAAAAATTTGGCCAAACAAAGATTGGCTAAATTGAGAGGTGCATTATGACTAATAAACATATAGGAAGCAACTTTGATCATTTTCTTGAGGAAGAAGGATTGCTTGAAGAATGCACTGAATCAGCCATCAAAAGAGTGCTTGCGTGGCAACTTAAGCAGGAGATGGAAAAGAACAAGTTGACCAAGACGGCTTTGGCCAAAAGAATGAATACAAGCCGGGCATCCCTCGAAAGGCTGCTTGATCCTACTAATGAATCAGTAACGCTGCAAACAATGAAAAAAGCCGCATCTGTTTTGGGCCGCAAGTTGAAGCTTGAGCTCGTCTAACAGTTTTGGAACAGGAAATCGGTGGGACCATCTTTCACTTATCCATAAGATCAATGGGGCAAAGAATGTCATTCATTAGAAAGGTTTCTGCCTTCATTCGTCTTTGCTTCACAACCTTTTGAACTTACCCGGATACAACATAACTGGCATATATCTGTCTCTCGGACACAAAATCCAACACTGGTGATGCCTGCTATCAAGGTAACATATTGAAAACCCGTAATGTTTTAGGATTCCATTACAGATCTTTGACAAACTCGTCAATCTGCAACTGCGGGATAAAATCTTTGAATCGGTGTCAAATCTTGTGAATCGGTGAATCGGTGTCAAATCTTGAATAGTGAATAAGGTGCTACTATTCACTATTCAAGATTTGACACCATTACCTTTCCAGCCTCCCCATTCCTTCAAGAACCGCCTCAGGCCCCCCGCCCTTCAGCAACCGGCAAAGGATAAACCCGTAAAAGGGCCTCACAGGAGCAGAGTCAAGGCTCTTGTTCATCGAAAAAACTCGTGACAGGAAACTCGAAACCCATTGCCGGGCAAATAATTTGCTTGACAAGTTGTCAGGCAAATTATGTAATCTAACAGTACAGTAAGATCCTTTCTGGGAGGAGCAAATGCAAAGCATAAGTGTTGGGGAACTAAAGGCCCGCTTTTCTGAAGTTCTGGAACAGGTGAGGAAAGGGGAAGAAATCATCATCAGCTACGGCAAAAAACGCAAGAGAGTAGCCGTACTCATGCCCTATGACCACTACACTCCTAAACAGGAGAGGAAGCTCGGTCTTCTAAAAGATCGCGGGGGGTGCGTGATTCATAAAGATTTCAAGCTGACAGACGGGGAAATGCTATCGTCATGAGGTGTTTACTGGACACCCACAGCTTTTTATGGGCCATTTTCAGCCCTGAAAACCTGAGCGAATCGGCAAGAAAAACGATTAGAGATCAGGAGAACGAGATTGCCGTCAGTGTAGTAACATTTTGGGAAATCTCCCTCAAATATGCCCTGGGAAAACTTGAGCTGATCAATGTCCAACCTGAGGCCCTTTCCGAAGCGGCTGAGAAGATGGGCATTGGTATACTTCAGGTAACTCCTCATGAGGCAGCAAGTTTCCATAACCTTCCAAAACTTGCACATAAAGACCCGTTTGACCGCTTGATCATCTGGCAGGCGATTCAACGGAAGATGAGTCTCATATCCAGGGATCGGTCATTCAAGGATTACAAACAATACGGCCTCAAGATGCATTGGTAAGGATAATCGCGGCCGGCTTTCCACTCAAAAAAAGGGACGTGACTTGTGACTTGGGGTTAAGAGGGGACCCTTTAAAATATAAGTTTCTACCTAAAGAACGGGATGTTGTTGACCAGGTTAAATCAGTCCGATATGAGGATTTTGCAGGAGAGGCTGGGGCAATCGATTTTGGATTGCGGAACTATTACCCATACCAAAAAGATATAGGGGCCATGAAATTACAATTTTTTTTTGTATCGATGACCGAGAAACTTATAATTTCATGTCCGTCCCATATGTTGCGAGTTACTCTAACCTGTTGAAACCAAAATGAATATCGACCGCGATTCTGGATGTCGGAATTTGCCACAATAACAGCGAGTTATCAAGACTCGCAACATAATTCGAAAAAGACTCGCAACATAATAATATGCCTCTTCTAGACCTGTGCGAGAAAGAGGAATTAAAAGAACTAAATGCAATAAGAGGAATAAAAAGGATGACAACATAACGTCCCCTATTTTTCCCCCTTTTGTCGCAAATGAACCGTCCTTTACTACTTCAATGCTTTTTTCCAGAGCTTCCAGAAGCGTCGCCGGAACCATCCCTGGTGTGGCTTCACGGCCAGCACTTTTGATAAGCCTTAATCCTCTTGTTTCGTAAGAGGGTGATAGAGACTCATTAGGAGATGGCTCGGGAAAAATTCTGTCAGTCCTGGAGATTCTCATCAAATATCTCAAATGGGAAAGTCCGGGGTCGCATCTTAATTATTAATTATTGACATTATTATCCAGGTTAATTATCCAGCCAACGTGTTGTTTCTCAGTCGTCTTTTGGGTTTTTCAGCGACCGGTTCATCTCTAAAACAAGAAACGAATAGTTAATAATTAAGATGTGACCCTCTTCTTTTCATCTCACTGAAAAGATAGCTTGTTGGAAGGTCAAAATGTCATGCACGACCGGGTTTGCCACGCTTTGTGTCAAGAATGGAATCCCCGACGACCGATGCACCCACCTTCAATCTTGCAAGTATACTGCCGAAGTTTCAAAGGCCTCCTCGGGTGTGCCGTGGAAACTGGCGTTGTTGAAAACGCAGGGCTCATACTTCTCGTGACTGTACGTGTAAAATGCCATAGACCAGCGATCTTCATCCCCAAAGTAACGTAGGCGACATAAGTGAGTCGGGACATTTCGCAGCCGCTCAATATACTCCTCACGGGATTCGCCAAATACTGAGGCGTTAAAACGAGGAGGAACATAGGGCTCTGTATACGCATCGATGTAACACAGTTGTCCACGGAAACGAACGTCAATGCGAGTATACTTTCCCGAGTAATGTTTCTGGGCATAGGCCAAAATGCGGCTCCGCGTGCGGTCTCTCACGGCTTGTGGTATCTTGACACCGCCGGTGTGGGGATCATAGACCCACGTCTTCCTCATCGTATTCCCCCGTTTCAACTTCTGGCCTAACACCAGAGATCAGCGGCGGGGCTGGATGTTTCTGTTGTGCAATACGGCTTCTCCCGTCCGCTGGATTGACTTGATATGCTGCGAACGTATGCGGACTCCTACCGGAACCATAGTGTGACCTTTCGGCGCATGGCTTTCCTCCGTTCGTCGAACTGCCTGCGACGATGAGCGTTGGCCCCTGACGGATGTGGGAAACCCAGGCAGCACCGCTCCTCTTCTACGCGACCCGTTGTAATAAGGTATTCTAGAACGGATGAGACGGTACGCCCCAGTGGGATGATAAACCCGCGTTTGGCTTTTTCAAGTTCTTCCACCAGGAGGGTATCTACGTACTGTCTAAGCCGAGAAGTCTTCAATAAATCAGGTTTGTGTCCCGTATAGTTTTCTCCATCGACAAACACTGGGTAACGAACAGCAGAGGTTGTGTGAAGCATCCCGGAAGCGTTTTCAAAGAGGGACTCTGAGGATTCCAAGCCCAAGGCGGCTGGGATGCCAATGCTGTCAAGCATTTTGATAAGGTTGACGCGCATCGTTCCGGCGAAACTGGCTTTCTGTTTAGCTTGTTTGCAGACCTGAGCAGGAGTCAAGCCCCTTCGGATAGCGTCCCGTGCGGTGCGGTACGCAATCTCCATCTGATGCCACCCCGGAGTAATCCCAATAATTGCGACCTGAGCGTCTTTATTCACGTAGTCGGCTGGCGCATAGTAGATTTCAAGGGCATTGTCGCGCCACAATCGAAAAACCTCAATCAGAAGATCCTCCTTGGAAAGAGGAGAACTGTTCGGAAGACGAGCGATTTTGGGAGACAACGAAATGAAGTGCTTGAGCATATCGTTCATCCTGACCAACTCCTCAGTACAGTACAGGTCTCAGCGGCATATCGCCTTGCTCACCGGACTTTTGAGGAGCTTGCGACGAAAAAGTTCCGGTGTAGCAATCTGTTGTGTGCCGGGCAAGGCCCGGCTGCTAAATGGTGATGGTCGATATTTATGACACAAATATCGGGCAAAGTCCAGACCCAGCCCGACGGAGGCGAAGGGTAGCCGAAGGCAAGGGTGTAGCAGCGATGCGCGCCTGAAGGAAGCCGGAGGCAAAAGCGTGGGTCGACGTACAGGTATGCCCCGTATCCGAGAGGGTAGAGGGCAGGCAGATTTGAGGCGGGGCAGAGCCGGGACGAGTCCGCAACACAGGACGAAGTCCTATATCCGTCATATGGCCGAGTCACGTATATCTGACGATCGTGCGCTGAAAGTAGCCGGTGCTTACCCCGGGAGACCTGCATGATGTCGCCCCAAAGGTATGGCCGAAATATTGTGGCACCGCCGGGAAACCAGGCGGTGGAGCCGCGGGGACGACTGAGGTTCGAGCAATCGAATCTGATCGTCATGCAGGAGTCAGCAGAGGGCATACGAGGCGTAGGAAGTCCCGCCAAGTGCGTAGAAGGGGGATTGGAAACGAGCCGCACCAAAGTGCGGAGGTCTCACCCCGCCAAAGGCCCGAACGGTGCCGCCTGCCGAATGGCAGGGGTAAATGAGAGAGGTTAATAGGGAGGTGCTTCTAATGAATTCATTGCAGCAGCGGAAACAGCTTGAGCTGAACTT
>JAFDKF010000189.1 GCA_019307135.1 Deltaproteobacteria bacterium
GAGAGCTTCGTCCGCCAGCTTCTCTAATATATCTTCCGATTCAGCAAACAATCTTTCCCATTTTTTTTCGGATTCCAACTCATCAATCAACCATTTGGCTATAACATTTTGCTCCATTTCCGGCAACTTTGACGCCTTTTTAAATGCTTTTTCAAGAAGTTGTGTCATGATTCACCTCCGATAATTTTTTTTCACATTCCTAAAGGTATGATTTGTTAGGCGTATTTTCATTAAACACTGCCATTATATTAGATCTCGCCAATTCAATAACAAACTCTCTTCGTTTAGATTGATGATATGTCTCACCAATTGCATCTGCAATATCTTTCCTTCCCAGTTCGAATTGATTGCGGGAATCATTTAATTCAAGAAGTTCTATGAGACCAATGGAGACCAATGGGGACATCCATAAATAAGTAAATAAGCTAATTCCTACCTTGAGTTACTTATTTATTTACGGACGTCCCATATGTTGCGTAAGGGGAATTGTCGATCAACTCTCCATTTTCTTCCAACAAAGGGGGCGGAGTCCCGCGTAGCGGGATTTCCGCTCGAACGATTTGTTCGCGCCGCTTGCGGCGCGAACAAATCGTGAGGTTCCGCTCAACTCGGCATTCGCGCCGCCGCAGGCGGCGCGAATGGGCTCTTCAGCCGGCGCGTTTAGCGATCGGCTGGAAGAGCAAAGTTATACTCGTTTTTAAATTGATCATATTTGGGAAAATTCTATCGAGTTCCCCCAAATAATAACTGCAAACAGGATGAAAATCCAAAGTAAAATTAGAGCTCTCGATGCATTAATAAAGATATCAACTTGAGACTCCCTCCGTCCAGCTATTGGGCTCATTATCCTTTTAAAAAATCGCTCTTCAGGATATCTAGATCTTTTTTCAACCTTATCCCAATAACAAAGAATCTTCTCTTTTGAGATAGTTTTCTCGATCTCAATACAACGCTCTCGTAATGCAACTTTGCAGCTAGATGAGGACTGAATATCAAGAAAAAGAGCCATCATGGATAATAAACCAGCAATACCGATGATGACGATTATAAGGATATGAAGAAAGGGATTAACTTTAACAAAAATGTTGATAGCGAAAAGGACCGTAAAAAAAATGGAAAAAGTCTGCACTAATTTTGAAAACTCGTCTTGTGTGATTTGATCTCTTGAGTTGTAACCATCATGGCACATTTGGTATTCAATCATTAGAATATTTTCATTGATATCCGTTTCCATAGCTTTTCCTCAAATGGTTGATGAGTATAACGCCGGGCATGTGCGGTTGGCGCTTGCGCCAATCCGAACCATGCCCTTGTTATGCGGCTATCGAGCAAGGACCTCGGCGAGCGGCATGATAAGCGAGCGCTGGTTCTTTGATTGCCATCGGGCGAACAGCCAGACTCCGGCGATCTGAAGAGGATCGATCCCTTGTCGATCCCATTCCTTCCGGATCTGCTTGTCTTCCGTGATACGCTGGGCCGATCGAGAGAGAGTCCAAATGCCGCCCGTCCAATCCATTGGCATCGCGGGATCCAGCAGCGGTACATCAGGATCGTCCACATCCGCTTGAGCGAGGGGGTCGGCGATGACGTAATGGGAGGCGACCGTGTCGTCGTAGGTCCCGGTCTTGAGCATGGCAATGAAGTACTTGCGATCCTTTCGAGGTAGAGAGCGGTAAGCGCGGAGAGGTAGTGATTCGTGTGCCAACACCTTGGACCAACCCTGTTCGCCTGAGAGGTACTCCTCCTTGAGGCACAGCTGAACTTCACCGGCAGAAACCTCTGAAATGAGATCTGAGTACAGCGTCGCCATTGCAAGCCCACATCGGGAATAGTAGAGCCGCTTAATCGCCTCCGCGTTGAGCAGGCTCGGATTCCAGGTCTCTTCGCACAAATGAGCGAGGACCATGGCGAGACAAGAGATAAGGCATCCCTCGTTCCCGATAGTGTTGCCGCCCGTGCCCTTGAATGAACGGAGCAGGCTTTCGGCGCACGATTTCGAAGCTTCGTTGAATCGAGTGTGGACTTCGATGACGGCGTCGCGATCCCACATGACTTCTCTCGCCCAACGGGGATCGTCCTGTCGAAATGGCCTGTCAGCTGTGTAGACCATCGGTGTCTCTATCTCCTCATTCGCATAACGCAGAAGTCAGTGGCAGCCAGGGCAACAAATTCGTTCGCCAAGGCCACAGAAACACATAATATTGTGATAAAAACTAAAAGCCGCGAAGCCCTGGCTGTCAACTGAACTGACAGGTTATATCAACTATTTTTTGTCATCGGATTTACATTTCTGAAAGTTCTTCCATATAGGCTATAATGTATACTATTCAAATGGCCAGATACCTTTTATTGTGAGGAGCATGGATAAAATTGCCATAAGTGAAGCAGCAAAGTATCCCAATGCTGATAGTCTATTGTTAGTGCGATTGGATTTGTTTTGGGCTTCAATATACGAATTGAAATCGATAACAAAATTTTCAAGTCCAGTATGTATCGGTATACCCATGATCTTTTTGGCTGACCCTTTGTCTTTTATTTCGAAAGGGGCAATATTTCTATTTGATGCAAGTAAATGAAGAATACCCAAACAGAAGAACAAAATTGTAAATAATGCCCAAATAATCGTTATCGGTTTCATCTGAATAGCCTAAAATAAAATGGATTGTAAGCCGTCACTGAAGCTTTTTAATCAACAGATATAACCATTTCGGATAACCTGCGGCTGTACGCCGTCAGCTTGATCCGTTAGTTAGTTCCTGTAGCAAAACCTAAAAAAATTCGTAAAATTGATGAGTTATGCGCATTTTAGCCTGGACATTTTCGAAGGGTTGTGATAGCTTATTGTTGCTAAGTCAATAGGTTAGCAATTTACTACCCGAGAAAAGGAGGCCAAAATGCGCGAGGAAATTGTAGCACAAAGATCGCTTCTCGACCAGGCTATTGACCTACTGATTTCAGTTTTCAAGCCAAACAAGACCTTGAAAAAGATGGACACTATCATTGACGCCAACCCGGATATAGTGCGGGCAGTTCATGCCGATTTGACCAAGGGGTTACAGAGTTCCGGTCGTCCTGGCATCAGTGCCGAGCGAGTAGTGCGCTCGGCCGTTTTGAAGCAGTGGAAGGGCTATTCGTATCGAGAGTTGCGTGAGCGTATCCATGATTGTGTTTCCTTCCGCTGGTTCACCCGATTTCATTCCGATCCTATCCCCCATTACACCGCTTTGCAGAAAGCAATCAAATCGATCAAGGCCCAAACTTGGGAGAAGATCAAGGATATTTTGGTGCAGTATGCCAAAGTGAAAAAACTGGAAAACGGTAAATCACTTCGCGTAGACACCACAGTGGTGGAAACCAACATTGCCTATCCTCTTGATGCTAAGCTCGTGTAGGACAGCATTCGTGTTTTGACGCGTATTATGGAAACATGCCGTCAAGTATTGCCGGAGCTCAATTTTGCTTTTGCCAAGAGAATCAGAAAAGCCAAGAAACTCTGTTACGCTATCGTTATGGCCAAGGGACCAAAGGCCGAGCAAAGGCGACAAAAGCTTTACAAGGATTTGATCAAGGTGGCCAACGAGGTGTTCCGCATGGGCAGTACCTGTTGTGAACAACTCATGAAATGTCATCAGATAGAGGCGCTCTTTTTCTATCAGGAACTCGATCATTATTTGACGTTGTCTGCAGTGGCTATTGATCAGTGTGAACGCAGAGTGCTCAAGGGAGAAAAAGTGCCTGCATCAGAAAAGATCGTTTCCATCTTTGAGGAACATACAGATATCATCAAAAGAGGCAAAAGCCAGTCACCAACCGAATTTGGGCACAAGGTGTTAGTGACGACCGGTAAAAGTGGCCTCGTAACCCAATACAAAACCTTTCGTGGCAATCCCGGTGACAGCGGGATGGTTTCTGACATATTGACTGTTCATCACAAGCAGTATGGCCAGGCTCCAAATAACCTGTGTGGTGATCGCCGTTTTTTCAGTTCGGACAACGAGAAATTGGCCTATAAGAATCATGTCAAGAAGGTATCTATCTGCAAGCCTGGGTACCGCTCGAAAGCCCGCAAGCAGATTGAAAAACAGCGATGGTTCAAAAAACTGCAACGTTTCCGTGCAGGCATCGAAGGTATCATATCGGTGTTGATGCGAGCCTATGGACTAAAACGCTGTCTTTGGAAAGGCTGGCAATCCTTTCAGAGTTATGTCGGCCTGGGCATAGTAACGTTCAACCTGCAAAAGATAGCCCAACTCACGTAGGGACTAACAGATCCCGAGGCAACAACTGCAACCCACAGGAGAGGTGTATCGTAACTTCTCACAAATGACTCAAAACAAGCAGTGATTGCTACCTGAAGCCTCTTTCTCGGCGAAGGACTTACATGCTCGGCAGATTTCTCTGCCCCTGTTGAACAAAAAAATGGGGTTTCGCTACAAAAACTAGTTAGGCCAATGCGTATAGTCGAAAGTTATTCAACTCAGTCAAAAACGTCCCCAAAGGTTCTCTTTTACCCTGCAAGAGTCAAGAGCAGACTTGACCCCATTTTTTCACCTCGGGACACCGCCTTTCGTGCATGTCGGATCCATTTGTTCCATACACATAGCCACAAATGGTACATTCGGTCTTGTACGCATACTGCCCATGATCGGTCCCCGGCCAAGAAGGGGGCGGGTATTGATATATTGATATAATCTATTCAATTAGCATTAGTTTATGTTCTGTCACAATCTTTTCGCCTCTTTGAATTGATTGGCTTGCTGTCGGCTGGGAAATCCCAAGCCGTTTAGATAGTTCTAAAGTGCTAATACCCAACTCCCTTGCTGCCCAATAACAAAGTACACTGCGCGCTTTAACTGTATCAGGATACCTGCCTGGCCGTACAACCTTCTCTGTACCCATATCAAATAAACGGGCTACTTGATCAACTAACCACTCAAAATCATATCCTCTGGTCTGATACTGATACCGGCGCTCTAATTGCTCTTGACCGACCTTTAAGACGCTCTCGACAAAATCACCATCACCCAGTATGCGTTCATCACCTTTGATTCGATCCGCTCTGCCTCGAAGCGCTTTAACTGCTGACCAGCCCCCTAAACTTCGAATTAAACCACCACCAACTAATTCCGGTCTCCTGCCATCCTCAATGCCTTTTTTTACAAATGAGCTGTAAAGTCGCCGGGCCTTTGATTTCGTCTTGTCAAATAAACCCAAAATATATTCAGCATCCTGCCAATCATTCTTGTCTTTTCCCATCAAGATGCTGTGTCCGGAAAACCGATATCGACTCAATTGCTTGTAGTCCGCAACAAGCTTGGCCCTCAATGGATTTAAGTGGATGTAACGCACTAACTCCTTTAGATAAGGATCTTCCTGACACAGTATGGATTTGTATCTATTTTGAAAAAGGTGTCCGTAACGGCGATGACGGCGATTGAAATAAACGGCATAGCCGGTTAGAAGCCGTCTCATAACGGTGGAAAGGGGTGTTAAACCGGTTCGCAATAATAAGTGCACATGATTAGGTATTAGGGTCCACGCAAAACACGGGGTGGTAGTATCTTTTAGTATGGTACCGAGTCGATCTAAAAATGAATTACGATCGGTGTCATCTAAAAAGATCTTGCGACGCTCGATTCCTCGAACAATAATGTGGTGCAGAGCACCTGGAGCATCTATGCGGGCTTTCCGTGGCATTGGTTAACTATTAATAATAACTATCGCTTTTGGGTCACCTTGTTTTGACGTCTGTAAGGCAAGGCGAACGAACTCATTGGCCAATTCTTGCGGAATGGAGCTGTTGTGATACTCACCGTCGGGAGGCGGCTCAAACCTCCATTTTGCTGGAAACTTCAGGGGCATGTGTCAAATGCAATCCGTCTAACGAAAAGTTAACCAGCGGCGATTAAAGGCCGAGGTCATCGCAAAACAAAAAAAGCTCTAAAAGTTAAGATCTATAGGCCCGCACGCTATTAGCCGTCTGTGTTGAACGCCGTGTTAGGACGCCATTTGTGCCAGAGCAGGTAAAAATTGAGCAA
>JAFDKF010000190.1 GCA_019307135.1 Deltaproteobacteria bacterium
AATATCACCGGAAGTAAAATCCATAGTCAAACAAGCAGACCTCCCGGAGAGAATGTCAGCCCTCTTTTTGGGTGACAGCAAGATAAGTGCCAACTGTCATTTGCGGCAATAGATTGATATTACTAAACCAATGTTACCCTAACAATGGTGAACTTAGATGCTATGAAAAGTATGGTTCTCCTTTGCCTATCAATTTTGTCGGGATGTGCGACGGTGTCATCGCTTCCTCAAAGTGGAGGCGTCCCGTTAAACAGAGTCGATGTGTCTACCGACTATACCAACACTCGCATTTACCCGTATCCATATCCCCGAGTTTTTAAAGCAGCAAAAGTCGTTCTGCGAACATGAAAGACGAAAAGGGGGGTCAAATCTTTTGATTTGACAATCTATTACAAATATGCAAATAAAGGCGCATGGCTAGGCCATTAAGAATAGAATATCCTGGTGCTTATTATCATGTCATGAGCCGTGGTAATAGTCGGCAGGACATTTTCCTTACAGATAAGGATCGCCTCACTTTTTTAGAAGGCCTTGGAGACAGTTGCGAAATCTATGCCGTACGATGTGTTGCGTACGTTTTGATGGCCAACCACTTCCATTTTATTTTACAGACTTCCCAGCCAAACCTGAGCGAATTCATGCGGCATTTACTGGTAACCTATACAGTGCGCTTCAACCGTAAGCACGGCCGTTCCGGTCATGTTTTTCAGGGTCGTTATAAATCCTTGTTGGTGGAGGAAGATAAATACCTTCTGCCGTTAAGCCGCTACATTCATTTGAATCCTATACGAACCCGTGAGTTTGAAGATACCGATTATCATGCTAAAGCGGAATATCTTAAGAAGTACAGATGGAGTACCCTTCCGGGTTATTGTTACGTGAGAAAAAGGAACAAGAAGATCGACTACACCTGGCTGTTGGGAGTTTATTTTGGCGGGGACAAACCACAAGGCCGGAGACGATATAGGGAGTATGTATTCGGTGGGATGCTGGGCCAGATAGAAAATCCCTTTGACGATGTCGTGCACCAATGCGTTCTTGGAACCGAAGATTTCGTTGATTGGGTAAAGAAGAAGCTTTCCTGGGAAAAACAGCGAGAGGTCCCATCCCTGAGAAAGTTACGCCGATCAATTCCAATCGAAGACATCATAGAAAATGTATCAGCAGCTTTTGGTGTTGAACCAACACTGATTTTAACCCCCAATAGAAAACTCAGTACCTTACGCCGAATGGCAATGGAACTTTGTTACAGGTATAGTGCGAAGAATCAACGGGAGATCGGGGAAATATTTGGTGTAGACTACAGCACGATCAGTCTAAATAGAAAGCGTTTGAGCACCAAGCTGAAATCAGACCGGAAGTTGAGGAAGCAGTTTGACAAAGCAGAGCAGCAAATTGCTCTTTTGTCAAAATAAAAGATCTGACCCCCAGACCAATAGACCCCCAGACCAATTCCCAGACCAAACGCGATGGAAAGAAACGAGGAATCGTGGAGGTTTTGACGCATGATTCATAACGAAGAAGAGTATAAAACGACCCTGGAGAGGATTTCCTACTTTCAAAAGCAGGTCTCACATCTTCGCGGGATGGAAACAAATCCAGAGAACTATCGTATGTCAGTAGCCGGTTTTCTGACAGAGCTGGACCGCATGAACTTGGAGCTCCGAGAGTATTTGTGGGCGCATCCAAGCCAGTTTGCTGAAAGCCGGAAGACTGCGTAACAAGGCCGAACCATCTGCTGCACTTGACCGCAGAAGCCGAGCCGATTTAGAACATTTGTAGTTTTGCGGCAGCTTATCACCTTTTTGATAGTTTTTCGGATAGTGTCTGCGTCAAGTGAGCAGTACGATAGGCGGTTGTTCCAACCTGTGAAGAGTGGGAATAACAATCAATCGAGAGAAAATCAATGACGCTTAACCGTATACTTCCAGTCGATCCTTTAGAGTTCATCCGACGATGCATAAGGCAGGGAAAAATCCGTTGGACTTATCACGTGAATATGCGCATGAAAGGAAGATTTATACCCAGGCAGATGATCCTTGAGGCTGTCGCCAACTACGAGATTATAGACGAGTATCCGAAGGATAAATATCTTCCAAGCTATCTTGTCTATTCTATGTTTCAAAATCATGTATTCCATGTGCTGTTTGTTTGCTGCCGATGTAGAAGGAGATAACGTTCGAGTCGTTACCGCTTATTACCCAAGTCTGGAGGAGTGGGAAGAAGATTTAAAAACAAGGAGGTGGCCTCTATGAAATGTCATGTATGTGGATCTAAAATGAAGTCTATAATTGCGGATCTTCCATTCAAAGTGAACGAAACAACTATTGTTATCCTGAAGGCTCTGCCGGTGCTTCAGTGCGACAGTTGTAGTGAATATCTATTAGATGATCCCGTATTGAAGCGAGTGGATGAAATTCTCGAAAAGGTGGATAGTGCGGCAGAATTAGAAGTCATTAAGTATGCTGCTTAGGGTTTTTGTTACAAAGCTGTGGTGAGACCGCCTAACAACAGCTTGCTCTCTGACGGGCTACGCCCGCAGGTGAAGCTGGTTCGGCAGATAAAGGATACTAAAAATGATCTGGACTCAAATTAAAGCACTTCCACTATTGCCTCCATTCGCCCCTCGGCAGCGGCTGGATCAGATGTATAGACCTGACAAAAATTATCGTGGAAAATAACCTTCCGGGAGGTATTGCATCCTGTTCCCAATGATGCTACACGAAGACTTATAGCTTTATCTATTGCATTATTAATAGACTCAGAGCCGTTTTCTGATGTGAGTGATGTGTCACATGTGGCATCTAGCATGATAAGGTACGATGTCAGGTGGCAATCTGAGGGGTACCGGATAGATGACGTTCAAGGCCAAGAAAGAGAGGCTGCAAGAGATTTATGAACGCTTTGAGACGGATGCCCATAAGTTCAAGAAAGACGCTATCTGCAAGATAGGATGCACCTATTGCTGCACGGACGTGGGAAATGTCGACACCACCACCCTTGAGGGCGTTATCATTCTGGAGCGAGTCAACAGCTTGCCCCAACCCCTCAAAGGTCAGGTCAAGAAGAAAATTGCTCAAAATAGGCTCAAGAAGGAAAAGGAAAAGATTGCACGATGTCCCTTCTTAAAGGAAGACGACACCTGTCTGATTTACGACATTCGCCCGTTCAGCTGCCGCCAGCTTTATTCCATAAGGGAATGCCGCGGTCGGGGCCCTACGGTCCACCGCCAGGCCACGGAACTTGCAAAAAAGACAGTAAGAGAAATGCAGCGACTGGATGACACAGGATATTCCGGGCACATAAGCTTTATCCTTTATCTCCTTGATAAGCCTGGTTTCAGAAAGCTTTATCTGTCCGGAGGATTTGATCCTGGCAAGATCGCCAGGTTTGGAAAGTCCCACGGTATAGTCATCAACCGTTTTGCAAGATGAAGTGCAGAAAAACCTGGAAGGAGATAAAAAGGCTTGGCCCCCGAGGGGATATTTGTCTGCTTTATTTGGGTAAAGATGAGGCCAGGTACGTTGCATTCCGGAGTCCAGTGGTACCTTTTGTGAATTGCCTGAAAAGCCCTCTATAACCACAGTCAGATTCTACAAGGACCAAGCTTTCGGGGTGTCAATTTATTGGGATGGCAACGGTCAAGTGCTTAACAAACTAAAACGACTGCTAGAGGCAAAATATGAAGGATTTAAAAAGGTCGGTTTAAGAAAGTATGAAAAGCACCAAGGCAATGTTTGGATCGACCTTGGTGAAAGGAAAAACCAGGTGGGCTTATTCTATACCTACATGCCAATCCTTAAACTCCTTATGCCTTAGAAGGTAAGTGCATCTTCGTATTTCTACCTCCAAAGGCGCTGTATCTTATAATTGCTGTGAGGCTTAAATCTTATTACGGCCTTCTCAAGTGGTACCCCTACCAGACCTTCTAACGAAATGTCTCCTAATCCTTCCCTATTGAGATAATGTTCTTACATTATTGTCATTTATTCTGGCTGCGCTTTATACCTTCGATAATGATGTGATGCAGAGCACCTCAAGCGTCTATTCGGGCTTCACGTAGCATAGTCTCTTTATAGCACAAAAATCCACCCATAGAAAGTTATAAAACAATAGACGTCCCCCAAAGGCATACATAGTCATTGGCTTGGTCCCTCTTAACGTTCCCCTCCCATGCCAGCTTATTCCATCCGAGCTTGCCCTGGTACTTTAATTGCTCAAAAGTGGCAGTTTTTTTCTTAATGTGTAACCTGGCTTACCCACTATCCCGGATGCCGTCCTAAGGGCTATCTGAGATAACTATCCAAGAATAAAAGATAAACGCTCCGATGGAGAGGTCTGGCATGATTGTTGCCAAAATAGTCAACAAAATTTCGCTGTTCCCTGCCATTGTTTGAACGTTATTTCGCTCTGATTCATACGGAGAAAAACCTCCAGATGTGCCTATCCGGTTCCTCCCAGGTCGCTATCTGTTCCGTTGGGAGCCTGAAACAACATCTCGATAAAGCCAAATGCAATGGTAAGGCTAAGCCCCCTCGCAGTTTGCCCAATGGCGAAACCTGAACTAAGGAAATGTAAGGCGATAGTTTCAATTGAAATTTTATACGTGATGTGATATGCGACCAACCGATGTAATCTTTCCGGTAACTGATTTCTCGAAAAGGACCTTATTGTTTCACATGAAAATGGAGGGAAAAATGAAAAAACAGATTATGTTGGTACCCGCTTTAGCTTTGCTTCTTTTAGCCCTTGTTCTTCCTAATGCCATAGCACACCAGGTTGCCAAGCCAGATTTTTTGTTTATCCTCAGCTCGGATGACGGCAACAAAGTCACGCGGTGCTTTCAGTTTGCCAAGATTGCTCATGCCAAGGGCTACAAAGTAAACATCTTTATGATAGATGATGGTGTTCTATGGGCCGTTCCCGGTAAAACCAAAGAAGTTGTGGCCAGGACAGGGGATGCAGCAGATGATTATTTGCCATACCTTATCAAAAACAAAGTACCCATCAGTGTTTGACTCCCTTGCTGCAAAGCTCGCGGGGTCCGCGAGGATAATCTACTGCCCAACGCAAAATTCAATGGTGCGCCAGTTCTAATTGATATGGCAGCAGAATCTAAGGTCTTCAATTTTTAGCAAGAAAACCGGAACCAAAAAAGGAACTGATCACGAAAGCACGAAAACTTGAAAGCACGAAACAAGACAAAAAGAGAAACCCTGGCCCAGGCCTGGCAACAGGCTATGTGCTCGAATAAATAAAGTGTGCTCCAGGGCAGGCTATATTTTTTCGTGTTTTCGTTCTTCCGTGTTTTCGTGATTATCTTTTGAATTTTTTGCCAGAAAAAACACGAACTTGATGACTAACGGACTAACAGCCCGAGGCAAAAGCCAAGGCAGAAACCGCCCAGAATTATTAAAGGGGGAACTTAATACATGCTCAGAAAAAACTCGGTTTTATTTCTTTGTATCGTAATTACCTTTTTCATCGCATTTTGTTCAAATGCTGATGCCACGACTGTTACAAAGGAAGGCCTGAACATTAAGTTTGATAAAGGGACGCTCTCTGTTGATATCAAAGATATCTATGAGCGCAAACGACGGTTGGCATCTATCTTGCTTACGCCGAAAATAGACCAAATATTTTGTCCGGCAGGTCCGATTCGGTGATCATCTTTTTGACTTCTGAGGGGATTC
>JAFDKF010000191.1 GCA_019307135.1 Deltaproteobacteria bacterium
CGCCACCAGGTCGTAAATCGTCGACACCCCAAAACTGTCATAGGCGCCCGGCATCTCGCCTGGTGAATAGACGGAGTAAATATTCGGTTCGACAAGCCAGAGACTCACATCTTTGAAAATTATCGCTGATAGTATCTGAGCATTTATCATATTAAAAGTTTTCCTCAAGCAGCCCAATGCGGAGTTGAGTGCAACTCGGCATGCGCCCCGTCTGCATTATCGTCTCGGAACAATATTCAACAGATTTCTTGTCTCGTAAGTCGTTTTAGAACCACCGTCCCGCTTTATTTTACTTTCTTAACAGGGGTTGGTATCTGTAAAAGAACTGTGGGTGAACATTTATCCGCCTTTGGAGGATTCATTATCCGGTTAAGGTCCGATGGACTCTGTGAACCGCCCCTTAATGGACCCGCATGAGGGGCTTGTCCCGCCATAGCATCAATACGAAGGCGGATGTTGTGGGGGCTGGTGGAGAAAAACCCCCGGCTACCCGATTAGCCGATTTTGATGTGACATGCCTAAACTCTACGGGGGCTCATTGCTTTTTCAGTAAGTTGCACACAGCTCTTCCAATTGATTTCTTGCATTCTCATCATTCGATTTCTGATATAAGTCGAAGATCTTACTGTATTGCTGCTCAATATCAGGTGGTGCTGCTGAAATCGTTTGAGACATGTGCATGCCCATAAAGGATGTTTTCGCAGCCAACTGTGCGAAATAGTTCTTTCTGATTAGACCTCGGGCTATCCATTTTAGTGGAATCATTCCGGTAACCATCATCAACAGATACAGTGCGGTATCTTGCACCCAGTCGGTAAAATTCTTCCCGAAAACGAAAATCACGCTTTTGATCAGAATTACATACCCCAACACTTGATATATCCACAAACTACTTTCGTCAACATTATTCATTATGGTTGTATCCATTCCAAATGATGGAAAAACAGCGCTAAATGCCAAAGTTAAAGATTCCTCAAAGACTGCGTACCCCAAGAAAAGAATGGTCCCAACAAGTAATATCCTGAGAACAAAGCCTCCAAGAAACATGACTGTGGATAGCAGCAAAGCCATAAAATGAATTAGATAAAGCTGAGGATAAGAAGCTTTGCACATTCCCTCCGCCCATGTCTTAAGTATTACCGGTTCCACGAGCCACCAAATGGGATTGTTCTCCCCAGTGATTGTGTATTTCTTAAACATTTTTACCACTCCCAAGAAAAGGTTTTGGAACCTGGGGTAAACCACACCACTGAGCAATTTGGTTGTAATGTTTGGCAAGTCTTTGCGCAGTTGCTACTCCTTCTTTAACTGTGCTTAAAGTTTTTCTTGTTCGCCCCTCAGTGTCGTTAATATTTTCGATTATCTTCCGCAGCTTATTAAATGCGGATGAGTGCATTATTTTATTAGCATCATTTTTGTCTATTTTTTCTATTTCCTGTCTTGTTTCTTCAACAACCTCGGCCTCATTGCTTGAATCATCAAGCATACCACCCAATTGTTTAAGGTCATCAAGTATGTAGCTTATTGAACTAGACACAGAGACTTCAAAACTGATGGATGGGCTTATATTAAGAGACACTTCAATTTCAATGTGATGAGGTGCTGGCACGTTCAGGGCTTTTCCTATAAGATTCATCAATTGATCGATCTGATTTTCCTGATTTCGCAAGTTAATCTCTTGGTAGTGTAATAATTCTTTTTGAGATTCAATTCTCGCCTGAGCTAACCGCAACTCATGTTTTAAATTGATGGCTAGAAACTGGTCTTTTGTGAATTCATCTGGTGTAATCTGACCTGTTAATACAAGGCCATACTCATCTAAAGCACGTTCAAAGACTTCAGCTTTTCCAGTTAATGGTTCAACTATCATCCTTACTCTTAGTCCGTCTTGCTCAATTTTAACGGTGGCTTTATGTTCTGGGTACTTTCGCCGCAAGATTTCACCAAAGAAGCTCATGATTGAAACACCAGCTTGATGATACTCCGGAGGGAATTCGATATACCTTTCAAGTACGATCTTATTCGAACCACCTCCATGGCCAAGCAATAGCTCCTTGATAGAATCATAGTTTTTATTAATAACTATTGTCTCGACAATTTGTTGCAGCTCCCTCACATTTCCAGGCCATGAATAATTTACGAAATAGTCTAGCAGATCGTGCTTCTGCAATGTGGTAAGAAAATCTTCCGGATCTTTGCCCAAGCGAACTATAAATTCGTAGATTAGTGGTTCGATATCCTCGGGTCGCTCTCGCAAGGCAGGCATTCTGATATTTATAACGTTTACTCTATAAAACAAATCTTCCCGAAAGAGCCCTGCCAGAACCTTCTCTTCCATGTCACACACACTTGTACATATGATACGGCACTTTATCGGGAAGTCCTCTTTGCCACCTATTCGGTTGAATTTTCTTTCTTGAAACACTCTAAGTAGCTTAATTTGTAACTCAAATGGTATTTGGTCAATATTTTCAAGTAGCACAGAGCAGTCGCTGGCTGATTCGAGCAGGCCCTTTTTTGTTTTGCTTGTCTCCAGATTAGCGTCCTTTTCAATGCCAAAAAGTGCCATCTCCATAAACCTGCCTGAAGTTGCAGCACAATTAAACTGCAATAGACTTTCATGGGCACTCTGAGACATCTGGGATATAGCCATCGCAGCAAGAGTCTTGCCTGTGCCCGATTCACCAGAGACTAGAACTGCAACATTTATATCTGCTACTCGGGGAATGAGCTCATGGATCTTTCTTATACTTTCAGATACGCCTACGATTAAATCGTCTGTGGTGATCATTATATATAACCTCTTTGTACGCCCAATGTGGAGTGAAGCGCAACTTGGCATTCGCGCCGCCTGTGGTTTCGTGCGTTACCTTCGGTTACTCTAAAGTCTTCTATTACTCTTTATTGCCTCCGCCTGAGGCGCCGCCGCAGGCGGCGCGAACGCCGGGCATGAATGGTTTTGAAAAGCGTCAGCTTTTCAAAATCCACCTCCATGCCCTTGTTAGCCACCTAAATGGCTGATTATTCGATACATTATATATGCAGAAATTGGCCATCCAGGAAAACTTACCAAACTCATAATAAGCAATCCTAATGTTACATCAAGCAAACCAAATATTAGGCCACCGATGAGGCTTCCAGTTAAAAATAATACAATAGGCCAATACCAAGCCGTTAAGTAGCCATAGTAGACCAACAGACCAAGGCCAACTAAAACCCCAATAAGAAGTGATATGTTAAGTGCTAAATGATATATATGGCTGGCACCCTCAAATCGAGAGGAATGTCGTTGATGTGTGTTCAGAAAACCGAAGAATGTCAAGTATGCAATAACCAATGAAAGCGGCATGGAATCTGGCATCTATCCCCCCTTTAATAAATTCTCTTTAAGGCTATCGATCATCTTAACAGGATGGCTTTTGAGCGGCCAGAGAAAAAGCCAGTCCTCCTTCAGGGCGTGTTTAACCAAAAAAACATTTAAATTCTACCGATATTTAAATATATCATTGCATGAAACCACTTCTATATCAGGATTGATCCGATTTGCACTTCTATACAGTTGTCTGTCACCAGTAATAATAACATCACAATATGAACTCTCGATGACATGGCGATAATCATCTATCTTATCAAAGCCGGGCGTATCCTTATGGACAATGCATATGAAATTAAGATACACATCCGCCCTCACTGCGGAGCGAATTGCGAGGAAGGAATCGAGTCTTTGCACTAATTCGTTGGCTTCCGATCTCGTGATACTTCCTTGCAATCTCTGATGGATTGCATCTGGAATTTGAGGCTGGAAATAAGTCAAGACATCTTCAAAAGTTCTCAATTTTGCATTTTGGGCTCCTTGGTCCGAGCGTACATCCTGAATATGTGCGAGGTAGGCTTGATCATTTCTTGGGTGTTCCAATTTTATTTCAGACTCTCTCCTTTCAATAAATCGCCTTGCTTTGTCATCAAAATTCCCCATTGCTAACCTGTGGACTTCTGTCCTCATGCTAGCTTGGCCGAGATAATCAAGAAAGGGAAGAACGGCAGATCCAGTCTTTAGCTTTAATACCTCTTGCTCAAATAGTTTTACGGGCGGGGGTGAGTAAGAAGGGTCCAAATCTCTGACAATAGCAAAAAGCCTTTGGCCAGTTTCAAAATCCTTTGGATTAAGAAAAGTCCTCGCCAATTCATAGACAACGTGAATCCCTACAACTGGAGAATATCCTTTACTCTGGAGTTCTTCCCTCAGTTTTCGGCCATTTGCGGAATTAAAAAGGGCGTGATTAATTGCGGTTGTCTCTAAAAACGCCTTTTTCATTAATATTCTTCTTCTTGCCATTTGAACTGAGCGGCGGCAGATACACTTTTCAAAGACGCTACTACTTTTCCCCGTCCGCTCCAGTGATTCGCTAGGGACCGTTTGTGCGTCATGGCCCTCACCTGAAAAAGGTCCATTTACGGTTTAATTACACGCTGTAATGAATCTTGCGCATGCATTATTAATTCAGGTATTATCGATGAGGAGGCTACGAGAGTTACCGGGTCTTCTTCTGCATAATAATCAGTACCAGTAAGTACAGCTGCAAGTAGCTGCCAGCAGCGCGGATGAGGATTTTCTGATAAGGCTTTTTTGTAAAGTTTTAGTCGATTATCAACGCTATCCTTGACGGTATTGTAAGTGAATCCGTCTTGAAATGTGTTTTCGAGCAGGGACTTGAATTGGTGATCAATTATGCTGGAATAGAACTCCATCCTGATCTTGTCAAGTTTGTCAGAGAATGTTTTCAATAACGCGTAATCCAACAAAAATCGTGACAAAACTAAGCACTCGAATGTTTTTATATTTTCAGATTCGTTCCACCTGTAGTACTCGTTTTTAAAATGCTTGACTAGGTTTGAGCAAATATCTCCCATGGCTAAAAGCATAACATCATAAGAATTCACGCCTTTGCCTTTACCAAAGATACCTTTAATCTTGTTTATGAAGCTCATCGTTGGTCCCTAACGATGGCGGGTGACTTGGCGGGGATAAAGGCTAGAGTTGACACTCCAGGCCAGGTGGAAAATAATCGTACACTGTTTATTTTTACAACCGCTATTTATCCCCGATCAAGTCAACCCGCGTGTTATGCGCTCCAACGCTATTCATGTATTTGAAAATTACAGTCAAAGCAGACTGACCGTGTTTTTATACCAGTACCGAAGCCGATGTGAGCATTGACCTGAGATGCCACAATGCTTCGTAGTTTTACGTTAATTGCGTAAACCCAGATTCCTGCGCCTAGAGGGGCTTCCCCGGGTGAAGCAACAATTAAACAAGGGCCATTCCTTGCAACGATAGGCAAACGCTTTCCGTCCACTATGACTTCGCTTCCGCTAGCATAAAGAAAATGCCATTTGGACGCAAATTTTTCGCCTTCCGACCACTCATCAGCTATAACCTTGCCATTCACATCAGTTTCATACCTATATGCAACAACTTGTTTGTCCTTACAGGTGGCCGAAAAAGCTGGCACTTCGTCTGCAATGGCTAAACATACATTTGATATCAGAGATGCAAAAACCAAGAAAAGAAAACTAATCTTTCGGATCATTGAAGACCTCCCGTTTGGCGCATAATGCCGAGTTGAGCGGAACCCCCGACTTGGAATAACCCCCGACTTGGAATAAAGCGCAGCGATTTGTTCGCTGTTTCCTTTAGCTTAATCTATCTATTTCCTCAATGATCTGATCAATTACTTCTGTATTGTAAATTTTTTTCTTTTTCCCTGAACCTTTGACAGAATATACGAAAAAGACATGACCTCCAAAATCATTTTTAAATCGTTCATGATTTTTTCGATGCATTTCTACCCATTGATATTGATTGAT
>JAFDKF010000306.1 GCA_019307135.1 Deltaproteobacteria bacterium
ACCAAAATCTTAAAATTCCAAAACACTAATGACTTCAGTCTGTTAATATCGGATGCAGGGCTTCGGTATCGTCCGGTTTGGGTTGATGTTTTGGACATTTGAGCATTCGGATTTGCGGCTCACGCCTTGAGAACAGTACGGATTTGTTTGCGGCTCACGCCTTGAGAACAGTACGGATTTCGGATTTCGATATTCGGATTTTTTGTATGTGGTTGCTCCGATTTATGGAAATCTTAAATTGCCAAAATCGTGCATAGAACTTTTGAGACACTGCACTAGGTAGATTTCCAACTATTGCTTCCTCGTTTGCTTTATTTCGGAAACAATGTCTTCAAGAGATAGATCCTGCAGCCACTTCTCTCGTTCTTTTGTGTAGTCCCCGTAACCTGTCGTAAATTGGTTGATAAATCGAATCGTGTTGACCACACCGATTTCCTTGCACAAAATGTGAGTGGCCTGCTGCGTAATATCCGTCAGTGGTTTTGTTTGTACTCTCATCTTTCAATCTCCTCCACCAATTCGAGTGGCGATACTATATTGATATTCAATTCTTCAATATTCTTGCCTTTTTTCAAGAGTCTACTGTCACAAGTACAGAAGTAATCAGCCAATGCATTTGTTGCAGTCGCTAAATGTAATGCATCGAGCGGCTTTATACCTTTCTTCATTACACGGCGAGCCAAATCCTCGATTTCGGCTGTAATTTCAATTACGTTTTTTGCAATGCTGAGTATTTCAAAGGCATTTTCCCTTCTGTATACATTTGGAATACGCTGTGTTTCAAAAATCAGGGCTTCTGAGGATAGCAACTCAGCTTGTCCAGTTTCGCAGAGTGCCAAAATAGACAAAACGGCCTCTGCTTCTAAAGCAATGCGGATTTGGCTTCTGTCATCCAGAGGGCGCTGTAAGCTACATGAGTCAAGGTAAATTTTCATGCTACCAATCTACAGGTGTAGGTGCAGACATTTTCAATGGCAATTAGCATTTCTCGCCTCGCTTAACCTATAGTGTATAGATTAATGAGTTACGGAAATCTACAGATTCCTTAACTGGCAATAAAGGGATTTTCTGTAGAGTGCAATAAAGCGATTCTTAGCTCTACCTAATGTGAGGCGACTATGAATGAAAAAGAAAATAATGTCAAGGAGTTTTGGTCGGCGTATGGGGAGGCAGCAGTCGGCTTTTACTGCCTTCAAAGCCGCATCACCCAGGCCCAGGGGATGATCACCTCGAAGGGGGAGTCTTTGCCGTGCATGTAGCGGGGGGCTTCATATTTGTCGGTGCGGGTAAATGCCTTATTCTCAACAAAGCCGTGGTCTGAAAAAAGAATCAACAGGGTTCGGGAGGGGAGGTCGCTGAGTCGAAAGGCGAGATCCAGCTCCAGATAGCGAATCGCATTGGCAAAGAGAAAGGTCAGAGAGCCTTTCTCAGTATGAATTCTTTCGTCAATGCCGCTGACCTTCCATAGAAGCTCCTCAGATTCATTGTCCGGATAGGCTGTCTGAAATGCTTGTTCCAGGTGCGCAAGCTGCGTTGAGGTATCGGTGGGCTGGTGTGCCCAGAGGGCGCCTTCCCGCACAACACGGAAGCGATCTGCCAATTTTGCCGAAGAACTTGACCTTGATTGCTTCCCACAGATCCGGTGCCCTTGGCCGGGTCGGACCAAGCTATGTTGTTGACATTCATGAGATATCATCCCAAGAGTACGCGTTATGAGGCCTTAAACTGTCATTTTCATGCCGCAAAATGGCCTTGTAAGGTGCTGGAGACTCCCTCAGTTCATAACTCCCATCCCCGCCAAGCACCTGACGCCCTTTCCCCTTGACCCCGAGCTTCTCCTTTGTCGTGGTTACAAATCGCTCGCTCCCCACCGCAACGGTTTCCGTCCATTTCCCATCCCGAAAATGCTGCCCCTTGCTCAGCGCTTCATCAACCCATCCTCGATAGGCATCAGCAAGTTCATCCATCGCTCCAAAATTGAGAAGCTCCTTCAGTCCTTCGTAGTCAATCAGTGCATACCGCTGACGAGGTGCCTGGATCTCATTGTACCCACTAAACGACCACTCTGAGGGGTGTTCCACAACTCCGGCACGAACCATGTTCATGTCCAGGTAAACTAGGCATTGAACCAAATGCCTATCTGTTTCCACCGCTGTCGCATGATAACGATCTTCCCAATAAGCCCCTTTCCGATTCTTCCTCTGATTAAATTCCTGCGCCGTCCTTCCCGCGATCAGTTGAATCGAGTTGGGGATAACGTCTCCCTCGCCGTTGTCTCTCACCAGAAGATGGATGTGGTTGGAGGTCACCATGTAGTTTAGCACACTGAGGCCGTGGCGCTTCTTGGCCTCGAAAAGCCACTGTGGTAGCCACCGCCTGCGGTCTCTGGCAAACTTCAGCAGAAAGGCACGGATGGGGACGGTCATGAAATGATAACTTTGTAATATCGATGACGGAGAACCTTATAATTTCATGACCGTCCCCTATTTCC
>JAFDKF010000041.1 GCA_019307135.1 Deltaproteobacteria bacterium
AAAATACCCATATTTCAGCCCCATTGTTGCACTTGATCGAAAATTAACCCCCTCCAGACAATCATATACTTGATAAAGCCAAAAATTCTTGATATCATTTATTAACAATAACAATGATTATAGCGAAAAAACGCGCGATATTAGGTAACCAAATTGCGCTCGAAAGTCACATATCTATGCAAATCACAAACTGTTATGGCTTGCTAAAACCGAATATTGAAGTCGGAAAATATGGAACTTCTTCTTCATTTTGTCTATATATCCGATATGTGAGAAAAAAGTCTTCATATCCCCAATATTGAGGCGTTTTGTGGAAAAAGTAAGGAACAACCGGGACGTCCTTAAATAAGTCAATAACTCTATAACTCTTGTATTTTATTACCACTTTTTTAGCCTTTTTGAAACTCACCACGTACCTCTACGCCAGCTTTTTCGTTCTCGATCATTTCCTCGTCGGAGAGAGAGAATTCATCGAGAGACTCCGCACGGCATTCCATTGAATAGCGTCTCACCTCAGGCACTTTCAAACTGATACGGATGTGGCCACTGGCTCAATCGCTTCCAATTTGTAAGCGTTTTCTCCTCGCATAGCGTGCCACACATCCCAAGCTATTTGACCGTTCAGCCACAGTTCTGGTGACGTTCCAAACAGCCTTGATAAGCGCAAGGCAATATCGGTGCTAATGCCTTTCCTGCCGTTTACGATTTCACTGATGTGTTTGCGGGACACACCGATTCTTCGGGCAATTTCCGTTTGCGTCATACCATACGGCTTCATAAATTCTTCCAGCAATATTTCTCCCGGATGAATAGGCGCCCGGTTGGTCGGCATTCTCATAAGATGATCCTTTCAATGATAGTCTACGATTTCAACTCGTTTTGGTCCTTTTTCAGACCAGATGAAACAAATGCGGTAACGGTCGTTAATCCTGATGGAATGCTGCCCTCGACGGTCACCGCGCAAGACCTCCAGGTGGTTACCAGGCGGCATCCTTAAATCTTCGAGATTTACCGCGTTCTCCAGAAAATAGAATTTGCGTAACGCCATTCGCCTCAATTCAACGGGCAAAGCTTTTCTCGCCTGCCTTGAACTGATCCCATTGTAAACGTCTTCTGTTCCCCTATCGTAGAAATCAATTATCACAATATTATCAATTGTAACCTATTAAGTTACATTGTCAAGCAGAATGTGAAAGGTGGAGAACCGGGACGTCCAGGTGGAGAACCGGGACGTCCAGGTGGAGAACCGGGACGTCCAGGTGGAGAACCGGGACGTCGTTAAATAAGTAAACAACTCTATAACTGTTGTATTTTATTGCCACTTTTTTAGCCTTTTGAAGCTCAGGGCCTTTGTTGACAAACTTGACTTATCAATGGCAGGTCATGGCTGATTGCTGATAGCAAAGCGCTTCGCGGCCCAAGGCGTGAGGCGAAAGGCCTAAGGCGTTTGAGTTGTGGCTAACTGCCCCAGCAAATAACATAGCAAATACGTCGGTATCTTCGCCTAGGAGGCTGTCCGAGAATACGTTTTCATGTCATTTCGACCGAAGGGAGAAATCTAAAACATACGTATTTTCAATACAATAAGATTTCTCGCTACGCTCGAAATGACAACTTTGGTGATTTCTCGGACAGTCTCCTAGTCGAGGCCTGCGTCAAGTTCAGCCACAGTGGCACCCTGCTTTCGGGACACGATGGTCCGCAAAATCCGCCATTGCTTGGCTAACTGATCACCCCGCATCCTGGCCCCTTACCACCGGTGGTGGGCGAAGGATTAAGTTGGCCTGTTTTTTAATGATTTAAGGTGATTTTTTATCAGGAACAAGCACCAAAGTAATGCCCAAAGCCTGGACTCAACCTGCATTGTCCCTAATGCTGCATAAACAACACGGCAAGAGTTTGAGCAAAAAAAGTAATAAGGGGCTTCATGGGTTCCGGAGCCTTCCCGACAAACCCAGCTGTTGTGTAGTCTGACGACGATACAATATTCGCCGCGTTGTTTACCCTTCAGGAAAGCCAATGATACCGCATCTTCTGCGTTGCCAGGGGTTCGCAGTAGCTCACTACGGCTTCAACCTTGGACGCCTTGAATCTGCGGCATCCTCGACTTTTGCAACATCAGGGTTATGACACGACAACTGTGACAGATACGGTGATACCGATTTTGGATTTTGGATTTTGGATTGCGGATTAATGAAGGGATCTGATGGGGTAGGGCAGGGGACTTTGTGGGGCTTACTGGGGCGCATTTCACGGGGCGGGCGGATCGTCAGATTACAAAGTCTGGCAATGAAACTGAACATTTTTCCTTGACCTTTCAAAAAGTTATGTTCTATGAACCGGCAAGCTTCGATAAATGCCTTTTATTCACCCACACCAAAGGAGGAAGGCGTCATGACAAAGGCAGAACTCGCAGATGCCCTCAGGGAAGAGACCGGCCTCTCAAAAACGAGGGCCAGGGAGGTCGTTCAGCTCTTTTTCGATGAAATGTCCAGCGCCCTGGCAAACGGCGACGGGGTCGAAATCAGGGGATTCTGTAGCATCCATGTGAAGAATTATGAGGGGTATTCAGGGCGAAATCCCAAGACTGGAGACCCTGTCCACGTACCACCCAAGAAACTACCCTTCTTCAAGTGCGGCAAGGAGCTAAAGGACAGGGTGGATTATCCGCAAACCCAAACCAGTAATAAAATCGCTTCGTGATTTTATATACAATCCAGTTAAGGAGGAAAGCGACGATGAAACAATTGAAGAAAGATTTCCAGACAGTGACCAAGGAATTCAAGGCGCTTACAAAGAAGGCGAGTGAGCTGACGGACAAACTGAAGAAGACAGCGGCAGGCCGACTCGAAAAGGCTCAAACTGCTATCAAACTCAAATCCCCGGCACAACACGCAGCCGAGGCCCTGAAGGTACTCACAAAACAGACGGAAAAACTGATCAAGGCAGTTGAAAAGTTTGAGAAGGACAAGGCGGCCAAGAAAGCGAAGGCCAAGGCTAAGCCCGCCAAAAAGGCTGCTGCGAAAAAAGCCCCTGCCAAAAAGAAAGCTGCTGCGCAGACTGCCACTGAGCAGGTTGTGAACCTTATCAAGAGGTCCAGGAAAGGCATTGATGTTCCCACGCTGATCAAAAAAACCGGGTTTGAGGACAAGAAGATCAGGAATATCGTCTTCAAAGCGTCTAAGGCGGGCGAAATCAAGCGAGCTGGCAGGGGGATTTACGTAGCGGCATAACCTTAGTTCCCTCTCCCCCACAGTTTCAGTGACACCGGTATTTCCGGATCACCGTGCAGGCTGCCCCAAGAATCCTGCTCTCGTTATTGTCGTATTTGAAGACCATTATCTCATCCGCAAGCCGATCTTTTAGGAAGGGGTCAAGGGGAGCTATACAAAACAAGTTGAATCATTCTTTCGGTGCCCTCCAAGGGCCTTGGAGATAGTCCGCAGTGGAAAAAAGGGGAACGCCCCTTTCGTATCAATTGAACTTTTCCAAATTCATAGTCTTTTCAATAACTTTTCGTGAATGTTGTCAAACCCGCCGTTGGACATAATAAGGATCACATCATCAGGCTTTGCAACCGTAACGAGATAGGCGATAATGGCCTCGGTATCGGGAAAGTACCGGGCCTCTTTTCCCCGGTCTTTGAGATCCCGGGTCAACTCCTCTGATGAAAACCGCTCCTCAGCCGGTATCTTCTCCAGCATGGGTGGCTTTCGGATGCAGACCAGGTCCGCATCGTTGAAGGACTCAGGATATACCTTTTGAAACACCTTGCGCCTGCTCGAATTGGTTCGTGGTTCAAAGACGGCAATAATCCTGGTGTTTGCGTAAAAAGCGCGAATCGCGGCAATGGTCTCCCTCACCTCAGTGGGATGATGGGCAAAATCATCCATAACCGTGATGCCTCGCTTGATTCCCCGCACCTCCTGGCGACGTTTGATTCCCTCGAAGGTTTCAAGCGCTCTGGAGATGACATCTCTGGGTATCCGTAGATCATCGGCTACTGCAATAACAGCAATCGCATTTAGGGCATTATGGAGACCAATGAGAGGTGTCTTGAGGGTGCCAAAGGGCTCCCCGCGTCTTGTGACTTCAAGATGAGTCCAGGGCGGATCAAAGTGCACATTTTCAAGTCGCCAGGGTGATCTTTCCCCAGAGCCGTACGTTGCGATCCAGCAAGGGGCCTGGGCTACGAGCTCTCGTACGGTTGGGGCACCGTCGCATGCAACCAGAAGGGCCTCTTCAGGCATGGCCCTGACAAAATCGACAAATGCTTGTTTGACATGGTCCAAATCCCGGTAGATGTCTGCATGGTCAAACTCCACACCGGTCAGGATCGCCCGGGATGGCGTGTAGTGAAGGAATTTGGGTCCCTTGTCAAAGAAGGCCGTGTCGTATTCGTCTCCTTCTACGACAAAGTAAGGCCCGGTACCGATGTTATAGTTGCGATCAAAATTCTTCAGGATGCCTCCCACCATAAAACCAGGGTCAAGGCCTGCCATGGATAGAACCCAGGCGAGGAGCGCTGAAATCGTGGTCTTGCCATGGGTGCCCACGACCGTCAGGGCTGCCTTTTGATGAATAAAGAATCGATTCAAGGCCTGGGGAAGGGAGCAAAAAGGGAGGTCCATTTCAAACATGCGGACAACCTCCGGATTGTCCTTTGACACAGCGTTACCGACCACTACAAGATCCGGCCCATGAGAAAGGTTCTCCGGCCGAAATCCTTCAGCGATCCGGATGCCGCGTTCGGAAAGGAATGTGCTCATGGGGGGATAGACATGATGATCCGAGCCGGTCACCTCAAATCCGGCTTCTTTGAGCATGCCGGCCAGGGCTCCCATCCCTGTACCGCAAACGGCGATGAGATGAATGCTTTTGACCTTTTCGGGAATTCGATTCTGTTTAAGTCTCAAGGTAAGCCCACCTTGCAGAAGCCACTCAGTCAGGTCATGATCCCAAACTTAGGGAAGGCATAGATATTGAGAATGGCCCACACCACCGCGATGATCATGATCAAGGGAATCTGTTTTGCCCTTACACCAGAGGTCAAAACCGTATCGGTTTTTCCCTCAACTGAAGGTTTCCCGATGAGAGCGACCAAATATGCTCCAATGACTACCAGCGGCATCAGCCCGAAGGCAAGGGGATGCCATTGCCACACTTGTGTCCTTAAGATGTTGACAGTCATCCAGATCACGGACAGGCCGGCGTATACCTCAAGAGCGAGCCATATCTTTCCTGTCCCAAATCGCTGTCGCTTGCGGGCATGGTACAGGACAGCACCGTAAAACACCAACGCACCCACCGATGCCGTGATGACCCTGGGCCGAACATGACCAGAGATGGCCATGCCAAGGCCGTAGACCATCGCTGCATAAGATCCCACAAAACGGGGCTTGAGTGTCAAAAACCTGACTGGTTTCATTTTGGAGTGTTTTTTCATCATATAACGTTTGTATGATAATTGGACATTTGTTGCGTTGACAATTATAAGATATAGCAGTTGTTTACCTACTCAACTATTTGACGCCTGGGTTGAGCGGTTCAACGTTCACGGTTCCCGGTTGAAGAGCTCTAATTGGCTGTTAACAAAAGGATGACGCGTCAAGTAGTAAGGTTCAGCGGTTCAGCGGTTCAACGTTCAGAGGTTAAAACCGTGAACCGTGAACTGTAAAGTGATAGATGTCAACATATTACAACCTTTGAACCTTGAACTCTTGAACCTTGAACCCTGAACCTGGAACCGATCACTTTAGGTGACGGTGTCTTTACTTTATGCGTGATCAACAGTTTCGTCAACTCCTGAATTACTTTGGCCTCTCCTGGGATGGTTACCGCAAGGTCAGAAAGGGGGTCAGAAAGCGTATTTGCCGGCATATGAAAGAGTTGGGCTGCCGAACCATGCAGGCGTATTTTTCGGCGCTGGATCAAGACAGGGATGCGAGGCGACATTGTGAACGCCTAATGACAGTTTCCATCAGTCGTTTTTTTCGTGACCGTGGTCTCTGGCAGACCCTTGAAAATGAGATATTGCCCACGCTCATCAAAGAGAACAGAAGGAGAGTGAAGGTCTGGTCAGCCGGTTGCGCCTGTGGAGAAGAGGTGTATAGTTTGAAGATCTTGTGGCGTACTTTAAGCAGGCGTTTTCAGGGCCTGCCCGAACTTAAAATATGGGCTACTGACATGAATCCTGTCTATCTCAACAAAGCCCGGGCCGGCATCTATCCCAGGAGTAGCCTGAAAGAAGTACCGGAGGCATTTCGAGCCCTCTATTTTAGGCCTGGGGCAAAAGGACAGACTTACGCAGTCGCTGAGGGCTTGAAAAAGGGAATCGAGTGGCGGGTGCACAATCTGTTGTTCGATCCTCCTGGGACGGGGTTTCAACTGGTCTTTTTGAGAAACAGTCTCTTGACCTACTATGAGGATGACCTTAAAGGGCCTGCTTTTCGGAAGGTGGTGGACAGCTTGCATCAAGGCGGGTTTCTGGTCATCGGCACGCATGAGAAATTGCCATCTGGGGTGCGAGGGCTTTTGCCTCTTCCTCACACTCCATACATTTTTCGTAACAGTTCACCGCAGAGTTCGCAGACCCGCCTGCCAGCGCCACGCTCGCCGGGTAGCTACAATGCCTCCACAGATGGCAATGGCGGGCAGGGAACGCAGAGAAAATATGAAGCGGTTCAAGCCTCGTAACGGATGGGCAGGTATTCCGGGAACCACATGGCCCTCTCGACAGTCTCTTCAAGCTTGATCAGGACCTCCTCGTCCGCGTGCCCCCCGGCTACGGCTTGCTTGATCACGGCGCAGGCCACTGCGTGGGAGCACTCACGAATGCGCCGGAGTTCGGGATAGACAGCACATTGATCGAGGTCACTGGCAGTGACCTTCTCGGCGAGACCCTTGGCTGCGCCTATGAACATGCCATCGGTCACAAGCCGTGCGCGCCCAACAGTCACGCTGAGCCCCACGCCTGGAAAGATGAAGGCGTTGTTGCACTGGCCGATCCGGTACCTTCGCCTGTTGTACTCCACGGGTTGGAACGGGCTGCCCGTGGCCACGATTGCCTTTCCCCCCGACCATCGGATGGCGTCCTCTGGTGTGCACTCGCTCTTGGATGTAGGATTGGATAGCGGGAAGATAATAGGATGTTCGTTGAGCTCTGTCATGCCCTTCACTACGCCTTCGCTGAAGATCCCCGGGGTCGCGCACACGCCGACGAGAACGGTCGGTTTGGAGTTGACGATCGCCTCCTGGAGAGTGATCTTCGATCGGTCCTTGCACTCGTACGTGGCGATCTCGTCAACGTCCCTGGCGTAAGTGACCTTGAACCCTTCCAGAGCCGAGCGTGTCTTGGTGACAAGTCCCTTGCTGTCCACCGTCCAGATGCGCTTTCGCGCCTGTTTAAGCGACAGTCCCTCTTCCTGGAGGGCCGATACAATGAGATTGGCGATCCCCTGTGCGGCCGCACCCGCTCCGGCAATGAGGACCCGGATATCCCGCATAGACTGACCAGTGATGCGCAGTCCGGAGTAGATGCCAGCGAGGACCACGGCCCCGGTTCCCTGGATGTCGTCGTTGAAGGTGCACAAAGTGTCCTTGAAGCGCTTCAACTGCTTGATTGCGTTGCCCTTGAGGAAGTCCTCCCACTGTAACAGCACGTTGGGGAAGACCTTGCGCACAACATCGACGAACCTGTCGATGAATGCCTGGTATTCCTCGCCCCGGACCCGCTTCTGCCGGAGCCCGAGATACAGGGGGTCCTTGAGCCGCTCCTCGTTGTCGGTGCCTACATCGAGCATGACGGGCAAGGTACTGTATGGCGAAACACCGGCACAGAGCGTGTAGAGGCACAGCTTGCCGATCGGGATTGCCATTCCTCCCGCGCCCTGGTCGCCAAGCCCCAGGATTCGCTCGCCGTCGGTGACGACGATCACGGACGGGTTCTTGCAGTAAAAGTTGCCAAGGATCTTCTCGATGTTGTGCCGCTGCTCGTAACTGATGTACAGGCCCCTGCTGCGCCGGTAGATGTGCGAGAATTTCTGGCACGCTTCCCCCACGGTTGGGGTGTAGACGATGGGGATCATCTCGTCCATGTGCTCGTACAGAAGCCGGAAGAAGAGCATTTCGTTCCTGTCGTTCAAGCTCGTCAGGTAGATGAACTTCTCGAGGTTGTTTGGCTTTGCCTGAAAGCTTTCGTAGGCTCGCTCCAGTTGCTGGTCTATGGTGCAGATGGCAGGCGGCAGCAGGCCATGAAAGTCAAGCTCGTCTCTCTCACGGGCCGTGAACGCCGTGCCCTTGTTCGTGAAGGGGTTAAGAAGGAGGGCCCTGCCCTTTTGCCGCACAGCGATGTATGTCTGCCAGGTTCTCGGATCGACCTTGATGGAAAAATCCATGTCATTCTCGGAATAGTTAGGAATTTCGTAACCGTTCACCGCAGAGACCGTAGAGTTCGCCCCAGGTAAATAGCTTCGCATTTAACGGGGCAGAGAGACTATTCTCTTAAACCAAAAACGCAGAATAGAAAGAATGGAATTCTATGTCAAGGAAATAGACATGGCCTATCCGTTACCTTTGACCGAATGGCACGCTTGTTGCTTATTACCATTTTCAAGTTTTTCGCGAATGTGCCGATGTGAAGAGTAAGAGGCACCAATTGAGGAAAAGAGGTTACCATCATGAGACACGAAACTTACTGCAACACGCCAGATACATTAAGCCAGGCCAAGCATATGCATGTGGCTGAGGACTATGTATGGGCAACAAGCGAAGAGGCTAAACAGCGCGCCCTGTCGTTGTACAACATTCGGTCGATTGTGGAGAGACACGGAGGAACCCTTGAGATAGATATGGCAACCGACACCATCAATATAAACGTGCCAGAGAATGAACGGGTTGCCTGCGCTCAAGAGATAGAGGAACACGTTGCAATGTGCCATTAGAGTGCTTTCCCTTTCTTGGCGCGACAGCTTTGCATGAATGTATATCGTCCCGGTCTGGGCCATGGGTTTATCCCGCAAACCCCACGTAGGGGCGGGTTTATCCCGCCCGTTGGCTCCATTGGCTCCAATTGGGGCGACGCCTCCAAGCTTAAACACTTATGCCATCAATAGTCGCACCACACTTCGGGCACTTGCCATCTGTAATCACATTCTTGGATATGTAATAACCCCACCGCTCAATTAAGGGCTGGCCGCAACTGTAACAGATCGTATTCTCACCTTCGTTTCCGGGAAGATTGCCGCTGTACACATAACGGAGCCCTGCATCAAGCCCGATTCGCCGTGCCTTGTGAATACTCTCCGCAGGCGTAGGCGGACGGTCTGTAAGCTTGTAGGTAGGATAAAAACGGCTGATGTGCCACGGGGTCTCAGGGCCAAGTGAGTCCACAATAAAAAAGGCCAGTTGTTGAAGCTCTCCTTTATCATCATTGAGTCCTGGAATGAGGAGCGTGGTAACCTCCACAAAGATCCCAAGAGACTTCATCAGCTTAAGGGTCTCCATCACGTGCTTTCGTTTGGCGCTGCATTGCTCCTTATAAAAATCATCGTTAAAGGCCTTCAGGTCCACATTGGCTGCATCAAGGTAGGGCCGGATCATGTGCACGGCCTCGGAGGTCATGTAGCCGTTCGTTACAAAGAGATTGAGGATACCCTTTTCATGGGCAAGCTTGGCTGTGTCATATGCAAATTCAAAAAACACGGTCGGCTCGGTATAGGTATAGGCAATGCTCTGACAGTTTGCCTGCTCTGCGGCACTCACCACATCTTCCGGACTGTATAGGTCACCTACAATCATCCCCTTGCGGTCTGCCGGCATCTGGGCAATATCTGCGTTCTGGCAAAAACGGCACCTGAAATTGCACCCAACCGTGGCAATGGAATAGGAAAGAGAGCCAGGCAAGATATGATAGAGCGGTTTCTTTTCAATAGGGTCCACATGCTGGGTGATCAGCCTTCCATAAACAAGGCTTTCTAAAATCCCCTCCCGGTTTTCGCGAACACCGCAGATGCCCCGTTTGCCTTCCTTAATAAGGCAACGGTGATTGCAAAGGTTGCACCGTACCTTCTTATTTTCTAATCGCTCGTACAGATAGGCTTCCATTGGTGATTTATCATTGGTCATTTTTGGCATCCTTCATTTTCGCCATAAAGTAGTTTACACCTATTGACCAGTGTTCAGGTTTCAGTGTTCAGGTTTCAGGTCTTGCTTTTTCAGTTTCTGACACCTGACACATGACACCTGGTGCCTGGTTTCAGTGTTCAGGTTTGCGGCTTACGCCTTGAGAACAGTACAGATCTCGCGTTTGTCGCTCCTGACACCTGACACCTGACACCTGACACCAAAAAGTAGGAAGAAAAGAACTTATCTCTTGGCGCCCGCATCCTTGATAAGTGTAAACCGAGGAATGAAGGATGCCTCATTTGTCATTTGTCAATCATCAATCGTCAATCGTCAATCGTCAATCATCAATCATCAATCCTTCGTCTTCATCAATTCTTGCGCTGCCCTTCTGGGCTGGGCCACATACCCAATGGGTATATTACGGGTCCGATATCGTGGAACAAGTATGACCACCATACCTATGAAGCACCCAAAGGGGCAGTTGTGAACAAAAGGCCACCTTTCAAAACGATGGGTATATTTTCTAAAGCTGGCGGGCAGCTGGAGAACCGTTCCCCGTCTAAGAGGCGTTTTGCCCAAAATCTCCCGGACATACCGTTTGAGTTCCCACACACTGAAAAACCTGGCGCGGTTGTATGTGCTTTCTGAAAAGATGCCCTTGATTCTTCGCTCTATCCCTTTAATCGAGTAACGGTTTAGAACACCCAAAAAGATCCGCCTCTTTGCCACACGACATGCCTCTTGAAGAGTCTTTGGGACATCGTCCACAAATTCCAGGGTCGTAATCAGGGTGGCAATATCAAAGCTGTTGTCCTCAAAAGGGAGATCCTCGGCCAACCCCTGGTGGAGCTCGGCGCGGTGCCCTAATTTTTCTCGTACAATGTCAAGCATGTGAGGCGATGCGTCAAGACCTGTTACGTCAAGGCCCATCTCCAAAAACATAGAAAGATGTCTCCCTGTGCCGCACCCAATGTCCAAAACCCGCTCTCCCCGCACAGGTTCAAGGAGCCTTAAGAGAAGCTGATCTTCAAGATCACCAACGAACCGATTCGCGGGGTTCTGATACCAGTTGTCGTATCCCCTGGCTGCCTTGAAGTCGAAAACATAACCCATGAGCATCCGGTATGCAGTGTCCAGTATCTGTTTATCCCAAGATCGAGGTTATTCTGCTAGATGGAGCCCCTCCGGGAGTCCTTCACCAAAGACGAGACCTTGCTCAGATGCACTCAGAGGGACCATTTCGAACAATCTTTGAGCCAACCGTTCGTCATCTTCCAATCCCCGGAGTCTTTCCCTGATACGATCCCTGAGCTTTCCATCAAGGTCCCTTTCCCTGTCTCCGGTAAAAGAGGCCATTTGGACCACACAAAACGCCGTTTGATTTGGTTTTCTCCATTCTGTTTCAAGGATCTGTTTTATCCAGCCAGTGATGGTCCTGACCGGAACGACTCCGTTCAAAGGCCCGTATAGAGGAATACGCGACCCAATACGGGAAAGGACCCACATATTGAGCCCTTCACCACGGGATGTCCCCATCTGCTTTATGAGCGCTCTGCCTATCTTCTCCTTAATATTGACGGGAAGTCCTTCAAGGTTGGCCATAGTACGCCACATCTCGGTCCGCTCCTGCGGAGAGGCCCGGTGTTGCTTTGTTCCTTTTTTTTGGCCAGACAACAGGACCGGAGAAAGATCGCGGAAAAGGGTCATCTGCTGGCTCTGATTCAGCCCGCCGGCCACCCGTCTCCACAGTATCCACCACTCCACCCTGCATTGTTTATCCCGCGAAAAGATAACCCCGGCATGATAGAGCTTCCACATCTGTCGCATACGATAGTCATCCCCGGTATGACCGTATCCGGGGCGAAGGCAAAACCCTGTAAGATTCAACCACCTTTCTTCATGTCTGGCACTATTTTTTCGATAGTCCGGCTCACTTAGAAGCGTGTCGAAAAGACGCCTTAAGACCGGAACGGGCCAGCTTTCCTTATTCCTGCCGATATCTTTGCGCAACGCTTTCATTACAGTAGTGGGTGTGACCTGATCATCAGAAAGAGGCTTTTCCGTGGTAAATGCAACTCTCAGGGTCTCCATGGCTCTCTCTATTGCCTTCTTCGAAATCAGTTCTTTTCTCGGCCCGTCTTGGGGTCCTTTTTTCTCCTCTCTCTCTTTACCGGCATCTGGTCGGATCTTGAATTGAAGCCTCCATCGATGCTCCGTCTCCACGGAATGGCAAGCAAGCTCTAAGGTCCCAACCTCTGTAAGGCGTGCGCACAGGCAAACCGGTATTTTGCGCACAACCCCTTTTTTCCCGAACCGCAAGGTTGTACGAAGCGGGGGGAGTTGAAACAACGAATCTTCAGCCAGGGTCAACACCTGGCCAAGCTGATCACCGGTCCTGGAATTAGAACTGTAAAGCGAAAAAGAGACCGGCTGGTTGGTCAGCACCTTGAACACCGGGGATTCTATCTCCACCTCTTCTCCTTCCTCCATCCCCCGGGGTATGACACATACAGCGCTGATTTGGCCTGGCTCTTCTTTTGTCGTATCGGTCAGCACTACCCGTGCATAATATGAGCGAGGACTTCCACCCACAATGCGGACTCCGCGTCCCCTGCGCACCATGCCATAGTATGCGGCACCCCGGGCCACTGCCAGGGCGAGCAGATCGTTTTCAAGCACCACAGCACGCCACCGATCTCCTCCAGCCTTGGAAAACCATCCCGATACGATCTCTAAAATACGTTCTCTCAAAATATTGGGGCTGAGTACGCCGCCGTTAAAAAGAATGGCATCCGGTCGCAATGACGGCACGGCGTCAGGTTGAGAAACATCTGTGTTCGTTGCCTGGTGTTTTTTCAAAAAAGCCGCCAGATGACGGGGAATAACGGGATCTGCGGCAAAAGGGAGTCCCCACTCCTGGATACCGATTCCGGTCCTCCGAACAGGCATTTCATCGGGTTGTGTATATGGAAAAAAACCGTTGATGATCGTATTTTGTACATCCTCCAGATTGAGTGAGTCAGAGAGCACCCCTGCAACGATACCTCTACCACGTCCGGGAAGGCTGATCGGAATGCTTTGGGGCTCCCCACCTCCCAAAATCTTTTCTTTCGCGCTTCTGCAAAGGGACGTCAGGATATGCCAGCGAAGAGAATCGAGTCTCTTTTCACTATTTCCTAACATCCGGGATTCGACAAGACGGGCCAGCGCCAAATCCATATTGTCGCCCCCTAACAGGAGGTGTTCTCCCACGGCCACGCGTTCAGGGCCCGGCCCGGCCTCTCCTTCCTTTACACAAATCAGGCTAAAATCGGTCGTCCCCCCTCCAATGTCACAAACAAGGATGACCGTTCCAGGACCAACTATCTTGTCCCAATCCGCTTCGTGGCGGGCAATCCAGGAATAGAACGCGGCCTGAGGTTCTTCAACGAGCGTGATATGCACAAGCCCCGCTTTTTGCGCCGCCTCTAAGGTGAGCTCGCGAGGAACTTCATCAAAAGAGGCAGGCACTGTAAGGATCAACTCCTGCTCCTCGAACCTCTTCGTGGAATCGCTCCCAGCCATCACATGGTTCCATGTGTCACGCATATGTCTTAGATAAAGTGCAGCGGCTTCCACAGGTGACCGTTTTGAAACCTCTCCGATGTCTCCCCATGGGAGAATGGGGGCCTTGCGATCCACACCCGTGTGGCAGAGCCACGATTTTGCAGAGGAAATGAGTCGGCCAGGAACCTTTGCGCCCTGTGTACGGGCGAATTCCCCAACGGCAAAATCTCGGTCCTCTGCCCAGGGGAGATCAAGGCTTCCTGCGGGAAGTTCGTGACCGGGTGAAAGATATAGAAAAGAGGGCAGTCCTTGACGCTCTGCGATCTCGCCCTCGTTAATCAACTGCGGGGTAGCAAAGGTTTGAATGGCACCGGCGCCACCTGTGGGATATTTGCGGGTATCAATATATGCAATTGCAGAATTCGTTGTGCCAAGGTCAATACCTATGACATATCGGGATCTTTTTTGTGTCATTTGTTTCATATATTGTAAGGGTTCAGAGGTTCAGGGTTCACCGTTCAGGGTTGCCTTTCTTTCGTTAACTTTGCTCGTAGAAGGGTTCAGAATTTCGTTGAACCCTGAACCTCTGAACCCTGAACGGTTAACATATTCACGGTTGCCGAACATTAAATTCAAGCTTCCAACGCTTTGTCTCCGAAACAAACCACAGTTCCAGGGTCCCTATCTCAGTCACCTTGATGCGCAAGCGCACCCGTACCGGAGCCCCTTCCTGACCCTCTTCAGAGGGCAACTCGGTTTCCAGGGGCACAAGTTCTTCAATGCCTTCCTCTTCCCAGTCTTCTATAACGTCTCCGATTCCGTCGTCATGTCGGCTTGTTGAGCCAAGAAAACGAAAAGATACCGGTTCTCCCACCACCAGGCCGAACTCCCGATCCGGCAAATCCGCCTCAGTTCCCTCCTCCATACCAAAGGGCACCACACACAGGGCCTTGATCGGGGCAGGCATTCCAGGGACTGCCGGCATTGCAGTTTCGATTCCAATGTAATAGGACCTTTCAGTGCCGCTGCGGATTCGTATCCCGCGGCCGAGTCGGGCCAGCCCGTAATACACGCCCCCGCATGCAACCGCCAGGTCAAGCGATCTGGTGGGAAGAACCTTTAACCCTTTTTCGCCCTCATACCAACTTTCGAGAACTTCTATTATCCTGTGCTTCAATAGGTCGGCCTTCATGACCCCACCGTTGAACAGGACCGCCGTGGGTCTTAATCCCTCCCCCCCGAGATTGCTATCGTTTTTGTGCCTTTGAAGGAACCATGCCAGGTGTCTTATTACAGCAGGATCCGAGGCATACGGAAGTCCAAGCTCTTTCAGCCCTGCCTGACGCCTTTCTCTTGGCCGATCGGTCTCCGCGCACTTCGGGAAAAAACCGTTCAAAACGACCTCTTCTATCTCCTGGCGGGTCAGCTCAGTACTGATGGTACCCCCAATGACCCGCCGTCCCTTCCCCAGAACGGTGACCGGATGCGACTCGCAATCAGGATTTTCAAAGATCTCTTCTTTGGCCCGGCGGGCCGAGTGCAAGAGTCCTCGCATCTGCCAATTGTCCAATTTAATTCCTTCACTGGCCAAACGATTTCGAATCGCATAGGCCAGGGTGAGATCGATGTTGTCTCCGCCCAGAAGGATATGGTCGCCCACAGCGATCCGTTCAAGAACAAGTTCCCCCTGGCTTTCCGACACCAGGATCAGACTGAAGTCTGTTGTCCCGCCGCCAATATCGCACACAAGGATCACATCTCCCACGCTAACTTCCTTGCGCCATCCTTCCTGGGTGCTTTCGATCCAGGCATAAAAGGCCGCCTGTGGTTCTTCCAGGAGTGTAGCCCGGGATATGCTTGCCATCTCTGCGGCACGCACTGTTAACTCCCGTGCGGTGGCATCAAAGGAAGCGGGTACGGTCAAGAATATCTCCTGCGATTCCAGAAAGAAATCCGGATTTCCCTCCGCAATCACATGATTCCACCCATCGCGAATATGTTTCAGTAATCTGGATGATGCCTCAATCGGAGAGATATGGGTAACCTCTTCAGGTGCACCCCATGGGAGCAACGGGGCCGTCCGATCCGCGCCGGAATGGCTGAGCCACGATTTGGATGACGAGATGACTCGATCAGGGACTTCAGCGCCTCGCTCTCTGGCAAAGGTTCCTACCACAAACCCTGTCCCCTCTTGCCACGGCAGATCCAGGCTACCCTCAGGAAGTTCTCCTGTGGCGATTTGATAGCAAAACGAAGGTAGTAGCTGTTGTTCTTCTACTGTGCCAGGGGTTACGACCTGGGGAATGCGGAGAAGACGGATCTCAGGGCTTTCGTCTTCCTGTTCAAACGTATCTACATAAGCGACTGCGCAGTTGGTCGTTCCCAGATCTATGCCGACGATATATCTTGATGGTTTCATTGGTTTCCTCTTGTCTTATTCTGTTTCACCCATTTCCACCTCAGCAGGGGCTATGACTGTATGCTTTTGGCCCTTGGGCTGGTCAGGGAGCTTTATTCGTGTAACCTTCCAGCCAGTGTGCTGGAGAATCCCCTCAAAAGGTGGTCGGCCTGTTATATGCCCCGTGAGTCGAATTTCAGAAGGATCAAACCCCTCGGAGACCATGACGGGCTCCCCCTCTCTTTCTGACATGACCGGAGCAAAGGTGACATATTCATGCAGGGCATTTCTGCAGTCCTGGTGAATGTGGCGGACGGCCGCACCAATTTGAGCATCCGGGTATCCAGTGATCTCTTCCTGGAAAAAATCAATCAATCTTCCCTTGTTTTGAAGTATGGACAGTATCCTGCACGCCCCGACATCTATTAGGTCACCAGCGACAGCTTTTGTCGGTCTTTCCTGTTCTGCCGGGGTCGTTACCTCCATCCTCTTAGGCATTTCCTTAGGGATGACTGCACCACGGTTGACCAACCTCCGGTGTAACAAAGAAAGAATCAGGATCGCAGTCAGACCGGCTAAAGACAAGACAGATGGAACATAAAGGCTTCCCATCTCGCGAATTCTTTTTAACTCTGTCAAATGAGGCATCACCTCTTTTTGAGCTTCAGGCTGGATCGCAGCTACAGCCCGGTTTAGATCCTTCAGTGTCGGATCGACATAAGATTTTGCGGCAAGATAGGCCCCTCCTGCCAAGGCCGACATGGTCAGCATGACAATCAAAAACGTGGTTCCAACGATTTTTTGCATTGTAGAACTCCTTTTTTTGTAATGCTTGCATCTGTGCGTGAAAGATGTGTTTGTATCATCCGAAAACCCCAGTCAAACCTTTTTGGTCCAAAAAACTAAGATGCGATTTTTCTTGATTTTGTTCGCTTCATCGACTATAGAAAACACGGTGTTTGCATCCTGCCACCCTAAAACCCAACAAACACAATAAACCGTGTAAACCCAACAAACACAATCTAAGAGGGGGAGACCCATGGCCAGCGTTAACAAGGTAATCCTCATTGGCAACCTGGGAAGAGACCCGGAGGTTCGCTACACGCCCAGCGGAACGGCAGTAGCAAATTTCAGCCTCGCCACCACAGAAAACTGGACCAACAAGGACGGCCAGAAGGAGTCACGGACGGAATGGCACCGTATCGTGGCATGGGGCCGATTGGGGGAGATCTGTGGAGAATATCTTTCAAAGGGCAGCCAGGTTTATATTGAGGGAAGCCTCCAGACAAACGAATGGGAAGACCAGGAAGGTAACAAGCGGAAAACCACAGAGATTAGGGCCTGGCGCATGCAAATGCTTGGATCCCGAGGTCAAGTGGAACCGGTCTCAAATGAGAGCTTTGGCCCCGAGCCCAAAACAGCATCGAGCGGGCCACCCAAAACAGCATCCAGCGGGCCACCCGCAACAGCATCCAGCGGGCCAACTGAGGACGACATCCCGTTCTAGCCCCTGTCCGGACTCCTCTGCTGCCCTAAGCTTTCTTCTCCTCTTCCAGCTTCTCCTCTTCCAGTCTGTTTGGTTCTTCGGGCTCAGGGTTTTCTTCTAACTTCCCGGAGGTAGCTTTCTTGAAATTCTTGATCCCCTTTCCAATACCGCTTCCGATCTCAGGGAGCTTGCCCGCCCCGAAAATGATGAGAATAATAACCAGAATTATGATTAACTCCGGCATGCCGATTCCGAACATCTAACCTCCCCCTTTTCTTCCTATCCATGTTTCCATGATCTTTCCGTAAGCCCTGTTAATCTCTGCTATCTTCCCCTTGGCCAGTTCCTGAATAACTGGGTCTGTGCCTGCAAATTTGTCAGGATGATACTTCCCAGCCAATGCCTGCCCCGAGCACCTTATGAAGCTTTGCCTTATCTTTTTCGCCCATTTCGGAAGGAATTATCCAACATTTGACTGATCGAGTCAAGCAGAATAACCTCCTTGCCTGAAAGGGAAGGTTATGTTAAGGAATTGCTATGGCTCAATTCAAAGGCAATGCGCTGGCTGTCCTGATCGGGAGCCTTCCCATAGCCGACCATGACCAGGCCATTGGCCTGGTATTCAAATATACACCGGAGATTCCCCTGTGGGTTCAGCTCCCGGCCTATCCGGAAGAGGGCATGATGGTCCAGTTTCTGCCTGGCATCCCGGGTGTTGTCCAAAACCAGGACCGCGTCTTCATTGATACCTCAAAATCAACGTTTGAGGACGACTTGCTCAAATTCTACGAGGACTACCTTGCCATAACCGAAGGAGGCTCACCTCTGGATGGCACGCGATTTGTCCTTACCCCGGAGACCGCAAGAGGCTTCTTTACCCTCCTCGACGTGATGAAATCAGCCCCGCAGTTCCCTGTAGCTCTCAAAGGCCAGATTACCGGACCCGTGACTATGGCCACAGGGTTGACAGACCAGCATAAACGCGCCCTGTTCTATGATGACCGGCTCCTGGATGTGGTGGTCAAAACGCTTGCCATGAAGGCACGCTGGCAGGTGGAAAAACTGTCACAACAGGGTATTCCCGCCATCATTTTCATAGACGAACCAGGCCTGGCGGGCTTTGGCACTTCAGCCTTTATTAGCATATCACGAGATGACGTATCCCGGGTTCTTTCAGAAGTTATTGACGCCGTACATCAGGCAGGAGGTCTTGCCGGGGTTCACGTGTGCGCAAATACGGATTGGTCGTTAATCCTGGATTCTGCGGCTGATATACTCAGCTTTGACGCTTACGGCTTCTTTGAACGTCTGGCTCTGTATGAAGCATCCCTCAAGACCTTTTTCGATCAGGCCCGAATCCTCGCATGGGGAATTGTCCCCACCTCAAGCAGCGAGGATATCGCCAGGGAAACAGCCTCAAGTTTGGTGGACAAATGGGAGTCGCAGGCGAGTCACCTGGAGACCCTGGGCATAGAACGGACAACGATCCTGGCACAGTCTCTGATTACACCGAGCTGCGGCACCGGCTCGCTCACCCCGGATGAAGCAATCAAGGTGCTTGAAATGACTCGGAATGTGTCGCAGACCTTGCGCTCTTGAGCTTAGTCATGAAAACACGTGTCCTTTTCCCGTGTATAACCTTGTTGTTTCTCATTTCTGGCTCTGCCAATGGCGTGTGTGCTTCATCGTTCAGGGGGCCGTGGGAAGAGCATCCCGGCTGCCACTCCGCCGTAAGCGGAAGACCGGCAATCAACCCCCTTCGTTCCCTCGTTGAAGTCTACAGGAACTACCTTTCGCCAATCGATGGTAAAACGTGTCCCATGTATCCGAGCTGTTCGAAATACAGCCTCCTTTGTTTTGAAAAACATGGGTTTTTCGTAGGATGGGTTATGACTTGTGATCGACTGCTCCACGAAGCAGATGAAATGCGCAAGGCTCCCGTAATTTACGTAAACGGGGCGGAAAAGTTTCATGACCCATTAGAAAACAATGATTTCTGGTGGCACAGTGAGCGCTAAGGTCGTAACAAAAAAACAAATCTATCACGAAAGCACGAAACTACGAAGGCACGAAAAACAAAATATGATTTCGTGTTTTCCCTCTTTCGTGTTTTCGTGATTGTCTTTTATGCTTTTCTGCCAGAAAAAACACGAATTTCATGACTTAGGCACTAGTGCCTGCATTGTAATGGCAGGATGGCTTGTGGCCATTCCATCCATCATAATCTTTCTCTTCCCTGTCTATTCTTTCGCACGCCCCGCTGTTCTCCTCGATCTCGATCGTCAATTTCAGTTTGCCGAACACTATTTTCAAAAAGGTGAGTACTACAGGGCGATCGGAGAATACGAACGGTTCATATATTTTTTCCCGGAGGCCAGGCAGGTTGAGCTTGCCAGGTACAGGATCGGGCTTGCCTATCTAAAAGGTGAGCGGTATCAAGAAGCCATTCAGGCGTTTCAACTCCTGATAGAAAGATACCCGAACTCGGTTCATGCGATCAAGTCTTATCTTGAAACAAGCGAGGCATATGTTCAGCTCAAGCGCTATGATGAGGCCCTCATCAATCTTGAGAACTTAATAACTGTTGCGCCTGATCAAAACATCAAGGATGAAGCCTATTATCAGTGTGGCTGGGTTTATCTGGAAAAAGGGTTGTGGGAAAATGCGCAAACCTGTTTTGATAAGATCTCCGCTCAAAATCGAGAAAAATACAGGCTCAAGCAATTCTTGAAGGAACTCGACAAGAAAAAACTCCTCAAGCACAAAAATCCCTCCATTGCAGGGCTCCTTGCTATTGTGCCAGGCGCAGGCCATCTATATTGTGAAAGATACAGAGATGCATTGGCCTCTTTTCTGGTCAATGGCGCATTGATCTTTGCTGCTTATGAGGCATTTGATCACGATAACGATGCCCTTGGCGGAATTATCACATTTGTTGAGTTTGGCTTCTACTCCGGTAATATCTACAGCGCGGTCAGCAGCGCCCATAAGTACAACCGGGATGAGAAAAACCGCTTTTTCAGGTACTTGAAAGAGCACGCAAAGATAAACCTCTCCCTGGCAGGGCCTGAGTCGAACAAGGCGCTTGTACTTTCCTGCGGACTCTCCTTTTAGAAGTGGCGTTAAGCCCATTTTCCCCATTGAAAACTTCCTCTTCCTCCCTCGAAACCACCTCTACAGGGCATGATACTTGCATTACCGTTTCCAAAGATTTGGACCTGTGCGGTTAGCATTTACCGTGTTTTGTCATTGAGTTGATGGTTATGAAGGTGGCGTCGTAGGGGCGGCTTTACGCCGCCCGCCAAATCGATTGGGGCGGGATAAACCCGCCCCTACGGGAACCCTGCGATGAGGGTTAGGCCATTCGGAAGGACTCAGGAACCACCTAACCGCACAGGTCGAAAGATTTGGACTGATATATGACACTGACTGAGGCTTCATGTGCTGAGGAGAGATCGTTATGCCTGCTACGCCGCTATTGTTTTGTAGATCCGTTCTGCTTGTCTTGATCACTTTATTAGTTCCCCCCTTTGCACTTGCCCAGCCCCTGAGCCCTAAGGCATCAGAGGCGCAGGCAGAGATCCGGTCTGCCGGCGAGGTTAATTCAAAAGAGGTCAATCAGGAGGCCATTGAAAAGCTCCTCCGCATGAGCAAGGAGGAAATTGAAGCCCTGGATCAAATGCTCGCCGAGGCCCTGGTCCTTTACTATGACAGGGAATTTGCCCGCGCTTTGCCTATTTTTAGGGAGATAGCGGGCAAGGTGGAAACCATGGACATTATGTTCTGGCTCGGCACAAGCGCCATGAAGACAGGAGAGACGCGGTTGGCCATCCGAAAATTCAAGAAGATGCTCGCCATCGACCCCAAACTGCACAGGGTCAGGCTGGAACTGGCAACGGCCTACTTCACGATGGGCCGCAACGATGAAGCACGCCGGGAACTGGAACTGGTGAAGGCCGCCGCCCCTCCTGCGGGGGTGCGGAAAAACATTGCACGGCTGCTCGCTGTCATTAAAGAAAGGTCCCGAAAAGTCTTCTGGAACCTGCGGTTGTCCGAAGGGATGTTATGGGACGACAATATCACCGCCGGCCCTGATGACAAGGAACTCGCGGTTGAAGGAGGGACTCTGACCCTGGACGAGAAATCTTTGGAACTGGAAGACGAAGCTTGGGTTACCAATGTTGCAGGCAACGTGCTTTGGGATATGGGCGAAAAAAACGGGCTGATGTGGAATACGACCGGCTCTTTTTACAACCAGTCATATCTTGACTACAGCGATTTCAATTACATGGCGACGGATTTCACCACCGGTCCGTGGTTGGCGGGCCGCCGCGATATCCTTAAGATTCCTGTTGGACATACGATGCTGGAATACGGCAGGAAGCGGCTTTCCCGCGTCTTCCATGTTGATCCAAACTATGAGCACCATTTCAACCAGTACTTCAGCCTCAAGGGGCTATATTCCTACAGCAGTATGAAATACCACGCCAGTAAAAACTCCGATCTGGACAACAGGAACCACCGGGTTGAGCTCACACCTAATTTCTATCTTTTAAGTCGCAAGCATATTTTCTCCGCAACAGCAGGCCACGAAAATCACAATGCCGATGCCGACAGGTTTACTTACGACGGTCCCTATTATGCCCTCTCGTATTTTGCCAGGTTCCAGACCGGAACAGAGTTTTTCCTCCGGTACCAGTGGACCCGGAGAGACTATGATGGCAAGCCACTGCTTTACAGTGAGGATCGTAAGGATAAGCGGCAAAGTTACACGGCGGTCTTGAGTCAGGGATTTTTCAAATATTTCTTTGCCTCTCTTGCCTTTAGCTACACGGACAATGATTCAAATTGCGACCTTTATACTTTTGATCGGACGACCTACACCGTTAGTGTGGGGTGCAGATTCTAACGGTTTATGGAGGCAGGCATGAAACGATATTCTATTGTTGTGGTCCTTGCACTGACACTTCTGTTTTTTGGGTTGCAGGCCGCGTTGGCAGATACTGATCCAAGCCGGGGGAATGCTGCACCCGCCAAAGCCATTCCTGAGGAGTTGGAGAATCTGGATGTAAAAGACTACTATATAGCTTCCGAGGCTGAGCCCGTGGGTCTCATACAGACCGTGACTGGTCACGTGGTAGTGCTGAACCGGGACACCGGCGAGGCATACTTTGCGGCCGCAGGGGATGCTGTGTTCCAGCAGGATGCCTTGTTTACATTAGAGGAGTCCCGTTGCCGGATCAAGTTCACCACAGAAGATGTGATCACCATGGGTGAGGACACCCGAATAGAGATCGAGGAGTTTGTCGACGACCATGAATTGCAGAAGAAAAAGTCAACCATCAGGATGCTGAAGGGTAAGGCCATGTTCTATGTGGTCCCCTTGTTCAGGTATAAAGACGTATCCACCACGGTCAAGACTCAGACTGCCGTGATGGGAGTTCGCGGAACCAAGTTCGGGGTTGAGGTCACTTTTCTGGACCTTGCACAGACAAACACGGATGACACAGAGACCGTAGTCTACGGTTTCGAGGGACAGGTGGAGGTCTACTCTTACATAGACGGCGCCACGCAAATGGTTGGCGAAGGCGAGAACCTGCGAGTAAGCAGTTTGGGTGCAGGTAATGTCCAGGACATGGATATTGGCATGGCGGAGCAGTTCATGTCGGATACCGAGGCGCCGGCACCTGAAGGCGAGGAAATCGGTGCAGACGACGAGGGCGTGGAGGTGCAAGCGGAACCTGCTGATGAGGAAGGAGAGGCCGACTCCCCGGTTGCTGTTGAATCAGATGATAGTGCGGCAATTCCCACTGATACGGGCGATTTCACAGATGTGACACAGGACCAAACCACAGCAACTCTTGATGTATGGGAAACATGGGAAGGCAAGACGGCTGGCGAAGGGGGCTATTTCGCCACGATAATAACAGATGCTGCTGATGGCATAGCTTATAATGAGAGTTCTCCAGTAATCAAGGACCCAATATATATTTCGCATGTCCCTAATTTATTTTCGGGTGGGCTCGAAACGCATATCGGCTATGCAGTGGATCACGAAGGTAAAGAAGAGTTTAAAATGATGGTAGAGGAAATCGATCCCAACATGGATATGAAAGTCACTTATTTCAGTTGGGGTAACGGCAGCAATATAGCTCTTGGTATGCCTCACTTGTTTAAATGGAATGACGGGGGCTGTTACCGGGATGAAAACGGCCACGAGTATATGGAATGGGGATGGTGGCAAGATCAAGATGCGCCCACGGGACAAATTGGAGAGGATGGGTCCGATCTTTTTTATGCCGCCACAGCCCGTATTTGGGAGGTAGAAGGAGATTTCACCCACTCGGATGCCATTTCCTTCCTCCAGCAGCAAAACTTCAGTGCTACATATACTGGTGAGGCAAAAGGGGTGTATGCGAATAGTTCTGCGTCAGATGTCAAAATTTTGACTGGCGATTTTTCCTGTCATATAGATTTCGGGAACTCCCGTGTTTCTAATTTCGATATTAATGCAGGTCAGGTCCATATTTCCGGCGGCAGCGGAACCCTGGGAAGTTGCGGGTCGTTCGAGGTTGGCGGCTTCACCGGCACAATTGATGGGAATCCCATTGCTTCTGAACCTGATACAGGCGCCACAGGCTCATGCTTTGGCGCAAAGGCCGACGGGGTTGGCGGCCTGTGGTACGCGCATGATGGTGATAAGAAATGGGCCACAGGCGAATTTCATGGGAAGAGATAACATAACCGTTCACCAAACAAACAGTGGTCTTCGACTCACACTCTTCCTGTCAGGCTGGAAAAGGGTGCAGTAGCGGGCGACAAAAAAAGGCTGGCCGGTGCAACCACCGGCCAGCCCAAATCCCTCCTTCTAACTCTGCCTGTAAAAACTATCTGGTACCCTGAAACATCCCGGTTGCATGGCCACTCTCGTCGTCTTTGTCCAGTTTCCATACACCACCAATTGCCTCGCCATTCGGGCCGTACACCGAACCGCGAGCCTCTTTATAATCATCAATGGTAGTCTTAGTTCCATCTATTTTCCACGTTCCGGTACTAGGCATAATTTGAAACTGACTACCACTAAAACCTCCACTAGCGCCGTCTATGAGCACGCTATGGCCGCCTCCGGAAACATCCACCTTGAAATTGGATATTGAAGCTGACGCAAAGTTTACATTCGCGCGGAAGTCTCCCAACATATTTGCGCCGCCACCGGCTGTCCAGTACGTCCCGTGCGCGGCGCCGCTGTAAGTCCCTGACACGTTGTTTAACGCAAGGTCGCACATCCGGGCGTCTGTGGTGTGATCTCCGAAGATATAATAGCCTCTGTTGTCAAAATAGTAGTTGTTGGTGTCGTCGGACATGGCTATGGGTTGCGTCCAATATCCCCATTCAATATAAGCATTGTGGCCGAGTTCTCCGTGCACGATAGGAAATGAACCGGTAATCGTATATGGTGTATCTACATCTATACTTGAGATTCTTGGATCGTCGTAGTCTTGACTTCCATCTGCAACTAAGTTCAGCCCCCCGGCTAGCAGGTCACGCCCTTCAATGCTATCGGAATCAAAATCCTGCAGGGAATCACTCAGGTAAAGATGTTTAAAGCTCTTTGTTCCGTAATCGTCCATGGTGAGCATTCCCGTAAAATAGCCGAAATGTTTGGTCGGCCGTTGATCGACTGTGCCTTCAACGGTTATAGTGGTTTGGTTCTGTGTCACATCTACAATATCACCACCCGTATCAGTAGTAACTGCGGAATCGGCGTCTCCACCCTCTTCTTCAGCGGCCTCTTCCTCAGCAGGTTGCGCTTGCACCTCCACACCCTCATCGCCTTCAGGTGCCGGTGCCTCAGTATCCGACATAAACTGCTCGGCCATGCCAGGATCCATGTCCTGGACACTACCGGTTCCCAAACAGCTTACTAGCAGGTTCTCGCCCTCACCAACCATTTGCGTGGCGCCGTCTATGTGAGAGTAAACCTCCACAGCTCCCTCAAAACCATAGACCATAGTCTCTACGTCGCTGGCATCTAGCTGTGCAAAGTCCAGAAAAGCGACCTCAACCCCGAACTTGGTTCCGCGAACCCCCATTACGGCAGTCTGGGTCTTGACCGTAAAGGATACTTCCTTGTACCTGAACAAGGGGATCACATAGAACATGGCCTTGCCCTTCAGCATGCTGAAGGTTGACTTCTTTTTCTGCAGTTCGCGGTCGTCGACAAACTCATTGATGTCTATTCTAGTGTCTTCGCCCATGGTGATTACATCTGCTGTAGTAAACTTGATGCGGCAACGGGATTCCTCTAATGTAAACAAGGCGTCCTGTCGAAAGACAGCATCGCCTGGGGCCGCAAAGTATGCCTCCCCGGTGTCTCCGTTCAGCACTACCACGTGACCGGTCACGGTCCGGATGAGGCCCACGGGCACAACACCGGAAGCTACATAATAGTCTTTTATATCAAGAGCCTGCAACTCCTCAGGAAGCGCCTCGCCGGGCACGGCATTCCCCCTGTCTAAATCAGTATCTGCTCGGGAAGGTGCTGCTTGCAGCCCGGCAAACACGATAGTTACTGCAAGGACCACAATAATAACATGTCGTTTCATACCTTCCTCCTCCAAAACTTTCCATCTGTGCGGTTAAGAAACTATACAGAACCAATAACGAAAACACGTACTGTTCTCAAGGCGCAAGCCGCAAAGGACAAAAACACGAAATAAAACCTGAGTTATTCTCGTTCCCATGCTCTGCGTGGGGACGCATACCGACAGGCGCTCCGCGTCCCCTAAGTAGCTATGCGTATTGGACGCAGAGCGTCCAGCGGTAGGGTTACAACGCAGAGCATTGTAACCAGTATATCGTCGTGCTGTCCGAAGGTATGACCTGGGCAAACTATCCAACTGCACAGGTCCAAAACCTTTATGGGCTATAATCTACACCCTGCACTAACGGGCAAAACCAATCACGAAAGCACGAAATAAAACCTGAGCTATTCTCGTTCCCATGCTCCGCGTGGGAGCGCATACCGACAGGCGCTCTGCGCTCCCTAAGTAGCTATACGTATTGGACGCAGAGCGTCCAGCGGTAGGGTTGCAACGCAGAGCATTGTAACCAGTATAAAATCCCCCTTAAGGGTCTCCCGGATACATTCTTCAATGTCTCCTTTTACCCCTCCCACAACAGGGCGGGGTATTTTGAAACACTAATAAACTATAGACTCCTATATGGTCGCCCGGTAAATCTAATATCGCCATGGATGAGCTCCCATCTGTCATAATACTGATGTGTGTGCCCGTTAAACCGTTCACTGAGAGTAATGAACGACGAATTCAGCGCAATAAGGTCCGAGTTTATCTTGTTTATCGCGTCCTGGAGCAACAGGATTGTTGCTAAAGTTCCACCGTCTACTGTCTCAAGGGTTGCGATCTCGGCGATGGCAGCAGCCAGCCCGCTTTGTAAACTGGCGATGGTCTCGTTGTTTGATAGCCTATACTCGGTAAATTCTACCTTAAAAGCGTCCAAAGTCGCCCTCTGAACGTCTAATTCCTGCCTCAATTCAGCCAGAATACCCTCCATCTCGGCCCAGTTCGCCTCGATCTCGCTCTTTACCTTGACGATCGCGGTCTCTAATGCCTCGATGTCCTCCTGGTTGGCTGCAACGTCGGCTTTGAGAGCCGCCAGGATAGATTCCAGGATAGCCAGGTTGGCCCTTGCCTCTGATATGGCTGCGACAAGTTCCTCGGTCCTGGTCTCCAGAACTGAGATAGCTTCTTCATTGGCAAATACTTGCAGCTCCAGGTCGCTAAAATCAGAGGCCATTTCCGAGAGTTGGGTTTGAATCTCCGCAATCTCGGCTTTGATCTGGGCAATCGCCTCGGTGTTGCTGCTGATTGCCTCAAACAGCGCAGCAAAAGGCCTGCCATTCAAGAATCTTGAATTTGTCGAGCCCTTGCTGCGATGCTCTTTGAATTGCCATTTGGCATTACCCTTGACCTTGCCGTCATGCTTTTCGAATTGCAAGTTGCCATTACCATTGTCCTTGTCCTTGCCGTGGCCATGGCCGTGGCCACGGCCCGCCTCTGCGACGGCAACAGGGAAGACGAAACAAAGCACTATCATAAGCGCTAATACCTTGTTTCTAATCATTTTTTGCCCTCCTTCTAAAAAGAATTTGTGCAAAATTCCCGCAGCGGCTTGTATGTCGCTAAAAAAAAAGCCCATTTCTCCTCACGAAAGACAAAGAATGGGCTCAACTGTTCAGCTTGTCCGCTGGTTGGGCAACCCCGCTACCCATCATTACCGGGCCGGAGGCTTTGCGTCCCACTCTTTCGAGAGGTTTGCCTTTTTCACAACTATCTTGTTTATCGGTACGAACGTAAAAAACTTTAAACTTTTTTTCCGGGACTTTAAATTTTTTTCACATCTGAAACTCCCTGCCGTCCCGATAAATCCCCCCCAACCCCCCTTTTAGAAAGGGGGGAGTTTTTAAAAGTCCCCCTTTGTAAAGGGGGATTTAGGGGGATTTTTGTCAAATCAACCACTTAGTTCAACAATATTGAGGGGTAGGGTGAGGGGAAAAACGTGCGTCACGGCTGTGTTGGCGCCCACGCTGTTGACACTCAACAATGATTCTTGTTAATATGTTTAAAAACCTTTGGTAACACAACTTTGATGAACTCGTAAAAAGTCACGATCATAGCCATTGCGAGGAGTGCAACGACGAAACAATCTAATGGACTACCCCGCCGCAAGCGGCGGGGTATCAAAATGAGTGTGTTATCTTTTCTATCGCAGCAAGCTGCGGGGAATTAAACCCCACAGATTTCGCATCGTCCCTCAAATGATTAGAGTAATCCGTGTAATCTGCGAAATCTGTGGATTAAACACAACAAACCCAACAAACCCAACAAACCCAACAAACTTTTCGTCATGCCAGTTTATGAATACACGGCCCTTGACGGGTCCGGCAAGAGCGTAAACGGCATCATTGATGCCGACAGCCCGGTGGCCGCCCGCCAGAGGCTCCGGGGCTCCGGAATATTTCCGGTGGATGTAAAAGAGACGTCCTCGAAACCCAGGGATCTCCGTTCCGCCCCGGTCTCGGTATCAGCTTTTCTCAAGCGACCCTGGTTGCGTCTTTAGAAGCGCTGATGTCGCAAATTGCAAACCCGCTCTTCAAAAAAATCATGGCCGAGGTCAAGGAATCCGTCAATGAAGGAAACAGCCTGGCCTACGCCCTGTCCAGTCATCCTAGAATATTTTCAAATATTTATGTTAACATGGTACGTGCAGGCGAGGCTTCCGGGTCTCTTGACGTGGTTCTGGATCGTCTGGCGGATTTGGGTGAACGCGAGCAGGCATTGAGGGGTCGCTTCAAGGCGGCCCTTGCCTATCCGGTCTTTATGTTTTTCATAGGAACTATAGTCCTCTTCTTCTTAATCACTTTTATCGTGCCCAGTATCACACAAATCTTTAGGGAGATGCATCACACCCTCCCCATCCCCACCGTGGCGTTGATTAGTATAAGCAATTTCCTGAAGTCTTTCTGGTGGCTTATCCTGCTGGCGGGAGCAGCCGCTATTGTAGCAATAAGGCAGTTCAAAAACACCCCGAGGGGCCGTTACGTGTGGGACGAGCTCAAACTCCGTATCCCCGTACTCGGACCCATCAACAACAAAATGGCTGTAGCTCGGTTCGGAAGGACGCTCGGCAGCCTGCTCAAGGCCGGCGTGCCACTAATATCTGCTCTTCAAATCGTCCGGAACATTGTCAATAATGTCATAATTGCCGACGTAATTGACAACACCGTGGAGGAAATTCAAGCGGGCAAAAGCCTTGCCAGCCCCCTTGCTCAAAGCCGATGGTTTCCCTCCATTGTGGTTCAGATGATATCTGTGGGCGAGCAGAGCGGGGAGTTGGAGGCTATGCTGAGTAAAATTGCAGAGACCTATGATAGGGACGTTGAATCTCAAATCATGGCCATGACTTCCATGCTCGAGCCCGTCATGATCCTGGTCATGGGCTTGATCGTGGGGTTCATAGTCGTATCCATATTGCTGCCCATTTTTGAGATGAATCAGATGATACGATAGCTTCCTTTCATGAAACTATCTTATATAATCCGATGGAGGCGGACTACGCTACTTGATAGGATAGGAATTTCCTTTTCTGAGCGGCGTATTCAGCCGTCGTAGCCGAGGCTACTATGGCGAAGTCGGCGCCGCGTCGTATGAAATCGCGAAGCGATTTCATAACTTGAGAGTCCATGGTTCGTAACTTCTCAATAAGTTCGGATTAGAGTCATTGCGAGCGAAGCGAAGCAATCTCCGGGCAACAAGATTGCCACGTCGGTCCCCTCCTCGCAATGACGGCAAATCGCAGTGACAAGGAATCACCCGAACTTATTGAGAACTTCATAGTTCGTAACTTCTCAATAACTTCGGGTAATACACCTGGATTCCCGCCTTCGCGGGAATGACGAATGTAATAAATCCCCCGTCATGCCCGCGAAAGCGGGCATCCAGCAAACTGGCTCATAATTTGGTTGAACCGTCATTCCCGCGAATGCGGGAATCCAGAAAAATCAAGAGGTTATGGATTCCTGCTTTCGCAGGAATGACAGAACTTTGGACTGTGTAGTTTCATAACTTGATGGTCTCGTAAAGAGTCCAAATTAAACGGCAAAGTAAAAAGCTCCAAATTCAAGGCGCGCAAATCATGAGGAATGAGGCGTACTTATGGTACGCCGCAGTTTCAGCCGTCGTAGCTAAGCTACTATGGCGAAGTCGGCGACGAAGGATGTAGCGCAATGCAGAAGTTGGACTTTTTACGAAGCCGTCATAACTTGAAACAGAAAAAGGAGTGGGTAACGCTATGAAAAAGATAAATCGGCTTTCAGTTTTTACAGCGGCAAGGCCGCGATTTATAAAATTTTGGACAAGTCGTCCAAAATTTTATCGTGGCTTTACTCTGATTGAACTCATGGTCGTTATTGTGATCCTGGGCATTCTGGCAGGACTCATTATTCCCAGAATCATGGGCAGACCAGAAGAGGCCAGACGCATGAAAGCCAGGGTTCAGATCGAAAGCATAGAGACTGCCCTGAAGCTATACAAGCTTGACAACGGCAATTACCCCACGACGGAACAGGGGCTTCAAGCCCTGGTCGAACCGCCTTCAGTAGGGCAGCTTCCCAAAGCCTGGCGCGAGGGTGGGTACCTGGAAAAAGGGAAGGTCCCCAAAGATCCATGGGGAAATGAATACGTGTATCTTTCCCCGGGCGTTCACAGCGATTGCGACCTTTCCTCTTACGGTCCTGACGGAGAACCCGGAGGGGAAGGTAAGGATGAAGATATTAACAGTTGGGAATTAGAGTAATTTGGGTTTGTCGAGTTTTTTGTGTTTGTTGTGTTTGCTTACTTCCAACCCTCGTCCGGATTTGGTTTTCCCCGCCGGAAGGTAAATTAACATTTAGCTTAGCGCCAGAGCCAGCTCAATGAACCCAACAAACCCAATGAACCCAACAAACTCTATCAAAGGGTACACCTTCATCGAGTTAACCGTTGTTATCTTTTTGATCGGGCTGACACTGGTCTTGACTGTCCCGAAATTTCATTATGCCATGTTGACCGATGACCTGAAGGCCACCGTGCGCCGAATGGTGGGGACCGTCAGGGCCTTGAGAAACGAGGCAATCCGGGAGCAAGAGATCTATACGCTCCATTTTGACCTTGAATCGAATCGGTTCTGGATGGAGTCGGCGGACATGACCGACGAAGGCCGGGAGCTCGCTTACGAAAAGGCCTTCCAGTTGCCACAGGGAGTTCGCATACTGGATGTTTGGTCCAGAGCAAGGGGCAAGCAGGTCGACGGCGAGGCGGTCGTCCACTTTACTAAAAAGGGATATATCGAACAATCAGTTATTCATCTTGCGGCAGACGACGGCAGGGAATTTAGCCTTGTATTGAGCCCTTTTCTGGGAAAAGTCAAAGTCTTTGAAAAATATGTAGAATATGTGGGCAGTTGATGGAGCTTTTCTGGTTCCGATGCTCTGCGTCGGAACCCATTCGTCCGGACGGTCTGCGTCCATTCTACTAAGGGCGCAGAGCGCCAAAGGGGATGCGTTCCCACGCAGAGCATGGGAACGAGTGCAAGCTTGATGGTTTCGTAAAAAGTCGGATTCAGTGAATGTGTCATTTCGACCGCAGGGAGAAATCTAATGTTTTCAGCATGCTACGCCGGAAAGATTTCTCGCTTCGCTCGAAATGACAACTTGCTGAGACTTTTTACGAAGTCATCATAAACGGTAAATCACAAATGCCAAACGACAAATCTTCCGGTTTTACACTCTTAGAGGTCATGGTGGCCATAGCCATCATTGCCATTGCCCTGACGGCTGTGCTCGGGTCACAATCTCAGAGCCTGTCGCTGGCCAGTGAAGCGAAATTCAGCACAACAGCCGCCTTTCTGGCCCAGAGTAAAATGGCTGAAATAGAAACTGAGAAGGTGGAGGATCTTGCTTCTGATTCTGGTGATTTCGGCGAGGATTTTCTGGGCTATCGTTGGGACCAGAGCGTGAACGATGTGACATTTGATGAACCCGAAGACGTCTCGGACCATCTCAAACAAATTGATTTGACCGTTTCCTGGGAAGAGCGCGACCAGTACGAATACCGTCTCAGGCTGTACAGGTTTTTTCCAAAAACCCAACAACCTCAATGAACCCAACAAACCCAAAAGGCTTTACCCTTCTGGAGATCCTCATCGCCATGTTCATTTTTGCCATCGTTCTTTCCACAATCTATACTTCTTATACCGGAGCTCTTCGCATCGTGGATGAGACCGAATATCAGGCCGATATCTACGGAATGGCCCGCGTCGCTCTGGAAAAAATGCAGGAAGACCTGGAATGTGCCTATATTTCAATTCCAAAGACTGCGAAATCCCCTGAATCAGATGAGGACATGGCATTCGTGGGAGAGGACAAAGAGATCAAAGACAGGAGTGCCGATCGCCTTCGTTTTATCTCCAGAGCGCACCTGGTCTTCAGCGAAAAAGATCAATCCTCCGGGACAACAGAGATAGGATACTATGTTGAAGAGCATGAGGAAGGAGACGGTTTTGTTCTCAAACGTAGCGACAGCCCGGCGTTTCAAGGAAAACCTGAAGAGGGCACCGGCGGACTGGTGCTGTGTGACAGCCTAATCTCTGTGAATTTTACCTATTATGACGATGAGGACGAGGAGTATGACAACTGGGATTCTACAAACGAGGAATTCAAGGATAAAATGCCAAAAATGGTCTCCATCATGCTGGAGTTTGAAAACAGCGCAGATATTGAAGCGCCCTTCAAATTCTTGACAAGGGTTGCACTTCCAATGGGCAAGGGTTAGCTGGGGCTTCTAAAATAAATAAAAGAAGCTGAAAATTTTTTCTTAAGGTGTATATGGGAAGGTTTCTTCGAAACAGCAGAGGGATGGCCCTTATCCTTACGATCTTGATCATCAGCCTGATCGTTTCATTGACGCTCCAGTTCAATATATCCATGCGGTCTGATTTGCACGCAGCCGTCAATCTCCGGGACGGTGTCAAGCTCGGCTATATTGCCAGGTCAGGATTCAACTATGCCCTCGCGGTTCTCAGTGAGGACGACAGTGGCGTCGATTCCCTTCATGATACATGGGCGGATCCAAAGACCTTTTCTGAAAATTCGGCTGCCCTCTTTGACGATGGCCGGTTTGAAGTCAAGGTATCAGATCATTCGGGAAGGATTCAGATCAACAAACTGATTCTTGATAACGGGAATTATGATAGTGACCAGAAAGGCCTCCTCATGCGATTCTTGAAGTCCCCGGAATTCGGGCTTGAGGAAGAAGAGGTGAACGATATCGTAGATGCCGTCAAAGACTGGATCGATAAGGACGATGATCCGACCGGGCTTGGCGGCGCCGAAAACTCTTACTACCAGACCCTGGAAAAACCTTACTCGTGCAAGAATGCCCCCATCGAATTCTTAGAGGAGTTGCTTCTTGTCAAGGGCATCACCAGGGAACTCTTTTACGGCACCAAGGAAAAGCCGGGCGTCTCGAACTACTTGAGTCCTCATGGCGAGGGGGGCGTCAATATCAATACGGCCGCACCTGTGGTACTGAGGGCCTTTTCAGATGACATTGACGACGAGATGGTTAAAGATATGGACAAGTACCGCACAGCCAAAGAAGATGAGGAGGGCCTGTCAGACCCCAAGTGGTACAAGAAGGTGCTGGGCATGAGCCATGTGACCATTGCGAACGAACTGCTCACCACCTCAAGCACCCACTTTGAGATCACATCAAAAGGTTTCAAAGAAGCCATGGCCAGGCAGGTCACAGGCATGGTCAAAAGGAAAGAAGACAAATTCGATCTCCTGTCATGGAAAATAGAGTAGAATGCCGGAAAACATTGTCGGTCTTGACATAAACTCGGACTCGGTTGCAGCAGTCCGGGTTAGAAGTGGGCTGAAGGGGCATCAGGTTACAGCCTGCGGCCATGTGATGATCGAAGAGGCTGGGGGCCTTGAGGAGGCATTGAAGGCGCTCATAGATCAGGTGGGTCCTGAGGCTGATACCTGCATCAGCTCGATTCCGGGAGAGTATGTATCGTACCGGAATGTCCGAATGCCTTTTGGAGACAAGAAAAAGATCAGACAGACGCTTGCCTTCGAACTTGAGACAATGGTCCCTTTTCCGGTCGAGGATTTGCTTGTCGATTTCACTGTGGTTGACCGGTCGGATCAAAGCGAAATCCTTGCCGCCTCTGTCAAGCAGGCATATCTTTCCGAATATCTTGCGCACTTGCAGACCAACGGAATCGATCCCACCGTCATAGATATCAGCGGTGTGCCCACGGTCTGCCGGCTTTTAAGGCAAGCTGGAACACCCGATGACGGACTCGTGTTGGAAATCGGCCTCAAGAGAAACACGATGATCCTTTATCTCAAGAGGCGCATCGCCCTGGTTCGCACCTTTCCTTTTGACGGCAGCGCCATTGCCCGCCGTCCGGACACCGAGGCATCCGAACGAATTGAAGTGTGTCTCAGGTCGTTTTGCACAGGGGTTCAAAATACACTCCATGCCTTTGGATCTCAGACCGCGAAAACGGTCCGCCCCCAAAAGGTTTTTATTACGGGTAGCGGAGCCCTTTATCCGGATACAGAGAACCTCCTGAGCCGATTTCTTGGTCTTCCGGTTGAGAGGATCGACATGGCCACGGATTCAAGGGTTCACATGGATGAAAATATGGCTGGAGCCTGGAACCCTCAACTAATGAACAACGCGCTCGCACTGGCAGTTCGGCAAATCAAGCAAAGCCTTGGTTTTAATTTCAGGAGAGACGAATTCGAGGTCAAAAAGCAGTATTTCGGACACAAGAAGGAGATCCTAAAGGTCGCCGCCTTCATAGTGGCCGTTCTATGTCTTCTGGCCGTTGATCTGGGTGTGGACTACTACTTCTTAAAGAAGCGGCACAAGATGCTGGATCAACAGATCAAAGAGGTATTCAGGCAAACGCTTCCTGATGTAAAACGGATTGTTGACCCTGTCCATCAATTGAAGATCAGAATAAATGAGATCAACAAATCAGCCTCGGCGCTCCCCGGAATTGGCGCGAAAGGGAATGTTCTTGACCTGCTGAGGGATATCTCGCTGCGTGCCCCGGAATCCGCGGATGTAAATGTGGCCCGCATTACGGTTGACCAGGATGGGGTCCTGATCAGGGGGGAAACAGACACATTTAACACCGTGGACACCATAAAGAAAGGGCTGGAACCCTCGGTCTATTTTGATACGGTAACGATCAGTTCCGCAAATCTTGATCGATCTGGCAACCGGGTTCGATTTGAGATGAAATTGGAACGGGCGAAGTAATGAGACTTGCAAGACGCGAAAGATATCTGATTTCGGTGGCAGCCTGCTGCGTAGCGATCTTCCTGGTGTTTCAATTCCTGATCTTTCCCTTCTTTGAAAACAGAAGGCGTATTCAGAGGGGCCTGAAGGCCAAAGAAAAAGGGCTGGAAGAGATTGTAAAGCTTAGGGGTGAGTATCAGGCGTATCAGAAAGGCGCTCAGGGCATACAGCAGACCATTGCCAGACGACAAAAGGGGTTTACGCTTTTTTCCTTTCTCGAAAAGGCAGCAGGCGAGGCCGAAGTAAAGGCCCATATCAAGTCCATGAAACCCTCCATCTCGTCAGGCACGGGGCCTTACAAAGAATCGATGGTCGAGATGAAATTGGAGGGAATTACTTTGCAGCAGTTGGTTGGTTATCTCTATCGGATTGAATCACCGGATGATATAGTAAACATCAAACGCATTTCAATTAGCCAAAACAAGAAGGCGGAAGGATATTTGGATGCCATTCTTCAGGTTGTAACCTTTCAGTAAGGAAGTGCCTAAAGTGAGCTAAAGTGCCTAAAGTGCCTAAAATTAAGGACAAAGAGCTTTCATGCATATCTCTTCCTTTACGGGATCCGATGGGCGCATCAATGCTACTTCACTTAATACTGAACGACTTAAATGAATTGACATTTGATGGACTGTCATTGCGAGCGCAGCGAAGCAATCTCATGGGATTGCTTTGTCACTATCGTTCCTCGTAATGATCACTTTCTTTTGTCGTTCACTTCACTTTAGCTCACTTTAGCTCACTTTAGACACTTTAGGCACTTTAGTTCACTTTAGTTCACTTTAGCTCACTTTAGGCACTTTAGTTCACTTTAGTTCACTTTAGCTCACTTCTTATGAAACATTTTATATCAAACTATAAGAAATGGCTGGGATACCTCCTTTTTGCCTTAATTCTGACAGTGGCGCTCTTGTACTACCGTTTTCCTTCTGGTGCAGTTCTTGACTACCTTCAGGCAACGGCAAACAGGGCAGATCCCCGCATTGTTCTTTCGGTTGACCGCGTAGAACCGAGGCTCCCCATTGGTTTGAAGTTTGGAAAGACCGAAGTTTCCATGAAAGACATGCCAGATGGAGTCATTGTCAGGATCGATAGCCTCTTGCTCAGACCCGGGCTATTGTCATTGTTGCGAGGAAAACCTGAGTATTGCTTTCACTGCGTGGCGTATAAGGGTGATTTAATCGGTTGTGTCTATATTGAGAAAGACCGCACAAGAGGTTTCATTGACACGGAAATTGAATTGAGGAATATCCTCATTGGGGATTGCGCCTATCTTTCACACCTGATTGGCCGCCACATAGAAGGAACCCTTGGCGGAACCGTCTCGTACACGGGTCGGCACAACCTCCTGATGGATGGCTCAGGAGAGGCAAATTTGAGGTTGTCACACGGCAGGGTGGAGCTTTTGCAGCCTTTTCTTACCTTCGAGTCGATTGACTTCAACGAAATGGAAATCGAGATGGTTCTCAAGAAACAACAGATAAACTTGACCCGTCTTGAATTAAAGGGACAACAGTTGCACGGAACCTTGTCGGGTGTTGTAACGTTGAAAGAAAAATTTGCAAAAAGCAGCCTTGATCTCAGGGGCACGATTGAGCCATATGCAGAGTCTTTCAAAGGCAAAGGAGGGGCGCACGATACGCTGAAGCTCTTAAAACATCTTATTAAGAACGGGACTGTTTCCTTTGAAATTCACGGAACCATGGGAGAGCCCAGAATCAATTTCACATAACCGGACGCATAGGAAATGCTACAAGTTATTGAATTCATAGTTTTTTTGGTGGCGGTCTATTTATGCCATTCACAGGGAGCGATGGACTATTGGAGTACTGGAGTAGTGAGTAGTAAAAAAGTGTTAAATGCTTATTGACTTAGCTGCCAAAGATGTATATAGCCCCCGCAAAGGGGGTAAGCTATGCCCAGCCGTTATAGGGAGCGAAGCTTGCTGGACTTTCAAAAGAGCTTTGCC
>JAFDKF010000192.1 GCA_019307135.1 Deltaproteobacteria bacterium
ATCAGTGTATACACTTTTTGGTACCACACATCTTTTATAACCCCTTGTTCTTACAGGGAAATCTCAAAGCTATATGGTCATGCATCTGAAATGTTTAATAAACTCACGCTAGGGCTTCCTCCGCCGAAGGCGGATTGCCCCTTCTCAGTTTCTCTCGAAACTGGGAAAACAATAAATCCTGAAAATCCTGTTAATCCTGTCTAAAACATTTGGAGCTGTGCGGTTAGCATTTACCGTGTTTTGTCAATGAGTTGATGGTTATGAGGGAGACGTCGTAGGGGCGGCTTTACGCCGCCCGCCAAATCGATTCGGGCGAGGTAAGCCCGCCAAATCGATTCGGGCGAGGTAAACTCGCCCCTACGGGAAGCCGCCGATCAGAATTAGCTCATTCGGAAGGGCTCAGGAATCACCTTAACCGCACAGGTCGAAAGATTTAAACCCTGTCCAACACAGACCAATAATCGTCCACCAGCATCCAGCAACCAACATCTAGTATCCAGCAACCAGAAACCATGTGTGGAATAGCGGGAATATTCAATCGTGATGGCAGTCCTGTTTCCCTTGATCTTCTGGTTCGGATGACCAGAACCCTCATTCACAGAGGACCCGACGAGGAAGGATACTTCGTGAATGCGGGTATAGCAGGGAGCAAGGAGCAGAGGGCATGGAGCAAAGAGCATGGGGTCCCATTTCGTGGTTTAAAAAACGGCTTGGGTGACAGAGCAAATGTGGGGCTCGGCCATCGGCGGTTGAGCATCATTGACCTGGACTCAGGTCAACAGCCGCTGTCAAATGAAGATGGAACGATTTGGGTGATTCTGAATGGCGAAATTTACAACTTCCAGTCGCTGCGACGGGAGTTAATGAATAAGGGACACAGGTTTCGCACCAATTCCGACACGGAAACGATCGTCCATGCCTATGAAGAGTGGGGCGAAAATTTTTTGGAGCGTCTGCGTGGCATGTTCGCCTTTGCTTTATGGGACGAAAAAAAACAACAGCTCATTGTCGCACGGGATCGGGTAGGCAAGAAGCCGCTGTATTACCTAAAAGACAAAAGTCGCTTCATCTTTGGTTCAGAAATCAAGGCTATTCTCGAAGCGCCTGGAGTCTCACGCGATTTAGATCTTACGGCCTTATCAGACTACCTGTCTCTCTTGTATGTGCCCTCCCCTAAGACGATTTTTCAATCTATTCGCAAGCTCCCTGCCGCTCACTATGCCTTGGTAACCGCTACCTCTTTCGAAGTCAAGTCCTACTGGGATCTTCCTTTCCATCCGCAGCACGATCTCACAGAATCGCGGATGATCGAGGACCTGTTAGGTATCCTCGACGAAGCCACAAGGCTTCGGATGATCAGCGAAGTGCCTCTGGGAGCTTTTTTGTCGGGAGGCATAGATTCTTCGGCCGTGGTTGGCTTGATGGCAGGAGCGAGTCAAGGTCCTGTGATCACCAATTCGATCTCGTTTAGTGTCGCCAAGTATAACGAGGTGAAATATGCTCGAAGGGTAGCAAAACTCTTCAAAACAAATCATCATGAAATGCACGTGACTCCTGAAGCAATTCCGGTTATCGAGCAGCTTGCGTGGCACTATGACGAACCTTTTGCCGATTCCTCAGCTGTTCCCACTTACTACGTGTCAAAAATGGCTCGCGAGAACGTCACTGTTTCGCTATCTGGGGATGGTGGTGACGAAAATTTTGCCGGATACCGGCGCTATTATTTTGACATGCGGGAAAACTTTGTAAGGAACATGATTCCCGATCCATTTCGCAGGCCGTTCTTTGGCTGCATTGGAAAGCTCTATCCCAAAGCTGATTACTTACCCCAGATTTTTCGAGGAAAAGCGTTTCTCTCGAACGTAGCACGGGACCCTGTGGAAGCTTACTTTTTTTCAGTCAGCGCGTGTGCTGAAGAAGAGAAAAATCGTATGTTCCACCCAAATGTCAAAAGGTCTTTGAAAGGTTATCACACGTCAGACTTTTTCCATGATATTTATCATAAGGCTCCGGCCAAGGACCACCTATCTCGAATACAATACCTGGACATCAAAACCTATCTTTGTGAAGACATTCTAACCAAAGTAGATCGAGCCAGTATGGCGGTCTCCTTGGAAGTGCGATGTCCAGTGCTGGATCATGTCTTCATGGAATATGTCGCCCGGATTCCATCAAGATTGAAGCTGGTTGGGAGGGATGGTAAACATATCTTCAAAAAGGCACTAAAACGACACCTTCCGGATGGCATCTTATATCGGAAGAAAATGGGTTTTGGCGTACCCATCGGAGTGTGGTTCAGACAGGATTTGCGGGATTATGCCAAGAAATGGATTCTAGACGGAGAGGCGAGCCGTTTGTACCTGAGTAAGGTTCATCTTGAAAAAATCTGGAAGGAGCACCAGAGCGGAATCCGGAACCGGGAAACAGAACTGTGGGTGGTGATGATGCTGAATCTTTGGCATAAGAATTTTGCATAGAGGATTGGTTGAATGGTTAATTGGTTAAATCGTTAAACAGATAATTGGTTAAATGATTGAGTGCTGTTATGGTTGAGAAAAGGTTTGGCGACTTTAGGGATTTGGAAGTATGGCAGCGATGTAAAGGCATAAGGAGAAAGATCTGGAATCTGTGCAAGAAGTTCCCGGTAGAAGAAAAATTCAGATTGTCTGATCAAATGATAAGGTCATCAAGATCTTCCACTGCATGCATAGCGGAGGGATACGGCCGTTTTCATTATCAGGAAAATATCCAGTTTTGCAGGCAGTCTAGAGGATCACTGTACGAACTGATTGATCATTTAGATGTCGCAGAGGAATGTGGCTATATCGATGATAAGAAAACCGAAAGCTTGATAGACGAAACAAAAACAACAATACGAATTCTAAACGGCTATATCAAGTACCTGAAAACTCGGAAAGAAACCGAAACTTAACCATTCACCTATTCGACTAGTCACCGATTTAACCATTTATCAATTCAACCAAGCATGTCTAAGATTCGAATTGTTCACGTTCTTCATTCATTTGGTACGGGAGGTCTTGAGAAAGGCATTGCCACCCTTGTTAGAAATGCATCGCCTGAATTCGAACATGTCATAGTATGTATGGCAACTTCGGGAAAATCAGAGCGTCTTCTTCCATCGAATACGGAGGTAGTCGAACTGCACAAACCTCCTGGTAATTCTCTTGTTTTCCTCTTGAGACTATCACGTGTACTTAAAAGTCTGCATCCTGACATCGTGCATACCCGCAACTGGGGTGGAATGGATGGTGTTATTGCTGCACGCATAGCAGGTATCCGATCAATTCTGCATGGAGAGCATGGCTGGGAAGTACTGGATCCCAACGGCAGAAATCCCAAACGGGTGCTTGCTCGCACGATCTTGTCTCGAGTTGTGCGCGAATACACCTGTGTCTCAAAACAGATTAAACTTTGGCTTGAAAAAACGATTGGAGTAAAAAAATCGGTAACCCAGATTTATAATGGAGTGGATATTCAATTATACGCTCCAAAGGGCTCAAGCGAAAGAATCCGGGCCGCACTCGATATTCCATCTGCTGCATTCGCGATCGGAACGGTGGGTCGCTTAGACCCTATCAAGGACCACCCCACCCTGTTTCGTGCATTCGAAATTGCTCGAAGAAAAGTACCGAATTCCTTTCTTCTTATTGTAGGTGATGGCCCAGAGGGGCAACGCCTGGAAGCCTTGGCGGGAAAGGGAGTCGCTTTTATAGGAAACCGTACGGATGTGCCGGGACTCTTAAGAGCCCTCGACGTTTTCGTTCTTCCATCCAGGAATGAGGGCATCTCAAACACGATTCTGGAGGCAATGGCTACCGCTGTGCCGGTCGTAGCTACGAATGTAGGCGGAAATCCGGAACTTGTGGAGGATGGGACTACGGGGTTTCTGGTTGAACCGGGCGATTTTCAATCCATGGCCTCAGCCTTTTCGCGCTATTTTGAGAATCCGGATCTTCGGACCCAGCACGGCAGAGCGGGCAGAGAGAAAGTCATTAGAGAGTTCACCATTGAAAAAATGGTGAAGTCATACGAAGAGGTCTATGAACGAGTGTCGCGTGCAGCCCAGAGTTGAGAAGCAAACATCTGACAGAGCTAACAGGATTTAGCAAGGAGTTTTAGACATGATTTACAGGATTTACATGATTTTTTGCCTTTCTTCCATAAGAAAGGTAAGACCTCAATCCCTCTTCGAGGGACGGTCAGCCTTAACTCTGCATGGCAAGGTAACACCACAAACATCAGCGGTAAAGATAATGGGGTCTTAATTTCAGCCGAAGGCGGATCCCATTTTCTCTCTTTGATCCGGAAAGAGAGAAAGTATTTTCAGACAGGATCTACAGGATTGGCTCGATATTCACTCTTCTGGCTTCCCAGACGAAAGGTAGAAGAAATGAATAAGCCAAGCAATCCTGTAAAATTCTGTCTAACGATATACACAAAGTCTCCGCGTAAGCGGATCGCTCTTTCTCAGTTTCTTCCGGAAACTGAGAAACTAGAGAATCCTAAAAATCCTGTTAATCCTGTCTAATAATAGAGCATATGTCACGGTTCCTAATTGCGGTCTTGCTGATTCTGTCGCTGCCACTAGCATTTACTCCTGCCGTAGCATCCCTCACACCCTTTCAAGCATCTCCTGATCAGGTTTTAGTCCTTTACAACGCCGATTGCCCAAAAGATGTGGACGGCTCTGAACCCGGGCAGGATTCAAAAGAGGTTGCCGAATACTATGCTAAAATGCACACCGATCCTGTGACAGGAAAAAAGCCGTATCTGCTAGGATTGGGCTGCGTGCATGGTAAGAAATATTTGACCCACAAAAAGCACTTGAACGATTGGGTTATCAGGGAAAAGAGTCAGGACAACAAGGACGGTATTATTTTCGTCGGAAAAGGCAGGGGACCAAGGGCCGGGGAATGGGCCAGAGATTCAAGGCATGTAGAAATTGTCTTCGCCCCTGGTAAGGAGCTTATTGATTGGGACACGGTGGAGATGTGGTGCCAGTCCGATCAGAGCGGAGAAAAAAGGCTTGTTTCGCCTGTAGTCACAGGTATTCCCCGGAAAAAGGGAAGAGAATTCGTCTACGCCGACATTGAAGAAGGGAAAGGTCGCTGTTATCGATTTGATGCGCATCAGCTCTTCAAAGGAACAGTCTGGGTAACACTCAAAGCGAAAAATACCTCCGGCAAACTCATCCGAGACTTAAAACTGAAATACTATGATCGGGATGATTTTGAATTCTCACGAGTTGGACCAGACAGTGTTTCGGATGAAAAGCATTTTTTGGAAGATGTAGCCATTCCGGTCAAGAGATTTCTTGAAAATCCTGATAATGCCCTTCCTGATGGGACGCTGTTAAAGCACCATATTTTGTATATTGTCATTTGCCATGGTTTGCCCTTTTCTTGTGAGGGAGTATTTGGAATTGAAAGAGGGGTAACTTCAAGGCCAGCAGACCATGGGGATTTGGCTTCTTTGGAGCAGCGCTTGCAGACGCTCTATTACGATTGGGGTGGTACGATCTCACCTCCCGTAATCTCCATGTATATGTCCGGAGGGCCGGATTCAAGGCAAGGGGTTCGCAATTATCGTGTTACCTCCGCCATGCGATATCCCATGGTTGGCAGACGCTGGAATCCATACATGCATCCGGATACTTATTCTTTCCTCGGCAAAAAAAAGGAGGCTCGATTCGTTAACATCCGACCCTTCTCAGAATTCAGGTTTGTAACATCACCTTTTCTTTTTGCATATGGTGTGAGCCGCATTGACGGTCAGGGCCCACGAGAAGCCAAGCGCCAGGTCGATTATTCTTTATACGCCTCAAGATTTCTCCGGCCCGAAATG
>JAFDKF010000307.1 GCA_019307135.1 Deltaproteobacteria bacterium
GAATCCCCTCAGAAGTCAAAAAGATGATCACCGAATCGGACCTGCCGGACAAAATATTTGGTCTATTTTCGGCGTAAGCAAGATAGATGCCAACCGTCGTTTGCGCTCATAGAATCAGGCACTACAGATAAGACCTTGCCTGTTTTCAAACCATGCAAGTTCTCAGGTTATGCACGCGTTCTCTCTCTTTTTGCTAGTACCCATCCATAAATGAGTCTTTGAGCAGTGGGCACTAACGTCAGTTTCCAATTCAGAAATGAGCAATTCTTCGGGAGGTCAAGGAACTCAAGGGATTGCGCGGAGGCGTACATTTGGTACGCCGCACAAGCGATCCGGCAGATTGACGCCGATTCAGCCGTCGTAGCCAAGAAGGCTACTATTTCAGCCGTCGTAGCTGCGCTACTATGGCGAAGTCGGCGTGGATGGAAACTAGCTGAGATGCCTGACCCGCATTGCATGCCGCACCTGGTCCAGCAGTTTTGGCTTGACCATCCTTGCCCCTTTCTGTATATGTACCCATAATTCATGAAAATATCGTGAAACTAAGCAAATGATCCCGGCCTTTCCGAAACCTTCTTCCACAATCGAAATAGCGTTTCCGCCATCTGAATGGGGTGCGTGTCCTTACTTACAGGCCTTCTTACAGTGCTTTTGTCATAATGTCAAGATTTTTATACTGCAAAAATGGCAGCATAAAACCCCGATGGTCGGTTTTACGCTGCAAAAATGGCAGCCTAATCGTTTTTCGCGTGCAATAATGCAGTAAAAGAAAAGCCGTTTTTAGGCAGTCCATATCAAAGTTATGCCTTTTCTGCGAGGACAATTATCATGCATTTGACCATTGAGATTGAACAAGAACAGGATGGACGCTGGTTGAGCGAAGTCCCAGAACTCCCCGGTGTAATGGCGTATGGGGAAACCCAAGAAGATGCCATTGTAAAGGTTCAGACTTTGGCCTTGCGTGTGCTGGCAGACCGTCTGGAGCATGGTGAAACCATACCCGAAATAAGTGCAGTCTTTTCGGTGGCTGCATGAGTCGGTGGCCGGCTACAAAGGCGAAGCGTGTTCTGGCAGCCTTGTTACGAATTGGCTGGAGTATCAAGCGTCAGGCAAATGGTTCGCATCGTACTCTTTCGCGCCGTGGTTGGCCTGATTTTGTATTTGCATTCCATGATGGTGAAGAAATAGGTCCTCGTATGCTATCACGCATCGCTAAAAAGACGGGGCTTCATCCGAAAGACCTGTAAGCCTCAACTCATTGATTATCCATAACTTTCGGTGCAGCCGACGGGTTGGGTTAGGGAAAGAGCTGCTTGAGGAGCTGAGAGACATCCCGACGGCAGACCCCGAGTGTATTCAGTTCGGGAGTGCAGAGGGCTGGTAATGGGGACGCTGGTAAAAAATTAAGTTGAGAAGGGAAAGCGTAAATGCGAAATAGATCCCATGCCAAGACAAGCCCGCCTTGACGCCCGCCCGCATCGCCTGAGCCTCGCGACCCGCCTGCCAACGCCTGAGACAGCATTGAGCTTATGTGCCGGCATGCGTGGCAATGGCGGGCAGGTGGCGGGCAGGCACCCGGTGTCCTGCATCACATCATGATCCGTGGAATCGAGCGTCGAAAGATATTCATAACGGTAAGCAGCAACGAAAAGTGAAGGCAAGGAGTCTTTTCTGCTTTTGGGCAGTCAGTGAGTTGGGGATGTCACTTAGAGAACTGGCCAGGCGGCTGGAAATGAGCTCCCCTGGCGTGGGGTTCTCGGTCGAAAGGGGAGAAACCATTGCCCGCGAAAATGGGTTGCAATTAATCGAATAAGATTTTGTTACTTTTTTACCAGCGTCCCGCTATACGTTAGGGAAATAAAATATTAATAGAGTGATATGAGCGAGTCTCGAAAAATTAAACTTGCAAAGCTCATCCTTGAAAGGCAAGAGCTCAACAAAATGTCTCCCAAAGAGAAAAAACGTTATATAATGCTAACACTTATATTAAGGGATTTAAACCTACTTCAAAAATGTCTTATATATAGTGGCAATAAAAAATCTTCCGAAGAGCCGCTTGTCTCTGCAACTACAACTATTAGTTTTTTCTTCCTAAAAACATTGATAAGTAAAATTCACGAAATGTGGACATTTCTAAACAGAAATGAAATTTTAGATAACCATTCAACTTTTTCAAATGAACTAAAAGCAAAAAGAGATGAAATTCAAAAATTCTTCTCAGATAACAAAGTGGAAGAGATTTTTTCTTTTATCAGGAATAAATTTGGCTTTCATTATGAATATTTAGATGATGTTGATTTGTTAATAGATGAGGGAATGGAGTCGTTTGATCAGCTTGAAATTTGGCTCTCAACATGGGATTCAGGTAATGAAATTTTTGCATCCTCAAATGCATTAGTGCTAAGTGTTATATTCCGAAAGATGAGTAACCTTGGATTTGAAGGTGATGAGAAAAATCTAATGGATAAAATATTCGATTTAGCTCTTGACGCAGCACGGATTTTCCGAGAGTTTAGTGTATCTTATATTGTAGAGGCCTTTTCGATTAACTGGCGACAAGAAGAAGAAATTGAAATTGATGTGCCTTCAATTTCAGAAGTTCATTTGCCTTTAATCGTTAAAGGAGAATAGGCTTTATGTATCAGGAAGGATATCGAAAATACTTCCAAGATGATAACAAACAGAAAGGAAGGAATTTGTGAACCGGGTAAATCAGCCACAAAATGCTATACGGCGATCAATCAGCGAACACTACCCCGACTTGGAAGGGGAAAAACAGACTCGGGCAAGGGGTACTGACTTTGAGACACTACCATCACGTCACATCGAAGTAATATTGAACTTGCCCGGTTTTCAAGAGGATAAGGAGCTAAGGTGAATATGCCAAGGCACAACAGCACCTAAAATGGTCACTAAAAAGAATGCCAGCTCTCGAGCCTCTTATTTTTTATTACATTAGGGTGTGCGAGCATGTCCTAGCTATTCCACTAACAGAGGAGGAAGTGCAGTACGAAGCTAAGCTGGTTATGCGCTTTTATCGAGTGTCAAGCAGTTTTGTTGGGGAAATGGCCGAAAATGCAAAAGGGTGCGGCTCTTTTGCGACGACCCTGAAAACTATTGATATCGGATAGTTAGTCATTTTTCGAACCTGATTATATGCTTTTTGTTGCCGGAATAACACCCGCGTGAAAT
>JAFDKF010000193.1 GCA_019307135.1 Deltaproteobacteria bacterium
CAGCAGTTACACCGCGTTTTAGCCTGTACTCATCCAATTACAACGGATATGGCGCTTAGGATTGGCAAGTTTGCTGGCAATGGGCCAGGTCTCTGGCTGCGCATGCAGCAAGCATATGATTTGTGGTATGCTGAGCGTAGGATGAAAGACGAGCTATCTAAGATTGAAACAGTTGCATCAGCTGGATCCAGCGCCCAACAAGCGCTTTAACTCAGACCGGGAAAGCGATGCCATTTTTCGCTTTTACCCTGTATCATTAAATATATCTTTAGCGTAAAACCGGTTAGCTTCCCCGGCTGGTTAAGCGCAGCGTTAGCCACAGCATAAGAGAACAATGTCACTGACAACATACACATAACTGAATCATAGGAAGGAACCAGACAATGGCTGTCCACTATACGAATCGAGTTGGAAAAACGTATTATCTCCGCGAAGGAAAAACCAAAACCGGGAAACCTCGATATTTTTTCTCATCGCAGCAACACGGAAAAGGCCAGGCAGTTGAAGACATTCCTGAAGGGTATGAAATCTATGAACATCCGGAAAATGCTCAGGTGTTTTTGCGAAAGACACGTCCCCAACTCATCACGGATATCGAAAAACAGCTCGTCAAAAAATATGCAAACAAGTTAGCGCGTTCAAAACGGTATCGCGTGGATTGTAAAGACGAGTATATCACAATTTATGAATCGAATGCTGATATTGAAAATCTTAGAAACACTTTTGGTGATCTCTTGAAACGTGCTCCCCTTCGTCCCGGAATGACTGTTGATGATGCCATGAGTGCTCTCGTCAGTGCCGCCGATCAGCATTATACCGCCATGCTGAGATTTCGTCTGGCTGACAAAGAACGACGTACGTTCACAGCAGAACGGTTCTGTTTCCGAGGCTCTATTGATAACTGGATTTATTTAGGCGGTCCCGATGACTTAAAAAACCTGACCGAACGATATATTGAACTTCTGGGAACAGATAAGTTCTTTGATTCACCGTACTTTTGACACATGGAGTATCTGTTAACAGAACTACCCTTTTCGCTTTTGACGGAATTGTCAAGAGTGTAGGTCTGACCCCGACGACATCGACCCCGACGACATCGTTGCACTTGATTGCAAGGGGTGCGGGGCATTTGCTCGCATGCCTTTGTTTAAAGTGTCATACTCAAAGACCGCTCCCTTGCGACAAGTGAATTCAAACGTTATACCATCAAAGACTATTGGCGACATGAATCAGCTCAAATTATTCCCAGATGAAAAAGAAAATGGAGAAGATCCATTTGATTGGTCAAAGGGGCCACCAACCAAACCAAGAATACAAAAGAAAAGGAAAAAATTTAGATCAAAAGAAGAATACTACAAGTGCGAAGAATGGGAAAAAGTGCGAATATTTGCCCTTCACAGAGCCAAACATCGATGTCAACGATGTGGCGCATCAGGAGTTTTACAAGTCCATCATTTAACATATGATAATCTATACAACGAAAAGCCTGAAGACTTAGAAGTCTTATGTAAGAAATGCCACAAGAAAGCGGATAGTGAAAGAGAATACGAAAATTGGTATGAAAGTGCTCTCGATACATATATGATCAAAAAATATGGTGAATATTGGGAATATTTTGATGGTTGTGAAGAAGAGTTTGACGCTTGGTTAGAAAGCAAGGAAGACTATGATTATTAACGTTTGTGGTATAAGAGGTCATTCAACCCGACCCGGGTTTCACTCTGCAACACCCGCGCCGGTTAATTCTGGTTAGGCAGCCCGCCGATAACATGGCAAAACATTATTAATGAGGTGAAGAAAGACGATGAAATATGTAGGCTTCAAAGACTATGTAAAGGAAATCCTCAAAACGGCAGAATATAAGAAGGATGCCGAAGTTGGCTGTGTGGTGGCGATCACTTCTGTGTTGCCAGGATGTATGACGCAGGGTGACAACTTTGAAGAGGCACGAGAGAACCTTATAGATGCTATTGAGCTTTGGCTTACGGTTGGGCTAAGAGAAGGACAAGAAATGCCTGTGGTCAATGGAGTCAAGTTAGTGACTGCTCTCGATCAGGTAGAGCAAGATGCTGCTCTGAGGAACGCTGCTTATGTCTAGAATACCTGCCTGCTCGAGAGGCGAATTGATACGCAAGCTTCGTAAGCTCGGCTTCGCAGGTCCGTTCCCTGGAGGCAAGCACAGCTATATGAAACGGGGTACTTATAGACAAATTATCCCAAATCCTCATGGGAAAGAGATATCCTCTGAGCTTGTGAAAGCAATTATGAGGCAGGCGAACATTTCCGCAGATGACTGGCTGGCTGCCTAACTCGGCGCTGCACCGGACTGCCTTTTCTTTGCTTCTTTCTTTTTAGCTACTTGTTAACTCTTTCTGAACTTTTGGGACAGCTTTGTGGTATAATCGGGCAGCCGACTTGGACCTGGGGACGTTATGTTGTTTTATAACTTTCTACAAAGGGACAGCAAGTATCTCGGCAAAGCGAGGTGAAAAGATTGCTGGGATAACAATTATAAGCTGTTGGAAAATATTATAAAACAATAGACGTTCCCTAAATTCCTCCACAACTAAACGCTGGAGAGAGACGCGCAAAAAAGCCGCGCGCCCCTCAGCTTAACCGTTCGGCTTCAAGCACATCCCAATCTTGTTGACATAGGGCACACATTGTGCTTTAATCTAAATTATGGAATTGGATTATTACAGATGGAACCATGAAAAGAATCTAAAACTTAAGGCTGAACGTGGTATTAGTTTCGAGCAGGCTGTGATGCACATTGAACGGGGTGATGTTCTTGATGTTGTTCAACATTCTAATCGAGAGAAATACCCGAATCAACAGATCCTTGTTGTTGAAATAGATAACTACGCATATCTTGTTCCATTTGTTGAAGATGATAAAGGTAAATTTTTAAAGACAATAATTCCGAGCCGTAAAGCGACTCGTGATTATTTAGGAGGGAACAAATGAACAAGATCAATCTTGATAAAGAAGAGCAGGAAATACTCGATTCCTTTGAACGAGGAGAATGGAAGTCAGTTCCAAATGTTAGAGCGGAAATTGAAAAGCACCGCAAGTATGCCCAAAAAACACTGAAAAAAGATAAACGGGTCAATATCAGAATACCTTCTAAGGTGTTGGAGGAGCTTCAGGCAATTGCGATTGAAGATGGCATCCCTTATCAAACTCTCATGTCTAGCATTCTACATCGTTATGTTACGGGCCGTCTTGTTGATAGAATTAGGCCGAACAAGTCATTTGAGTCTGACGGCTAAATATCGCGGCGATTCGAAAGGCATTCCTTTTCTATGGTTTTATTGAGTATTGCAGTCGACCCGGGATTCGACCCGCCGCAGCTCAATTACGCGTTATATTGCTTCCATTCCTTCATCGCCAATACACGTGACTCGAAGTAGCCATCGTCGTCGAAAGCTAATCCCAGCCACCTTATCACAAGGAAAAGTTACTTGACATTTGTACCGCATACCGGTATAGTGACTTCATGGTAGGGAAGCAGTAGATGCGATGGGTATAAAAAGTTTTAAAAACAAAGGCACAGAGGACATTAACTATGGTAGAAGCTCTAAAGAGGCTTTGAGGATTCTACCAAAAAATCTTCACAAAAAAGCGCAGGTGAAACTCGCCCGTTTAGGTGCTGCAAGTTCAATTCAGGATTTACGAGAGATTCGTGGAAATCGTTTCGAAACGTTGAAAGGAAATCGAAAGGGGCAGAATAGTATTCGAATAAACGATCAATACCGAATCTGTTTTAAATGGGAAAAACAGTATGCGACGGATGTGGAGATTACTGACTATCATTGAACGGTTGTGAGGAGCCATCATATGAGTGAGATACACATTACACCGGTTCACCCCGGAGAAGTTTTGCAGGATGAGTTGGAAGAAATTGAGCTTACCCAAACTGCTCTTGCTAGGCATATTGGTGTATTGCCAAAGACTATTAATGAGATCTGTCGGGGCAAGCGAGGAATAAGTGCTGAGATGGCGGTGAAACTCTCCAGGGCATTGGGAGGCAGTCCTCAATTTTGGCTTAATCTTCAGAACAACTGGGAGTTAAGTCAAGTGAATCATACTGATTTTGAGGATATTGAGCATATCGCAGCGTAAACGCAATATAACAAGACAAATACAGCCGACCGCTAACCGCGGCGGCTGATTTGGGGGAGGCCAAAGGGACGTTCTTAACTATTTAACTTCATGATCTCAATTGGGTATACTATTTGGTTTGCATGCCGAGAAAATTACAAATAGATGCCCGCCGGCCTCGCCTGAGCTCGCGACCCGCCTGCCACGGCCTATCACTGCATACACCCCAAACCCCGGCATGCGTGGCAATGGCGGGCAGGTGGCGGGCAGGCTCCGGGAACTCTCCACCACATCATTGCCAGGGGCATTGAAAAAAGGCGAATATTCGGGCATCAGTACTGCGGTCACAGCGTCTTGATGGCAAAAAGAAAAAACGACTGGCAGGATACGGACAAAGTTCTGGGGATGTTTGGCGAGAAGGCTGGTCATGCGTGTGCACTTAAATAGATTGAAACGGATTCTAAGGGAAAGCGATGAGAAATACCTCTTTCCATGTATTGAGGATCTGGTTACAAATGGACTCAATTCAGCACGCTTCTCGACTGAAGATCATAGGCCTTCACGTCAAGACATAACTCAGTATTTAGCAGCTTGGTTAAGGCATATAGGAATATCTGCAGATGACTGTCGGGATTGGATGATTGAATACTGTGTTGACGTTCTATCTACGATATCGTCCAGTTCTAATTCGCAAATACGGCATAGTACAAAGTCTAACATCAAGTACATTTATAAGTCCGATGTGTCTTTTGAGTGCGGATGTGAGAACAATATTTTTAAAGCATCCTGTGATCAAAATTGCCCTGTATATGAAGAAATGTCCGACAAATACAAAGAAAGGAAGGCAAGAGCAGCTAAGCGATCCTACGAACCTGAACGGCAACCAAAACACTGTGGAGTAGGAATAGAACGGCTCTCAGTCAAAGAAACGTACAGGGATCAGTTTGAAAAAGCCTTGGAAGTTGTGCAAGAACATGTCGGGAAAGGCGTTTCCAAACAGGATATTGTCACTTTTTTGAATGACCGTGGGTTTAAAACCAGGACGGGAAGGAACTGGACATATTCAATTTTGCAGTCTGAGTTGAAAAAATGGCCGGATCTCAAATACTAAATATTCGCTCTTAAGACCTGGGTTGAGCGGTTCAACGTTCACGGTTCCCGGTTGAAGAGCCCTAACTCGCTGTTAGCAAGCCGACTTCGCCAAAGTAGCTTTAGCTACGACGGCTGAAAAGGATGACGCAACCGTGAACCCTTGTAAGAAAGTTCACCGTTCAAAGTTCATAGGTTCAAAGCCCGCCCTGGCGCGACATGCTCGTGAGGGACTATCACGCTCACCAACCAGGTCTGGGCCAGGGGTTGTCAACCCTGAACCCTGAACCTGGAACCGATTACTTTAGGCTTGATTCTGTTTACAAGCCTTATCTATTGCTGTGGCTATCACCTCTTCTACTTCGATCCCTTCCCGAATGAACAGTGCTGCTGTCACCCCAATAGGTTGCCGATCCCCTGATCGCCTCCCGACACCGCACGAAGGGCTTTTGTCCTTTAGATAACAGAATTGAATGTTGTTTTCCTTAATCCGTTTCAGGGCTGCAAAAGCGCCCATCAGGAAGGCCTGGGTCACGTCCTTGCCCTCACTGTCCACGACCCTGGCGCGGCCATCCAGCACATCGAAACCGTCGCCACCATGCAGTTCGCAAGGCGTTCTCGGGGTCGAAAGCCCCCCGAGTTCCTCCGGGCATATAGGGAGCACGGCTTCTTTGGGAGTCCGATTCACCAAGGCTTCATCAGGGCTTGTTCTGCCATCATAGCGGCAACAGTAGCCAAGAAGACAGGCACTTGCAGCGATCATAGTCATTGGGCATTGGTCAATGAAAGTGAGCTAAAATGAAACAGATTTAGGAATTTGGGAATTTAGGAATTCCGAATTGAAGGCAATCTGTTCTGTTTTGAATTCCTGAATCCCTGAATTCCGCATTCCGCATTCACAACATCAATCTGCCAGTTCCGAGGTATCTTCCGCTTTGGCTGCCGGGCCTCCGTAATCGGCCAGGGTTTTGTGAATCTCCACGTGCGGAGTATAGCGCCTAGCTATTTCCATGGTATCTCCTACATTGAGCTGGTCAAACAGGAAGCCGAATTTTTCTTCCAGGCTCCTGCGAATGGCACCTCGCGTATCTTCTGCCAACCCCCAGAGGTCTGCTTTAAACGGGCCAAGCCCCTTCTTGCGCGTCTTATATATAAATTGCTCTTCTGTCTGGCCCTCCTTCTGTTCTTTGGCATGGGCAGTTTTGATGTGATCGTAGATGCGCTGGCGAAGTTCGTCCGGGAGCATGTCGTATACAATATTCTGAAACCCCGTGGCCAGATGCACCTCTGTTGCCTCGTTTTGCACAAACTGGTTGAATGCCTCGTCCGGGAGCGTGGATGCACCATGCTGCACCGCACCTCCCATGCCGTAAGCCTCGCGGGATACTCTTGACAATTCCTTGATCACATTGAAATCGATCTTAACCTGGGCAAGGGTCCCGTCCGGAAGAGGGACCCCCCCGTGAGCCGTGCCGGTCTGGATGCTGATCTTGGAAAGGCCAACCATCCCTTTGGGGAGAGTTCTGTTGTAACCGTCCATGTAGGCACGCAGTTCGGTCTCGTCACTATTCTTTTCCCCAATCTCACCGATCTCGCCACCCACAGAGATGGTGATCCCCTCAGGTTCCCGCTCACGAATGAACGCCGTCAGGTTGGCGCACACCTCGTAGTTGTTTCGCTGTTGCTCGTCCACTGTGGGATAACTTACGTCCACTGTGGGATAACTTAAATCCACCAATGTAGACGTATCGATATCAATATTGTAAAACCCAGCCATGATCGCCTCCGCTGCCAAGCCAGACACGGCCCCCACCTCAGCCTCCGGGTCAGCCTTGAACTTCTTGGCATTCACCTGAAAGTGGTCTCCCTGGACAAAGAGGGGCCCTCGATACCCTTCCTTGATGGCAGCCGCCATCACCACACCGAGGTATTCAGCCGGTCGCTGGTCCGTGTACCCGATCTCGGAACGAGCAATCTCAAAGATCAGAGCCCCCACCCTGCGGGGAAGGGCGGCCCTGAAAACAGCCCGGGCACTATCATAGGCCATTGCGCGCAGATTGATGGCCGGCACCGTAAAATTGACAGGGACTTGCCCTCGTCCACGGGCTACATAGAGTTCATGAATGGAAGCAGGATAGATTCCCAACACCTGTCCCAACTCCCAGAGGAGCCACCTCGCAGCAGCCTGCTGCCCGGTGTCGCCGAAGACCGCCTTTTGAGCCAGGGTGTCTACGGGTGTGCCGCGTAGCCTCTCTTCATCCGACACAGACACCTTTCCATCATCTGCTACAGTCACCGAACCTTCAAGTTCACCCAGCAAGGTTTGCAATGCTTTCGGACTCATCTGACCCTCCTTTGACGATTGACGATTGACGATTGAAAACAATATTCAATCTTTAATTTCCGTTCCCGATTTTCAATATCAGCTTCCGGCCAAATAGGCAAGCCCTCTACCACGTTACTTGTATCTTCAAATTCCGCATTCCGCATTCCGCATTCCACATTCCACATTCCCCTCTAATCCCTTATCTGCACCTTGAGGTAAAGGTCTCCTCGCATACCTTCTGCCGATTGCCGTCCCAGCCCCTTCAGGCGAAGCCTGCTTCCCTCTGAGATACCCGGGGGTATGGTCAAGAAGAAGGGCCTTTTCCTAAAACCTGCGGGGATGTTGACCAGTTTGCGTGCTCCAAAAAGGGCCTCGCGCTCTGTGATGGAAATGACGCCATGGAGGTCCGGGTCTGCCCCAAACCCGGCAGGACGAATCACTTGCAAGCGCGGGGTCGTCCTTTTCCTGGTCAGGTCTCGCATCTTTCTCCTCACACCCGACTCCGGAAGCATCTGAAAAAGTTTCAAGAAGACGATACCAAAGACAAACCCACCGATATGAGCCCACCAGGCAATGCCTCCAGCCTGAGCAGAGGCCCCTGCCGCGCTCAGAAACTGAAACAAGAACCAGATTCCCAGAAAAAGGAATGCGGGAAGTTCAAAAAAGTGGAAAAAGAAAAAGATAGGCACCAGGGTCAGTACCTTTGCTCTGGGATAGAGGATGAAGTAGGCCCCCATGACCCCGGCTATGGCGCCGCTGGCACCAATGGTGGGTATCTTGGAATGCCAGTTAATGACAAGATGTGACACTCCAGAGGCCAACCCGCACAGCAGATAGAAGACCAGATAGCGGAGGTGCCCAAGCCGGTCTTCCACGTTGTCACCAAAGATGTAAAGAGACCACATATTGCCCAGCAGGTGAAGAAAACCGCCGTGCAAAAACATAAATGTGAGAAAAGAGATCACCTGCTGACCGGTGGTGAAGTAGGCTGAAATCTGGGGAATGGCATAACGGGCAGGGACAAGCCCGTAAATATAAATGAATTCATTGAGTCTTTGCCCTTGAGACAACTCCACAAAAAAGAACAGGACATTGAGCGCGATGATGAGACTGTTGACTATAGGATAGGTCTCTGCCCTGATGGTATCTCGAATAGGGATCATATCACCAAAGACCAATGCTCGAGTACTTCTTCGGAAATACCTTCGATAAATCGTGAGGGTCTGGAAAGTATCATCCCTGTGCCCCGGTCGTATATGTCGATCGGATAGGTAAAGTATAGGTTCTCTTTTGCACGGGTAGCCGCTACATACATGAGACGAAGTTCTTCTTCCACATCCTCGTCCCTGCGTACGGCATAGCTTGCAGGGAAGCGTCCCTCTAAGGCCGATATGATAAAGACCGTATGCCACTCAAGTCCTTTGGCCGAATGAATGGTGGAAAGGACCAGTTGCTCATCCTCATAGTCAGTGGCCAGGATATTGTCTACACTGGCATTCGGGGGCTCAAGGGCCATATCAGAAAGGAAGTTTTCAAGGTGCTGGTAACGCTCCATAATCGTCAAGAGGTGCTCCAGGTCTTTAGCACGCTTGGGATAGTCGTCATACTTCTTTTCCAAAATCGGCTCATAATAGCGCATGAGCCTGGCTCCAATCTCGACTAAGGAGAGATGGTTCCCATCAAGGCTTTGCAGTTCCTTCCTCAGTCTTTCAAAAGCCGGGGCATAACGGGGCTTGGGCTTTACTGTAGCCAAACCATGGAGACCCATGCCTGACCTTGTGACACCTTGAAATATTTCTTGTGCTGTCCTGGGCCCGATGCTTTCTACAAGGAGGAGAACGCGATGCCAGCTAACAGTATCCACGGGATTTGCAAGTATTTTCATGTGCGCAAGAAGGTCTTTGATGTGGGCGGTTTCCATGAACTTGAATCCACCCACCTTTACAAAGGGAATGTTTCTCTGATTGAGATCGATCTCCAGGTCAAAGGAATAATAGCTGGAACGAAAGAGGACCGCAATCTCATTGAGGGGGACCCCTTCCTCCCGAAGTTCAAGGATCCTTTGGCTCACGAACTGTGACTGCGTCTGTTCGTCTTCGGCAACCACCAGTGCTGGCAAGGTGCCGTATTTCTTCTGGGTAAAAAGGACCTTGGTATACTTTTCTCGTGCCCGCTCAATAATTACATTGGCAACATTCAATATGGGCTGGGTACTCCGGTAGTTCTCTTCCAGCTTAATGGTCTTTGTATCCGGAAACATTGCAGGGAAATCCATGATATTGCGGAAATTGGCCCCACGGAAGGCATAGATGCTTTGGGAATCGTCTCCCACCACCATGACGTTATCGTGGGTGGCGGCAAGGAACCTGATGATATCAGCCTGAATCTTGTTCGTGTCCTGGTATTCGTCTACCATGATGTAGCGATACGTTTGAGAAAGTGCTTCTTGCACATCCGGGTTTTTTTCGAGCAAGGCCCTCAGGTAGATCAGGAGGTCATCGTAATCCATGAGGATATTTTCCCGCTTATAAGCCTGGTAGGTCTCATAAAGGCGGAGGAGATCTATAGTCTCTTTCAGGAAATGGGGATAGTCTTGACGGATGATTTCCTCGACAGGAGTCACCTTGTTTACGGCCCTGCTATATATGGTGGCAATGGTTCTTTTGCGGGGAAATCGGCGCTCTTTGCGATTCAGACCCATCCTGGTGCGGAGAAGATTGATCACGTCCTCTGCATCGGCCCGATCCAGAATATTGATCCCTGATTGAAAACCCAACTTTTCCGCATACCTTCGCAGGGTCAAGTTGGCAAAGGAGTGGAACGTCCCACCAGCAACCCTTTCGCAGCGCTGGTCCAGGAGTGCTGCGGCCCTTCGCAGCATCTCCTGGGCGCTCCTGCGCGTAAAGGTAAGCAACAGGATAGCCGACGGCGGAATTCCTTCTTCAACCAGCCGGGCAACCCGGTATGTGAGGGTTCGGGTCTTGCCGCTTCCAGCCCCTGCAATCACCAGCAGGGGGCCCTCCAAGGTGGTCACAGCATCGTATTGGGCAGGGTTTAGGGCCTCCTTATAGGGGATCGAAAAGGCATTCTCTTCGGGCCGGAGTCCGCCGGAGGCGGATTTCATGACGTATCGTTTCATCGGGCTTGCAAAGGGTGGGGTTATCGCCTGTAGTTGTCGATATTCTTGACAAAACTCTCAAAGTCATTCTCCAGGAGAAACCGAGATATCATTTCACTGACCTTGTCTGCCGTGTCAACTCGATAAACCCCTTTTTCGTCTGCCCCGGAGACCTTCTTGGCATTTTCAACAATGGCTTGAAGGGAGGAGGCGGTCATCTCCACATTGGCCCGAACCATCAGGGTGTCCTTTCTTTCAGGCATATAATTTCTCCATCATATAAAATCGTGCAACGATTTTATATGAGGAACTATACCAATCTTGGTGAGATGTCAACGGGCTTCATCCCGAGAATCATCCACTTTGGTGGGTCCCCCCCTGGGCAACTGCACATTATGTGTGACCCACCAGCTCTTCAGGAACCCCACACAGCCGCCCTGGTTTTTTCGATCAAAGCCTCCTCAATATCCCTCTTTTATGATATGGATATAAAATCGTGGCATTTTTCATTCCTCGGTTTAGACTTTTCAAGAATGCGGGCGCCAAGAGATAAATTCTTTTGTTCGTACTTTTTGGTGTCAGGTGTCAGGTGTCAGAAACTGAAAAAGCAAGACCTGTACTGTTCTCAAGGCGTAAGCCGCAAACCTGAACACTGAACACTGAACACTGAAACCTGGTCAATAGGTGTAAACTACTTTGTGGCGAAAATGAAGGATGCCAAAATCGCATAGCGATTCTATGTGGTTGGAGGATCAGCCTGTGGATCTTGTGGTTAAGGTCAAAGAGATAAAGGGAACCTGCCCGGTCTATAAGCCAGGCGATACGATTGTCATAAGAAAAGGCTATGTCCTGGATACTGCACACAGCGCCACCGTGTGCATGCATTCACTGGCCTGCCTCATGCCATACTATGTGGCACTTTCCAAGGGAATTCATCCGAAAGACTTGGGACTTTCCGGCACAGACCCGGATTGTGCCTACGTGCAGTGCCTTGACCCGTGCGAGATCACCGGTGGCGGTACGGTTGTCTTTGAGGTCTCTGTCAAAAAATACATGGAACGTAGACAAGGGGGAGATTAAAGCAGGATGAGCCATTCACTTGATGAGTTTGCCGATCGCTTGCAGGAGGAGATAAATCAGGAGGTCATTCAAACCTATGGAGAAAAAGTGTATGAGCGGTGGCGCAATCCAAGATTCAGGGGACGTATGGAAAGTCCCGCAGGATACGGTCGTGTGACTGGCAACTGCGGAGATACAATGGAGATCTTTCTGCGCTTTGAAGGGGAAGTTGTCTCAGACGCCTCTTTTACCACAGACGGCTGCGGTTGTAGTGCGGTGTGCGCTTCAGTCGCCTGTGAATTGGCCATTGGAAAGGGGCCCAAAGGGGTTGCAGATGTCACTGGTGAAATGATCCTCCATGTCCTCGGTGGCCTTCCTGAAGATAATGTCCATTGCGCCTTCTTAGCTGCCGAGACCCTCCAGGTGGCCGCAGATGACTCCATGAATCGGAATACGTAAGCGTTCACGGAGTGTTGGAGTAATGGAGTTCTCCAGCACTCCCTGTGAATTGCATAAAATGCCTATTGACTTAGCTGCCAAAACTCATTCGGGTGGCGGAGGGTCGACGTATGATTTCGTTGTATGTGACGGTTTGGGTGGTCACACAGGCCCGAACCAGCCGATCAA